>CAZQOO010000101.1:4317-9629 GCA_964594845.1 uncultured Porphyrobacter sp. | reverse complement strand
GGGTCAGCGCGCGGATGCGGTCGCGCAGCGCGGCGGCCCGTTCGAATTCCAGCTTCTCGGCGGCGGCCTCCATCTCCTCCGCCAGGCGCCGCTGGATCGAGGGCGTGCCGCCGGAGAGGTACTCCTTGGCCTCCCGGACAAGCTCGGCGTAGCCCGCCTCGGAGATCCGCCCGACACAGGGCGCCGAGCAGCGCTTGATCTGGTAGAGCAGGCACGGCCGGTCGCGGTTGTTGAAGAAGCTGTCGGTGCAGGAGCGCAGCAGGAACAGCTTTTGCAGCGCGTTCAGCGTGGTGTTGACGCTCCCCGCGCTCGCGAAAGGCCCGTAGTAATTGCCCTTCGCCCGTCGCGCGCCCCTGTGCTTCTGGATGCGCGGGAAGGCGTGATCGGCGCGCAGCAGGATGAAGGGGAAGCTCTTGTCGTCGCGCAGCAGCACGTTGAACGGCGGGCGGAAGCGCTTGATCAGCTGGGCTTCCAGCAGCAGCGCCTCGGCCTCGGAATTGGTGGTGATGATCTCCATGGAGCGGGTCTGGCTGACCATGCGCTGGAGCCGCCCCGATAGCTGGGCAATCTGGGTGTAGTTTGCCACTCGCGCCTTGAGGCTGCGCGCCTTGCCGACATAGAGCACCTCGCCCCGGGCATCGCACATGCGGTAGACCCCGGGGACGGGCTTCAGCACCTTCACCGTTGCGCGGATTGCCTGCACCCCGCCCTCCAGATCGGGCTGGGCCGACGCGACCGTATAGGCGGCGCGCTCCTCGTTGAAGCGTTCCGCGCCGCGTGGGTCGTGAGGGGTGCCGGCAGGGGTTCGGGCCATGAGGGTCAGATAGGGTTGGAAGGGCGCGATTGGCAATTCCCGCGCGTGCCCCTATCGGCAGCTTCGTGGAAACGAGCGACGTCATCATTCTCGGCGCAGGCGCGGCCGGATTGTTCGCCGCAGGTCAGGCTGGGCAGCGGGGCCTCAGCGTGGCGCTGCTGGAGAAGGCCGAGGCACCGGGCAAGAAAATCCTCATTTCGGGCGGGGGGCGGTGCAATTTCACAAATCTCGGCGCGGGGCCGGCGAATTACCTTTCGGCCAACCCGCACTTCGCCAAGAGCGCGCTGGCCCGTTACACGCCGGCCGACTTCATCGCGCTGGTCGAGAAGCACGGCATCGCGTGGCACGAAAAGACACTGGGGCAATTGTTCTGCGACGGATCGGCGAAGCAGATCGTGGCGATGCTGCTTGACGAGTGTCCGCACGACAGGGTGACGCTGACCTGCGGGGTCGATGTGGCGGAGGTGACGCGCGGCGCGGACGGCATCTTCGCCGTCACCGCCGCCGATGGCCGCTGCTGGCAGGCCCCCGCGCTGGTGATCGCCACCGGAGGCCCCTCGATTCCCAAGATGGGGGCGAGCGACTTTGCCTATCGCTTGGCGCGCGAGTTCGGATTGGAGGTGGTCGAGCCCCGCCCCGCCCTCGTGCCCCTGACGCTGGGGGGCGAGGAGGCGCTGTTCCGCGAGCTGTCGGGCGTCGCCGCGCCGGTGCGCGCCCGCGCCGGCAAGAGCGAATTCGCCGAAGCCGCGCTGTTCACCCACAAGGGGCTGTCCGGCCCCGCGATCCTTCAGGTGTCGAGTTACTGGCGGCATGGCGAGGAAGTTGGCGTCACCTTCCTGCCCGATGCCGCAAGCGACTGGCTGCTGGAAGCCAAGCGCGACCGTCCCCGCACGCACCTGCGCACACTGCTAAGGGAACGCCTGCCCGATCGCCTCGCCGATGCGCTGGCCGACCGGCTGGGTCTGGAGCGCGAATTGGGCAACCTCTCCGACAAGGACCTGCGCGCTGCACAGGCGAAGCTGGCCGACTGGCGCTTCCACCCCAGCGGCACCGAAGGCTATGCCAAGGCCGAAGTCACCGCCGGCGGCATCGCCACGGCGGAACTTTCCAGCCGCACGATGGAGGCCGGCAAGGTCCCCGGCCTCTATGCCATCGGCGAGGCGGTCGACGTCACCGGCTGGCTCGGCGGCTACAACTTTCAATGGGCCTGGGCGAGTGCCTATGCCGCCGCCGAGGCGCTGGCCGAGGCGGCCTATGTGTAACAAAGTTGCGCACAAACTTCCCCCACGGCAGTTCCTGCCGTTTGCGTAAAGTTGCTTTGCGCATCGCTTGCGCTTAGCCCTTGTTCAAGAGCCCGAATACGGGCCGAAGCCGCCCCGCCACGGGGTGGCCAGCGGGAGAGACCCTTGCGCCAGTTGCAAGGCATGGATTCCTCGTTCGTCGCGCTGGAATCGCCGAATTCGCCGATGCATATCGGCTCCGTCCTGATCTACAATCCGGCGACCGCTCCGGGCGGGTTCGTGCGGTTCAAGGACATTCTCCAGTTCATCAGCTCGCGGATGCAGCTGTCGCGCACCATGCGCCAGCGGCTGGTGCGGGTGCCGTTCGATCTCGATTACCCTTACTGGGTCGAGGATCCGGATTTCGATCTCGAATATCACGTGCGCCATGTCGCCCTGCCCAAGCCGGGGGACTGGCGCCAGCTGTGCATCCAGGCGGCGCGCATTCATGCCCGTCCGCTCGATCTGAACCGGCCGCCGTGGGAGTTCACCGTGGTCGAGGGGCTCGATGCGGTCGAAGGCTATCCACCCGGCTGCTTCGCCTTCATCACCAAGGTCCACCACGCCGCGATCGACGGGATGAGCGGGATCGACCTGATGGAGGCGCTCCACACGCTGACGCCCGATGCCGGGCCGCCGGCGAAACCCGACACGTGGAAGCCGGAGAAAATCCCCGGCCCCGTCGAGCTGCTCGGCAAGTCCTATATCAACGCGCTGCTCAACCCGCTGAAACAGGCGCAGGTCGCGGCCAAGGCGGTGCCGGGGGTCGCCGGGGTAATCCGCGGGCTGATCGCCAAGGACTTCAAGCTCAGCACCGATCTCGTGCCGCCGCGCACGCGCTTCAACCGCACCATCTCGCCGCACCGCGTGGTCGAAGGGCGGACGTTTGACCTCAAGGAATTCAAGGCGATCCGCGCGCTGCTGCCCGAAGCCAAGGTCAACGACGTCGCCATCGCGGTGATCGGCGGGGCCTTGCACAAATACCTCAGTGCCAAGGGAGATCTGCCCAAGGCCACCATGACGGCGATGGCGCCGATCTCGGTGCGGGCCACCGACGAGAAGGGCGACATGGGCAATCAGGTCGCCGCCATGATTGCCCCGCTCGGCACCCATATCGCCGACCCGGCCGAGCGGCTGGCCTATGTCTACAGCCAGACCAACAATTCCAAGGCGATGACCAACGCTCTGGGCGCGCGGCGCATGACCGAGGTGAGCAAGGTCAACCCGCTGCTCTACATGGCGCTGGGCGCGCAGCTGTTCAGCGGGGTGAGCCTTGCGCACCGGCTGGCGATGCCGTTCAATACGGTGGTGACCAATGTGCCCGGCCCGCCGGTGCACATCTATTCGAGCGGCGCGCGGCTTGAAAGCATGGCGCTCTCGCTGATCTGCCTCACCGACGGGCTCGGTCTGGCGCACGTGGTGCAGTCCTATGTCGGCGAGGCCTATATCAGCTTCACGGCCTGCCGGGACATCATGCCTGACCCTGAATTCTATTCGCAGTGTCTGCAGGACAGCTTCGACGAGTTGCTCGCTGCCGCACGGGCAGTGGAGGCCGGAACGCCCGCTGCCGCGCCTGCCGCGAAAGCCAAGACCAGAACCAAAGCAAAGCCGCGCGCCCGTTCAGGCCGCGCCGCCCGGGAGAACGCATGATGGCATCCGCCGCAATGAAGCCTGAAGCCGCCGCTGCCGAACCGCCGCACCGCATCTGGACGCTGCTCGAAGGGCGGGCGATGTTCGAGCTCGGGCTGTTCTACGCGGCGAGCCCGATTTACGCCACGCTGCCCAAGGGCGATGGCCATGCGGTGATGACCTTACCCGGCTTCATGGCCTCGAACAGCTCGACGGTGCCGATGCGCCGGGTGCTGGGCCGCCTCGGCTATGATCCGCACGGCTGGGATTCGGGGCGCAATGTGCGGGTCGACAATGCACTGATCGGCCGGCTGCAGAACCAGCTGGCACGCCTCGCCGACACCAGCGGGCGCAAGGTCTCGCTGATCGGCTGGAGCCTCGGCGGGGTGCTGGCGCGCGAACTCGCCAAGCTCCACCCGGACAAGGTGCGACTGGTGATCAGCCTCGGCAGCCCGATTTCGGATGATCGCGGCCACACCAACGCCGCCCGCCTGTTCGAACTGCTCAACGGCAAGGAGCCCGAGCCGATGCAGGGCGGGCGGTTCCGTGGGCTGGACGAGGCGCCGCCGGTGCCGACCACCTCGATCTTCACCAAGACCGACGGAATCGTTCACTGGCGCGGGAGCGTGCAGCATCCCGGCAAGGCGCGCGGGCCCCATCCGACCGAGAACATCCAGGTCCATGCCAGCCATTGCGGGCTCGGCGTGAACCCCAGCGTGATGGTGGCGATGGCCGACCGGCTGGCGCAGCCCGAGGGCGAATGGAAGCCCTTTGCGCCGCCGCCCGCGCACCGCTGGATGTTCCCCCGCACCCACACCAACTGAAAGTCAGCTGGTGGGCCGCGGAAGCTAGCCGGATCAGAACAGCTTGCGGAGATCGATCCCGAGATAGAGCCCCACCGGATCGATCACGAAGGGCTGGTAGTTGATCGGCGTGTCGCCGTTCGAATCGCGCACCCGGCGCTGCGCGTCGAACAGGTTGTCGGCCCGCAGGCTCACCCGCGTGTCCTTGAGGAAGCCTTCGTTCTTGCCGGTGATCTCGCCGATATTGGCAAAGACGCGCAGGTTGAAGGTGACGATGTCCTCGAAGAACAGATCGGTGCTGCCCGGCAGGCCCGAGCCATCAAGGCGCGTTTCGCCGGTGTAGATCCCCGACAGGCGGAAACCCATGCCCTTGCCGAACAGACCGGCTTCGAGCCGGCTCGAATGGCGCGGCAGGCCGAAGGCGCCCGTCGCCTGACCGTCGAGCTGATCGAGCGGGGCAAGGCCGTCGGCGATGAGGATCTCGTTGTCGAGCTCGATCGCGTGGGTCAGGTTGATGAAGTAGCGGAAGCCCGGGAAGTTGCGACCGGCCAGCGGGTTGAACGCCGGCCCGCCCGCAGGCGGACCGCCCGCAGCCGGAGCACCGCCGGCACCGGCCTGCGCAGGGGCCATGGCGCAGAAGCGCTGCTTGAACTGCTCAAGTGCCTCGGGCGGGATAGTGCCATCGGGCGCACGCGAACGGTCGATCGCCATCTTGATGAAGGCCGGATCGACGCCGGGCAGCTCGGCCGAGACATCCTCGCCGCGCTCGATCTTGCCGATCAGCTC
>CAZQOO010000101.1:0-4217 GCA_964594845.1 uncultured Porphyrobacter sp. | reverse complement strand
ACCGCGATCAGGCGGCCCGTGGCATCACGCGTCACCCGGCCCGGGAAAGCTGCCTCGATCTCGGGCGTGATCTGCGGGAAGGCGCTGACGACATTGTCCGAACGGTTGCGGATATATTCCACCGTCAGCCGGGTGTTCTCCCAGAACGGCAGCGACCAGTTGGCGGCGAATTTCCAGTCACGCTGGGTTTCCGCCGGGAGCGTCGGATTGCCCCCGGTGGTGACATCGGCCAGCACCGTCTGGCCGGTGGTGAAGTCGAACACCGGCACGTTGAAATTGGTGACCTGCGGATCGCCCAGCGCGCTCAGCGAGGGTGCCTCCTCGCGCATGATGTAGGTCGCCGACAGGTCGAGCCCGTCGACCGGCGCCCAGTTGAGGCCGAAGTTGTAATCCCCGAGGATGCCGAAGTCCGAAAGGTCCTCGAACCCCGCCTGGGCGTTGAACGTAATCGACCCGAGCGCATCGCCGAAACCGGTGCGGCGGCTGGTGATCGGCACGACGATGTTGGCCCCGCCCGAGAGGCGCCGCCGGGTGAGCGTGGTGTCGAGAGTGGTGCGGGTGTCGCTGCTCTGGATCTGGCGCCATTCCAGGCCCGCGTCGAAAGTCACCAGCATCTCGCCGGCCGGAAGGTCGGCAAGCCCGCCTTCGAGGGTGTTCTGGAAGACCGAGGTGATCGTGCGGCGGCGGGCCACATCGAACCCGGCATCGGCGCCGGTCGGTAGCGGACCGTCGACAGCGAGCGTCCCGTCGAGCGCCGCCTGCCGCAGCGCGGTGGTATCGAAGCGCCGGTCGATCCGGGTTTCGGTTTCCGAACGGCTTGCGTCGACGGTGCTGGTCAGGCGGAAGTTGTTGACCGGCTTGGTCAGCGATCCGGCGGTCGAGAAGGTGTCGGTCGAGGAACGCCGGGCCAGCGGCGTGTCCGCACCGAAAGTGCGCAGGACGCCCGGGACGGCAGGATCGGCGGTCAGCGTCACGGTGTTGAGCCCGTCGAGGCTGCGGCTTTCATTCCGGACGTAATTGAGGTTGGCGCTCAGCGCGGTGCCGCTTTCGATCAGCGCCTTGGCCCAGCTGAGATTGCCTTCGAAGCCGAAGGTGTCGGCGGTGAGGCTGCGGAATTCGGCCTGCGCGGGATCGCCCGGCACGGTGCTGACCGAACCCGGGGTCTGGATGATGTCGCGCTCGTCCTCGGTCAGGAGCGAGGCGTCGGAGAGCTCGAAATCGAGGTTGAAGCGGCCACCATCGGCGATGCGCAGCGTGCCGAAGTCCTGCTCGGTGCGGACAAAGCCGCCGCGCGAGGGGGCTTCGAACTCCATCTCGACTTCGCGGTTGGAGTAGTTTTCCTTGAGAATCAGGTTGATCACGCGGCGATCGGGCGGAAAGCCGAAGCGCTGGGCGACTTCCTCGGGGAACACCTCGACCCGCGCCAGTGCCTCGGGCGGGTAGGAGGCGAATTCGCGGAAGGAGCCGATGCGGATGCCGTTGACGAGGATCACCGGCTGCCCGCCGCCCCCGCGACCGCGCGCCGATCCGGTCTGGGCGCTGATCTGCGCGATGAGATCGGTGATCGAGGTGACGCCCTCGGCCGCGATCGCGTTCTCGTCGAGCTGCAGCAGCGGCGCCTGATCGACCAGCAGTTGGCCACGGATGCGCTTGCCGCTGACGACGATCTCGTCCGCTGACACAGCAGTGCCGCTGGCGCTCTCCGGCTCATCCTCTTCCGCAGCCTGCTGCACCGCGACCGGCTGCGGCTGTCCGGCGGCAGTCTCGCTGGCGAAGGCCGGCAGCGCGGCGGCGAGGCTCGTGGCGCAGGCGCCGGCGCACAGCATTGCACGGGAGAGCGGGGAGAGGTTCATCGTGTCCCTTCGGTACTGTTCTTTGTCGTTATCCGGGCCAGCCTTGTGGTGGTCCCGGTTTTCGCACTGCCGCTCCAAGCCAGTGCCTGTTCGCAGATACGCAGATCACCCGAATCGGGCTGCACGCGGCCCTTAAAGCTGGAGCCTTCCCTTTTGGTTCCCGCATCGCTAAAGCGCGCTAGATTTTCGACCGGCGCATTGTGCGTCGCACCATTATCAGAAGGAATTTCATGGCCAAGGAAGAACTCCTCGAAATGCGCGGGCGTGTTGTCGAACTGCTGCCCAATGCGATGTTCCGGGTGGAGCTTGAAAACGGCCATGAAGTGCTCGGCCACACCGCGGGCAAGATGCGCAAGAACCGCATCCGCGTGCTGGTGGGCGACGAGGTGCTGTGCGAGCTGACGCCCTATGACCTGACCAAGGCGCGCATCACCTATCGCTTCATGCCGGGTCGCGGCGGCCCCGGCCCGCAATAGGGCCAAGGGCCCACGCGATGGGCTCTCCCCATCTCACTCTCGCATCAGCCTCGCCCCGGCGGCGCGAACTGCTCGCGCGGCTGGGCCTTGCGCCCGATGCCGTCACCCCCGCCGATATCGACGAGACCCCGCTGGGGGGCGAGCTTCCCCGCGCCTATGCCCTGCGGATGGGGCGCGAGAAGGCGCTTGCCGTATCCGCGCCCGGCTTCGTGCTCGCGGGCGACACGGTGGTGGCGGTGGGACGGCGCATCCTGCCCAAGACCGAAACCGAAGACGAAGCCCGCGCCTGTCTCGAACTCATGAGCGGGCGGCGGCACCAGGTGCTCTCCAGCGTGGTGCTGCGCGCGCCTGATGGCAGCTTGCGCGAGCGGCTCGACGAGACGGTGGTGTGCTTCAAACGCCTCTCCGCCGAGGAGATCGCGGCCTATCTTGCCGGAGACGAGTGGCGCGGCAAGGCAGGCGGCTACGCCATTCAGGGCGCGGCCGAGGGGTTGATCGCGTGGATCAGGGGCAGCCATTCGGGGGTGATGGGCCTGCCGCTCTATCACACAAGGGCGCTGCTCAAGGCGGCGGGGTTCCGGATTGGCTGAGTGGCTGATCGAGGAAGGCATCGCGGAGACCCGCGCGCTGCTGGTCGAAGGCGATCGCGTGCTGGCCGCGAAGATCATGTGGCCGGGCGAACTTGCCGCAGGCACCCGCTGCACCGGCAGGCTCACCGCCAAGCTCAAGGGCACGCGGCGCGGGGTGGCGCTGCTCGATGACGGCAGCGAGGCGCTGGTGGATCATCTTCCGCCCACCGCGACCGAGGGACAGCGGCTCGACCTCGTCATCACCCGCGCCCCGCTTTCCGAACGCGGGCGCCTGAAGCGCGCGCAGGCGCGGCTCGCCGGAGACGACGCACCCGCCGCATCGTTCCCCGAAGGCCGGATCGTCCACCGCTTTCCCGCAGGCCTGTGGGAAGAGGTGTGGCACGCGGCGTCCAGAGCCAGCCTCGACTTTCCCGGCGGCGAGATTCTCCTCAGCGTCACCCCGGCGATGACGCTGATCGACATCGACGGGATCGGCGCGCCGCGCGAACTGGCGCTGGCGGCGGTGCCGGCGATCGTCCGCGCGCTCGACTGGTTCGATTGCGGCGGGAATATCGGGATCGACTTCCCGACCCTTGCCGCCAAGGCGGATCGCCGCGCGGTCGACGAGGCGCTGGGCGCTGCGCTCGATCACTGGCCGCATGAGCGCACCGCGATGAACGGCTTCGGCTTCGTCCAGCTGGTCGCCCGGCTGAGCGGCCCCTCGCTGCTGCACCGCTTTGCGCACCACCGCTTGGGCGCGGCCGCGCGCATGGCGTTGCGGCGCGGGGAACTGGCCGAGGGCAGCGGCCGGGTGCTGCTGCTCGCCGTCCACCCGGCGCTCAAGGCCAGGCTCAAGCAGCCGTGGCTCGACGACCTCGCCCGCCGGACGGGGCGCAACGTGCGCGTGGACAGCGATCCCGGGCTTGCCATCGAGGCCGCCCATGCCCAGTTGGTGGAGGCATGACGACCAAGCTCAAGCCCTGCCCGATCTGCCGCAAACCCCGGCATCCGGATCACCACCCCTTCTGTTCCGAGCGTTGCCGCGACCGCGATCTGGCGCGATGGTTTTCCGATTCCTACGCCGTGCCCGGCCCGCCGGCGGACCCGGACGAACTGGCGCAGGACAGCTGGCGCGAGCAGGATTGAGCCACGCGCAATATTCCTGCGCGCTGGCTACAAAACCCCCTTGCCAACCTGTGCCGCCTTCGCCATAGGGCCGCTCTCATTTGCTCGCCGGGCCGCTGGGCCCGTCGCTCGCAGCGAATGCCCGGGTAGCTCAGGGGTAGAGCAGCGGATTGAAAATCCGCGTGTCGGTGGTT
>CAZQOO010000100.1:6355-9698 GCA_964594845.1 uncultured Porphyrobacter sp. | reverse complement strand
TTCGCGCCCGGCGACTTCTACGGCTCGGCGATTGCCGCCGCGATGCCGGTGATCAAGGAGAATGCCGAAAAGCTGCGCGCCGACACCGAGGCGCGGCTGGCGGGCGAGGATGTCGCCTGGGACTGGCGCTTCGTCTACGGCATCGCGCCGCAGCGCCTGCTCGAACATTCGCCGCTCGCCGATCTGGTGATCGTCGGCCCCTCGGATGCCGGCGCGGGCGGTCGCGGGCCCTCGGCACTGGCGGGCGATCTGGTGCTGCACGCGCCGGTGCCGGTGCTGGTGGTGCCGGGCGATGCCACCCGCCTCGATGTCACCGCGCCGGTGATGGTGGCGTGGAACGGTTCGTCCGAGGCCGCCCATGCCCTGCGCGCGGCGGTGCCACTGCTGGCGGCATCGCGCAAGGTGTGGCTGGTGAGCGTGGCCGAGGACAAGGACAAGCCGCGCTTCGATTTCCCCGCACTGGGCGGCGCGGAATATCTCAGCCGCCATGGCATCGCCTGCGAGGTGGTCGAGGTGCCGAAAGGCGAGGCCGGCATTCCCGACACGCTGTTCTCCGCCGCGCAGATGCGCGAATGCGGACTGATGGTGATGGGCGCCTATGGCCATTCGCGGCTGGCGGAACTGCTGCTCGGCGGGGTGACCCGCAAGATGCTGACCGAGCCGCAGATGCCGATCCTGCTGGCGCACTGATGTTTTCCGCAGCCCATCCGGGCTGCGAAATCCTCGCTCATGCTGGCTTCGCCAGCGTCGCTGCGGGCGCGCGTTCGCGCTTGCGGCGGCTGCGCCGCCGGGTCCGTCCTACGGAGCCGGGGATGAGGCGCGTTCCGGCGCGGCATAGGCGGCCGAAAGGTCGCGATAGGCGCGCGAGCCGAAGGCCGCGAGCGTCAGCGCCACCCCGAGCACGCCTGTCAGGCAGAACACCAGCGCCATGCCGCGATCCGGCCCGGTGCCGAACCAGTGGCCGATCCGTTCAGCGCCCGCGCCGGTGGTCATGAAGGGGATCGCCACGAACTGCGTGAACGGCCCGATCAGGAAGGCGGTCAGCGGCGAGGCCGCCTGCTCGACCGACTGGGCAAAGCCGAACACGCGGCCCTGCCTTTCGTAAGGCACTACCTTCTGCAAGGTGGTCTGCTCGGCGGCCTCGGCAAAGGGACCGAAGAACATCCACACCACGCAGCCGATCACCAGCAGCGCAATCGACGGCTGGATCGTGAACAGGCTCGCGGCCAGCCAGGTCACGAGGTTGACCAGCAGCAACAGCCGCAAGGGGCGCGCACCCAGTCCGAAGCGCGCGATCACCATGCCGCTGACGATGAAGGCGGTCGAGGTCATGGCCCACATCAGGCCCCATTCCTCGACCCCCATCAGCGACAGGCCGTAGCCGTCCATAAGCGCCATGAACACGCCGCCGAGCAGATTGTTGAAGGTCGCGAAGATGATCAGCGCGAACAGGCCGGGCACGGCGGCGATCACCGTGATCGTGCCGCGCAGGTCGATCGCGTTGCGGCTCCCCGGCGTCTCCGATTGGGCCGGCGGCTCCGCGATCCGGACGGTAAGCATATGCGCGAAGGCCAGCACCGTGCCGCCGATGGCAAGGATGAGCGTGCCGCGCATCCCGTCCCAGGCGACCAGAAAGCCGCTGATCGCCGAGGTGACCAGAAACCCGATCCCGCCGACCATGCCCACCAGCCCGTTGGCCTTGTCGCGGCTGTCCTCGGGCACCAGCAGCGTGACCAGCGTGGGCAGGGCGATCATCCGCAGATTGCCGGCAATCACGCCCAGCATGGTGAGCAGGATCAGGATCCACAGCATCATGCCCGAAGTGTCGGTCAGCTCGGCGGCAGGCGTCAGGATGCAGACCGCCAGCGCCGCGCCATAGCAGGCCAGCGAGCCGAGGCTCGATGCCAGCATCACGCGCTGCTTGCGGTGATGATCGACCAGACTGCCGAACCAGATCGCCACAGCGCCGGTGAAAGCCAGGTGGATGCCGCCGATCATGCCGGTGACGAATACCGAGCGCGTTTCGAGAAAGGCCCAGAACACTAGCGCGAACCAGACCGTGAAATTGGTCACGTTCTGGAGCAGGTTATTGGCGATGACCAGATGGAAGGGGTTGATCCGGGGCACCGGCCCCATATCGGTCAGGCGGGCGTGTGGTGCAAGCCGCGCCCTAGCTTGTCACTTTTCGCCGCATCATCCCTTCCTGCGCGACGCTCGCCACTAACTCGCCCGAAAGGTTGAATATCCGCCCGCGGTTGAAGCCCCGACCGCCGCCGCTCCACGGCGCGTCGGTGGCGTAGAGCAGCCATTCGTCGGCGCGGCAATCGCGGTGGAACCAGATCGCGTGATCGAGGCTCGCGCCGACCAGCTCGCTGCGCATCCAGCTCAGGCCATGCGGCAGCGCGCTGGTGCCGAGCAGGGTGTAGTCGCTGGCATAGGTGATGATCGCGCGGTGCAGTTCGGGGGTGTCGGCCGCCCCGGTGATCGGGGCGCAGACCCGGAACCAGGTATGCGCACGCGGCTCCCGGGGTTCGCGGCTCATCCAGTGCAGGCTGTCGATGGTGCGCATCTCGATCGGGCGCGGACGCAGCATCATGCGGCGCTGCTGTTCGCCCAGCCTGTCGCCCCACTTTTCGGCCAGTTCCCGGCGCAGGTCCATGTCGGGGCGCAGATCGTCCGGGCCGGGGACATCGGGCATCGGCGAATCGTTGTGCTCAAGGCCCTCTTCGGGCTGCTGGAAACTGGCGGTCAGGTTGAGGATCGGCACCGGCGTGCCGTCCTCGCCTTCCTGCGAGGCGACCACCCGGCGGTTGGCGAAGCTGCGCCCGTCGAAGTCGCGCGCAATGCGGTATTCGATCGCCGCACCCTCGCGCCCGCCGCGCAGGAAATAGGCGTGGAGCGAATGGGCGCGCTTGCCGTCGGTCACGCTGGCTTGCGCCGCCTGCAGCGCCTGTGCGAGCACCTGCCCGCCGAATACCCGCCCGATCCCGTCGGCCTGCGGCGGGCCGGCATAGACATCGGCGGCGCGCTTCTCGACGGTGAGCAGGCGCACGAGGCCTGCGACAAGCTGTTCGCTGGAGGGTGTGTCAGTCATGGCGCAAGGCCATGCTTGCCACTTACGAGCCGGTCAACCCCAGCTTGCGCATGATGCGGAAGGCATAGGCCTTCCCGTAGTTCTGCCGCGGCCAGCGCCCGGGCGCTCTCGGGGTGAAGCCACGTTCGCGCAGGATCGCATTGAGCACCCGCGCATCGCTTTCGCGGTAGCTCCACTCGCTGCGCCAGGTGATCGACAGCGACACCGAGGGCGCGGGGCCGTTCTTCACGAAGTGCGGGGCCATCACCG
>CAZQOO010000100.1:0-6345 GCA_964594845.1 uncultured Porphyrobacter sp. | reverse complement strand
ATTCGGTGCCATGGGTGAGGAAAGCATCATCCCACTTGAGTTCGCGCGGGCCGCCCGAATGGTAGGTCTCGTGCGCCTCGTCGGGCACGAAGCGGGTGTCGCCGGCGGGAAACTGGGTCATGACCTTGCTGCCGCGGATCTGGAGCAGGATGTTGTGCTCGGGATCGAAGTGGTACGGCGTGACCGAGTTCGGCGAGGAGACGAAGATGAAGCCCTGCGGGGTCAGCATCGCGCCGGTCGCGGCCTCGATCTCGGGGCGGATTTCCTCCAGCAGGCCGAGCAGCAGGTCTTCATAGGCCGGCACCTGTTCGATGTTCTTGAGCACCGCCCAGCTTTCCGCCTCGGCGACGCGGCGGATCGTCTCGGCGATGGTGAGGCCGTTGGAGCCGGGCTTGCCGTCCACCCCGATGGGCAGATCGCCGCGGTTGTATTCGACCGAGGTGATCGGCAGCTGCTCGGCGAGCTGCGCCAGCGCCTCGATCTCGAGCAGGGGGTGGCTGGTCAGATCATGGGTCAGGATATGCGGACGCTCGGGATAGTGCGCGGCAAAGCGGGTGCGGGCGGGCACGCCGAACACGGTGGCCGGGAGGGCATCGGTGAAGTGGGTCGGGGCGTTCATGAGGTGCTCGTCTGGCTGGAGTTCCGGGGACGGGTTTCGTAGGCCATCAGCAGGCGGAAGGCGGCGCGGCGCAGCGGCCCGCCGATGGCGATATTGCGGCTCACCATGCGGCGCTGCCCGCGCCATAGGCGTTCGATCATCGGATGGCCTTCCACCGCGCAGCTATCGGCCCAGGCCACATCGGGGCGTTCGAGCAGCGCGAGGTTTTCGAGCTGGAGCAGCATCCCCGGCGAAAAACGCGCATAGGCCTCGTCGAAGGCGGTCTTGAAGCTGTAAGCGCCCGGCGGGGTGATGAAGTTCGCCAGCATCGCTATCGGCCGGCCATCGAGCCTCAGAGCGAGCCGTTCGAGCCGCCCGGCCGCCGCCGCGCCCGCGAGCGACTGCGTGAACAACGCCGCAGTATCAGGCGCGCTGGCGAGGGCGGAACCGGCCTCGCCCTTCCATCCGGCGGCTTCGAGCGCAAGGAATTCCGCCGTCCATTCGGAGAGGCCAGCCTCGCCTTCCAGCCGTTCGAAGGCAAGGGTGCCTTCCTCGGCGAGGCGATTGTGCTGGCGGCGCAGTTCCTTGCGCTTCTTGGCGCTCATCGATCCTTCGAGATACTCGGCCGCCGACATCTCTCCGGTGAGGAAGGCGCGGTTTTCCTCGGCCACGCGGTAGTGGGCGCGCGGACTGCTGGCGAGCACGCGTTCGAGCGCGGCATCCACCGGACCGCCTGCGGGCAGCAGCGGCAGGTGCAGAAACAGCGCGCGGCGCGCCATGCGGTCGAAATGGGCGAGCAGGGCGCGCCAGAATGCCTCTTCCTGCCCGGCCACCACCAGCGGAACGCCGCAGAAGGCATTGGGATGAAGCCAGCCGGTCGCATGGGTAAGGATGTGGCTGTAATACTTGGCGCTGCGCACGATCGGCATCAGCCCGGCAAGCCGTCCGTCGAGGAACCACGCCTTGACCGTCACGCGCTCCGCCGCGCCCCATTGCTGTAGCGAGGGGACGAGAAACCACGGCTCGAAGAAGGGATTGGGCTCGGCCGCGCGCGCCACCAGCCGCTCCCATGCGGCCAGAAAGGCGGGTTCGGTGACTTCGGCGAGCGAGAGCAGGCGGACCGTGCTGGATGCAGCGCCGGGCGCGGCAGACGCGCTACGGTCGCGAAAACTGTCCGCCCGTGCCATGTCCATTGCCGTTAACCCCGTCTTGCCGCGCAAATCTGCGTATTCATGCAGGTGCATGCCACAAGGCGATTAAGAAAGCCTCAGCGGCCCGGCAGGCTGTCCGATGCGGGGACAGGGGACGAGGCAAAGATAAACCCCGCCGGAATTGCTCCCGGCGGGGTGTGGGGTGTCAGGCTAGGCTGAAGTGATCAGGCAGCACCATGCGCCAGCGCGGCCAGCAGCAGCAGCGCGACGATGTTGGTGATCTTGATCATCGGGTTCACGGCCGGGCCGGCGGTGTCCTTGTAGGGATCGCCGACGGTGTCGCCCGTCACCGCGGCCTTGTGGGCTTCCGAGCCCTTGCCGCCGTGATGGCCGTCCTCGATGTACTTCTTGGCGTTGTCCCACGCCCCGCCGCCGGCGGTCATGGACAGCGCCACGAACAACCCGCCCACGATCACGCCCAGCAGCAGCGCGCCGAGGGCGGCAAAGCCGTTGTCTTGGCCCGCGATCAGGGTGATCACGAAGTAGACCACGATCGGGGTCAGCACCGGGAGCAGCGAGGGGATGATCATTTCCTTGATCGCCGCCTTGGTGACGAGGTCCACGGTGCGGGCATAGTCGGGCTTTGAAGTGCCCTCCATGATGCCCGGATTGTTGCGGAACTGCTCGCGCACATCGACCACCACGTCGCCCGCCGCACGGCCCACCGCGGTCATGCCCATTGCCCCGAACAGGTAGGGCAGCAGCGCGCCGAGGAACAGGCCGACGATGACGTAGGGGTTTTCGAGGCTGAACGAGATTTCCCCGTTGGCGGGGTCGCCATCGAGGAAGGCCGGGAAGAACGCCCGAAGGTCGGTGGTGTAGGCGGCGAACAGCACCAGCGCGCCGAGGCCCGCCGAACCGATCGCATAGCCCTTGGTCACCGCCTTGGTGGTGTTGCCGACGGCATCGAGCAGGTCGGTCTTCTCGCGCACGCTATCGTCCAGACCCGACATTTCGGCGATGCCGCCGGCATTGTCGGTGACCGGGCCATAGGCGTCGAGCGCCACGACCATACCCGCCAGCGCCAGCATCGCGGTGGCCGCATAGGCGATGCCCATGAGGCCGGCGAGCTGGAAGGCGATGATGATCCCGCCCGCGATCACGAGGGTCGGCAGTGCGGTCGATTCAAGGCTGATGGCGAGGCCCTGGATCACGTTGGTGCCGTGGCCGGTTTCCGAGGCCTTGGCGATCGAGCGCACCGGACGGTAGCCCGTGCCGGTGTAGTACTCGGTGATCCAGATGATCAGGCCGGTGATCACCAGACCCAGCAGCGCGCAGTAGAACAGCTCGCGGCCGTTGAATTCCACCATGCCCTGATCCGGGTTGATGATGGTGTTCATGTCCATGCCGACCGAGCCGAGCGCGAACTGCGTCACGAACCAGATCAGCGGGATCGAGGTGACGGCGGTGACGATGAAGCCCTTGTACATGGCCCCCATCACGTTGGTTCCGCCGCCCAGACGGACGAAATAGGTGCCCAGGATCGAGGTGACGATGCACGCGCCGCCGATCAGCAGCGGCAGCGCCATCAGCGGCAGCAGCAGATCGCCGAGCTGGGTCAGCAGCAGCGCGGTCAGCACCATGGTGGCGCCGACGGTGACGACGTAGGTCTCGAACAGGTCCGCGGCCATGCCGGCGCAGTCGCCGACGTTGTCGCCCACGTTGTCCGCGATCACGGCGGGGTTGCGCGGATCATCCTCGGGGATGCCCGCCTCGACCTTGCCGACGAGGTCCGCGCCGACGTCGGCCGCCTTGGTGAAGATGCCGCCGCCCAGACGCGCGAAGATCGAGATCAGCGAGGCGCCGAAGGCGAGGCCGACGAGGCCGTCGATCACCACGCGGTCGGACGGGCTCATGCCCATCGGGCCGACCAGCACGTAGAAGAACACGGCAATCGCCAGCAGCGCGAGGCCGGCCACCAGCATCCCGGTGATCGCGCCCGCGCGGAAGGCGAGGGTGAGGCCCGCCTGCAGGCCGGTGCTCGCCGCCTGCGCGGTGCGGACGTTGGCGCGCACCGAGATGTTCATGCCGATATAGCCCGCGACGCCCGAAAGCACCGCGCCCGCGACGAAGCCGATCGCCGGGACAACACCCAGCGCGAAGGCAACCACAGCGGCGACCACCACGCCGACGATGGCGATGGTGGTGTATTGGCGGTTGAGGTAAGCCTGCGCGCCTTCCTGGATCGCCGCGGCGATCTCCTGCATCCGCGCATTGCCGGCGCTCGCCCCGAGCACCTGGCTGCTGGTGATCACGCCATAGACAATGGCGAGCAGTCCCAGCCCGATTGAAATGAGCAATAGGTTCACGAGTTATCCCCTCTCGTCTTGTTTTCTTTCCCCCGAAGGGAAGCCTCGCGCGCCTTTAGAAGTCCCATGGGCGCAAGGGCGCTCAGTCATAGGCGCTCGAAACCGGCTGGCAAGCCTCGCGCGCGCCCGAAAGCGGGCTTTGGGGCGGGTTTCACCAGTTTTGGCAGGTCAGCCGTGGCGGTAGCCGAGGTTGGCAGGGTCGGGGAGGGGGGTCTCGTCGAGCCACAGCGGGGCATGTTCGCGCGCGCGGACGGTGCCGATCCGGGTTGCCGTCACAGGCAGGACGGCGCTTTCGGGGGCGGTGAACAGCAGTTCGTAATCGTCGCCCCAGCGCATGCATTCCTGCATCCGCGCCTGCGATGCGACCGGCACGGCGGCGCTGTCGATCGCAAGTGTCACGCCGCTGACCCACGCCATCCGCCAGCAATCGAGCAGCAGCCCGTCGGAGATGTCCATCATCGCGCTTACCAACGGGGCCAGCGCGATGCCTTCCGCAAGGCGCGGCACAGGGCGGTTGAAGGCGGAAAGGTGTTCCTCCTCGCCCTCGTAGCCAAGCATCGCACGCCCCACCGGGCCGGAGACATAGATCGCATCACCCGGCTCGGCGCCCTTGCGCGAGGGGACGGGGAGGTGGGTCGCGCGGCCGATCGCCGTCATGCCGTAGGTGCTGGTGCCGGTGGTGGCGACCGTATCGCCGCCCATCAGCGCCACGCCATATGTGCGCAGGGCCTCATCGAGCCCTTCGAGGAAGCGGGCATCGCTGCTGCCGAGCGAATAGCCGAGCAGCACCCCGACCGGTTCCGCGCCTTTGGCCGCGAGATCGGAGAGGTTCGCCGCCAGCAGCTTCCAAGCGACATCGGCGAGATCGGCATGGCTGAGGAAATGCGTGTCCTCGGCCATCATGTCGTGGGTGATGATCAGCGTCTCGCCGCCGACCGGCAGCACCGCGCAATCATCCTCGAGCCCGCGCGCCCCGGGATGGAGCGGCAGCTTGCGCAGGGCGGCGACGAATTCGGTCTCGTTCATGCTGGCGGGGCCATGCCTAGCCCGCGCGCGCCTCTTTGGCCACGGCATCGAGGATGCCGTTGACGAACTTGGCCTGGCCATCGTCGAAGAACGCCTTGGCGACCTCGACATACTCGTTGATCGCGACCGCCGCCGGCACATCGGCGCGGGCAATGAGCTCGTAGGTGCCGGCGCGCAGCACCTGCAGCATCGCCTTGTCGAGCCGCGCGAGGCTCCACCCGGCGGCGAGCTTGCCCGCGATGGCCGCGTCGATCTCGTCCTTGCGGGCATCCACGCCGCGCACGACATCGTCGAAGAACGGCACTTCGGCATCGGCATATTCGGCCTTGTCGAAGGCATCCTCGTCGATGGTGCGGCCCAGCCGGTGCTGGTGGAATTCGTCGAGCAGCTTGGCGAGCGCGGTGCCCTCCATGTGCTGCTGGTAGAGCGCCTGCACGGCAGCAAGACGCGCGGCCGAACGGGCCTGTGAGCGGGCGGGTTGGTTCATCGGATTCTCAATTCCACGGATTTTGCGTGCGCCGGCAGCCCCTCGGCATGGGCGAGGGTGACGGCGGCGGGGCCGATCGCGGCAAAGGAGGCCGCCTCAAGCCCGAGGAAGCTGGTGCGCTTCATGAAGTCGAGCACCGAAAGCCCGCTCGAAAAGCGTGCGCGGCGGCCCGTGGGCAGCACGTGGTTGGGCCCGGCGACGTAATCGCCGACCGCCTCTGGGGTCATGCGGCCAAGGAAGATGCTGCCCGCGTGGCGGATCCGGTGCATCAGGCTTTCAGGATCATCTATCGCGAGTTCGACATGCTCGGCGGCGAGCCGGTCGGCTAGGGCAGGGGCTTCGGCCATCAGATCGTTGACGACGATGATCACCCCGTGCGCGTCCCACCAGGCCCGCGCCGTCTTGCCGGTGGAGAGCTGGCTCAGTTGCAGGTCGACACAAAACTCCACCAGCCCCGCGAAACCGGCATCGTCGGTGATCAGGATCGACTGCGAGGTGGGATCATGCTCTGCCTGGCTGAGCAGGTCGGCGGCGATCCAGTCGGGATCGTTCTTTCCGTCGGCGATGACGAGGATTTCGGAAGGGCCGGCCACCATGTCGATCCCGACCACGCCGTAAAGCTGGCGCTTGGCTTCGGCCACCCAGGCATTGCCGGGGCCGGTGATCACGTCCACCGGGCGGATGCGCTGCGTGCCATAGGCGAGCGCGCCCACC
>CAZQOO010000099.1:0-9706 GCA_964594845.1 uncultured Porphyrobacter sp. | reverse complement strand
GTTTGCGCCGCTCCGCTACGCCGCGGGCACGATCACGATCTGGCACGGGTTGGTTTTGCTGAGTCTCGTCGGCCTGAACGTCAGAGCATTTATCGCAGGCAGCAGCCAAGGATCGGTTTTCCATGCGACACTCCCCGGCCTGCTGCTGGGCTGCTTCATGATCATCTGGTTGTACCTCCTCGCGGCACCGACCGTCGGCCAGTTGTTCGGGGACAAATACCCGTTTGCAGCGGTCTGGCCTTCCGCGCTGGTGCTCGCCGGCATGATGAGCGCGGCCTTCGTCGGGTTCGCCCTGACCAGCGAGGGCAAGCCCATGACGCTCGAGTTCGCCCTGTTCGGTGGCTTTGCCTTCATTCTGACTGCGACGGGCCTCACTCTGTTTATCTGCTTTGCGCACTATGTGATGCCGCGCGCGGCGGGTTTAGGCCTCATCGACTTCCCAAAATATTCGTGGGGCGTGCAGCTTTAGCACCCCAAGACTCCATCTGGCGCTTTCCCGCGATTGGGACTAAGGAGCGCGCAGGCACGCAGCCACAACAGGAGAACACCCCATATCACGTCCACCCCGGCGCTCGTTGGCCCCGCCCATCAAAAGCGGCCCGCGTTTTGATAACATGATCAACGTCCCCAAGGTCCGCGTCATTGACGACGAAGGCGAAAACCTTGGCGTGATGTACACCCGCGAAGCGATCGAGCAGGCCAATGAAAAGGGCCTGAACCTCGTCGAAGTGTCCCCCAACGCGGACCCGCCGGTGTGCAAGTTCCTCGATGTCGGCAAGTATCGCTACGAGGCCCAGAAGAAGGCCAACCTCGCGCGCAAGAGCCAGAAGACGCAGGACATCAAGGAAGTAAAGATGCGTCCGAACATCGACACGCATGATTATGACGTGAAGATGCGCAACGTCACCAAGTTCATCGACAATGGCGACAAGGTGAAGATCACCCTGCGCTTCCGCGGGCGCGAAATGGCGCACCAGCACCTCGGCATGGACCTCTTGAAGCGGGTTCAGGACGACGTCGCCGAGATCGCCAAGGTCGAAGCCTTCCCGCGCCTCGAAGGCCGCCAGATGCTGATGGTGCTGGCCCCCAAGTAAGGGCCGCGCGCCGTTCGCAACTTGATCGATAGGGGCGGGCCCGCGGGCTCGCCCCTCTTCGTTTGCGCGCCGATCGCGCCCTGCCGACGAGCGACTTCAAAGCTCGACCAAGTGCTGACGGAAACCGATTGCTGGCGACACCGTTGCCGATGTTCATGCTATTGAAAAGCTGCATCACCATAATGTTCCGGACCCTCTCCGGCCTCCGCTCCGGAGGAAGCATCACGGGAAACATAGCGACCATGCCGTACCTGCCTCGCCCCTTCGCCCTGCCTGCGATCATCGCCGGAGCGATGCTTGCCGGTGCCGCTCCGGCGACCGCCCAGACACCGCTGGGCGAGGCGGAACTGGCGACCTTCGTGCCCTCCAAGACGCCCAACAACGACAAGATCGACTATTCGATCTGGGACGAGGCGATGAAGAACATCGTCGTCTCGATGGGCCCCAGCTTGCGCGAAAGCGCCCCGCGCCCCGAACCCAGCCTCGGCAGCCGCCGCCAATACGGCCATGTCTCGCGCTACCGCCTCGAAGGCTCGCGGGTCATGTTCAGCTTCCTCGACAGCGATGTGATCGCGAGCTTTACCGAGTATCGCAAGGATCTCGAGAACACCGCCAATATCGTCGACATCCAGTCGCTATCGCGCAACGAGCAACTGGCCTACTGGATCAACCTCCACAACGTCGCGATGGTCGAACAGATCGCCAATGCGTGGCCTGTGCGCCAGCCGCGCGAGATCATGGTGGACGGCGTCCCGCTCGATGAAGCGCGCTTCATCACCGTGGAGGGCATCAAGCTCTCCCCGCGCGATATCCGCGAGAAGATCGTCTATCGCCACTGGAAGGATCCGGCGGTGATCTACGGCTTCTGGCGCGGCGAAATCGGCGGGCCTTCGCTGCAGAAGGAAGCCTTCAACGCCGACAACGTCGCCCGCCTCCTGCAACGCGGGGCAGTGGATTTCGTCAACTCGCTGCGCGGCACGCAGGAACTGGGCGGCAAGCTTCAGGTGTCCGAACTCTACGCCGAGGCTGCGCCCTATTTCTTCCCCGATTTCGAACAGGACCTGCGCACCCACATCGCCCGCTATGCCGATCAGGACACTTCCGCGCTGCTCGCCAGGACCACCGGCGCCGAAGCCGAGATCGCCGAGCATGACATCGCCGATCTCGAAGGCGGCGTGCGCGAGCCGACCCTGTCGAACGTCACCTCGGACGGACGGCCGGTCAGCTTCCGCATCCCGCAGAGCATGGCCGCGCTGCTCAAGGAGCGCGAGGACAAGTTCCAGGAGATCATCCGTCAGGGCCGCACCGGCACGGTGACCTTCAGCAATATCGATCTGCCGGGTGACCCGGAGGACAAGGGCGAAGTGGAGTAACCCCGCCGCGCGAGACTGAAAATCCGTTCATCTCCGGTTTATCCGATTGAGATATATTCTTTTTCGGACAGGCCCAATCCATCTGGTGGGAGAGATGACGTGGCGTCTTCATATAGGATCGTACTCGCGGCAGCGGGCGCTGTAATAGCCGCGCCGGCAGCCGCTTCGGGCATGCCTGCATCCCAGCCCGCGCCCGCCAGCGATCCGCACTGGCACTATATCCCCGCCATCGGGGATCAGACGAGCCAGCAGCGCAGCATCGACGATCACCTCGCGGTTTTCACCCCGACAGCCAATCCGATCCGCCATAGGATCGATTACGAGATCTGGGACTTCGCGCTCAAGCATATCGTCTTGACCATGGGGCCGCCCGACCGGAAGCTGACCAGCCGTCCCAACCCGGCGGTGGGCACCCGCATCAAGCAGGGAGCGCAGTCGGGCTACCGGCTGGAAGGCTCGCTGGTGATGTTCCGCTTCCTCGATCAGGACATCATCAACAGCTTCACTGAATACCGCCAGGATCTGGAACGGGTCACCGACTCGCTGGACATTTCGGCCCTGCCGCGCAACGAGCAGCTGGCCTTCTGGCTCAACCTCCACAATGTCGCGCTGCTCGAACAGATCGCCAGGGAATGGCCGGTGCGCGAACCGCGCGAGATCATGGTCGGCGGCGAACCGCTCGACGAGGCGCGCTTCATCACCGTCAAGGGCATCCCCGTTTCGCTGCGCGACATCCGCGAGAACATCGTCTTCCGCCACTGGAAGGACCCGAAGGTGATCTACGGCTTCTGGCGCGGCGAGATCGGCGGGCCGGAACTCCAGCGCCATGCCTTCACCGGCGCCAATGTCAGCTCGCTGCTCGATGTTGCCGCGCTCGACTACGTCAACTCGCTGCGCGGCACCCAGAAGCGCGGACAGGCGCTCGCGGTCGCGAACCTCTATGCCGAGGTCGCCCCGTTCTACTTCCCCGATTTCGAGCGTGATCTGCGCGCTCACATGGCGAAATATGCCGAGGAACCGGTGGCCGAACTGCTTGCCAAAACCAGCAGCATCAGCCCCAACCTCCGCGAGACCGAGATCGCCGACCTGCATGGCGGAGCGCGACCGCCAAACTACCTGTTTGCCGGCAGCTCTCCGGGGGCGATGGACGACCCGCTGGTGGGCTGGTCGGAAAAGATGGGACAGGCAGCCTTCGAACTGCTCAATGACCGCGCGCGCAAGCTGCAAACCATGCAGCGCCGCGGCCAGCCGGTTGGGCGGGTGTTCTTCTCGAACATCGATCTGCCCGGCGATCCGCCCAACAAGAACGCGGTGGAGTGATCCTCCCCCGGGTCTGAACGGCGCGGGCTTGCCGCGAGGGCGGCGCGGCTGTTACCTGCGGGCATGGACGCCAGCGACACCCACCGGCCATGATGGCGCGCAGGATCGGCCTTGCCCTTGGCCCGCTCGCCTTTGCGCTGACCGCGCTTTTGCCGCCGCCCCTCGGCATGGACGCCGCCCCATGGCTGGTTGCCGGCCTTGTGGTGTGGATGGCCGCATGGTGGATGACCGAAGCGGTGCCGATGGCCGTTACCGCGCTGCTGCCTTTCCTCGTGCTGCCGCTCGCCGGGGTCTCCAGCGCCGAGGAGACCGCGAGCGATTACTATTCGCCGATCCTGTTCCTGCTGCTGGGCGGCGCCTTCATCGCGCTGGCGATCGAGCGCACCGGGCTGCACCGGCGGCTCAGCCTCGCGATTCTGCGGGTGGTGGGTGCCAGGGGCGGCCCTGCACGCCTGCTGCTGGCCTTCATGATCGCCGCCGCGCTGCTCTCGATGGTGATCTCGAACACCTCGACTGCGCTGATCATGATGCCGATGGTGCTCGCCGTGCTGGAGGGAGGAGCTCCGCCCTCGGGCAGCGACGCGGCAGGGCAACAGGGCCCGTCATCAAGCAGCGACGCGGTAGGGCAACAGGAAGGCATCAACGGCGCGCTGCCGATGGGGATTGCCTTTGCGGCCAGCATCGGCGGGCTAGGCACCATCGTCGGTTCGCCCACCAATGCGATCTCGGTCGGCCTGCTCGACCAGATTGCCGGCGTGCGGATCAGCTTTGCGCAGTGGTCGCTCTATGGCGTGCCGCTGGTGCTGCTGAGCGTTCCGCTGGCGGCGTGGATCATCGCCCGGGTTCAGCACGTTGCCGCCCACCCCTTCGATCTTGCCGCGGCGCGCCAGGCGATTGCCACGCAGGCACGCTGGAGCGGACCGGAGGTGCGTCTCGCGGTGCTGGTGGCGCTGACCTTTGCCGGCTGGGTCAGCCAGCCGCTGGTCGCTAAGCTGCTGCCCGCCGGGGCATGGACCGACGGCACGGTCGCGGTGATCGCCGCGCTGGCGCTGTTCCTCGTGCCCGACGGCACCGGACGCAACCTGCTCGTTTGGGACGAGGCCAAGGCCGCACCGTGGAGCGTGATCTTCCTGTTCGGCGGAGGCCTCGCGCTGGCAGGCGGGATGCAGGCCTCGGGCCTCACCGCGTGGCTCGGGGAGGCTCTGTTGCCGCTTGCGAGCTGGCCGCTGATCCTTGTTGCGCTGGCGGTGACCGGGCTGGTGGTGGTGATCACCGAATTCGCCAGCAATGTCGCGACCGCCACGGGCATCATTCCGGTGGTCGCCGCGCTGGTGGTGGCGCTGGGGGCCGATCCGGTGCTGCTCGCCCTGCCCGCCGCGCTCGCGGCCAGCTGGGGCTTCATGCTCCCCGCCGGAACCGGCCCCAATGCCATTGCGTGGAGCACCGGCCGCATCAGGATCGACCGGATGGTCACCGCAGGTGCCTTGCTGGATGTGGCGGGCGTGCTCCTGATGGTCGGGATCGTATGGGGGATTGCTGCGCTGGTGTGAAACCTTCGCAGCCACGCTTGAAACGATCGTGCGCGCGCGATACGCCTTGCCCAGCACAGCGGTGGCAGCGGAGAAGCGTTCCTGCGGAGGTTAGGAACGGGCGCCCTGCCCGCCGCCGATCGGCTCCCGCCTTCCTGGGAGCGTGAGCAAAGGAAGGACATGGCTCATGCCTGACGCCGTCGACGCCGTCGAAACCCCCACCCCCCGACGCAAGCCCAAACCCGCCCGCCGCGAGATCGCCGGTCGCCCCTTGAAGCCCTCGACCCTGATGATGGGCCACGGCTATGATCCGGTGCTCTCGGAAGGCTCGCTCAAGGCGCCGATCTTCCTCACCAGCACCTTCGCCTTCGAAAGCGCGGCTGCGGGCAAGCGTCACTTCGAGGGCATCACCGGCCTGCGCGAAGGGGGCGCGGAGGGCCTTGTCTATTCGCGCTTCAACGGACCCAACCAGGAGATCCTCGAAGATCGTCTCGCCGTATGGGACGGGGCGGAGGACGCGCTGACCTTCTCCAGCGGCATGACCGCGATCTGCATTCTGATGATGGCCTATGCCAGTGCCAATGACGTGATCGTGCATTCCGGCCCGCTCTACGCGGCGAGCGAAGGCTTCGTCGCCAAGGTGCTGAGCCGGTTCGGCGTGACCTATGTCGACTTCCCGGCAGGCGCGACCCGCGCGGAGCTCGATGCGGTGCTGGCCAAGGCCAAGGCGCAGGCCGCGGCGCAGGGCGGCAAGGTGGCGATGATCTACCTCGAAAGCCCCGCCAACCCCACCAATGCGCTGGTCGATGTCGAAGCGGTGCGGGACGCGCGGGATGCGGCCTTCGGTGCTCAAGTAGCCGAAGGCGGTAGCACAGCAAAAGACACATGCCCCATCGCCATCGACAACACCTTCCTCGGCCCGCTGTGGCAGCGTCCGCTCGATCACGGGGCGGACATCGTCGCCTATTCGCTGACCAAGTATGTCGGCGGCCACTCCGATCTGGTCGCAGGCAGCATCGCCGGGGCCAAGCGCTGGATGGACCCGGTGCGCGCCCTCAGGAACACCATGGGCGGCATCGTCGATCCCAACACCGCCTGGATGCTGCTGCGCTCGCTGGAGACGGTCGAGCTCCGGATGCAGCGCGCCGGCGAGAACGCGGCGAAGGTCTGCGCCTTCCTGCGCGATCACCCCAAGGTCGAAGGCCTCGGCTATCTCGGCTTCATCGCCGATGCGCGCCAGCAGGACATCTATGATCGCCACTGTCTCGGTGCCGGCAGCACCTTCTCGCTGTTCATCAAGGGCGGCGAGGCGGAGTGCTTCCGCTTCCTCGACAACCTCACCATCGCCAAGCTCGCCGTCAGCCTCGGCGGAACCGAGACGCTGGCGAGCCACCCGGCGAGCATGACCCACCTCTCGGTCCCGCAGGCGCGCAAGGATCTGCTCGGCATCACCGACAACCTCGTGCGCATCAGCGTGGGGATCGAGGATGCCGACGATCTGATCGCCGACTTCGCGCAGGCGCTCGAACATGTGTAAGTGACAGTTGCCCACCCCGGCCCCCTCCCGCAAGCGGGAGGGGAGAAGGAGACCAGCATGACCGACAGCCGCAAACCCGTGTTCCTCGTGATCGGCGCGGGCGCCGGGATCGGGGGGAATGCCGCGATGCGCTTTGCCGCCGGCGGCTATCACGCGGTGATGGCGCGGCGAAGCGACGAGGCAGGCCTTGCGCGGCTGGTCGGGCAGATCGAGGCGGCGGGCGGTTCTGCGTCCGGCACTCTGCTCAACGCGGCCGAGGATGGCGCGATCGAGGAACTCGTGGCCCGCACCGAGCGCGATGTCGGGCCGATCCACGCCGCGCTCTACAACCTCGGTGCGCAGATCGGGAACCGCAGCCTCGATCAGACCCCGCACCGCATCTTCGAACTCGGCTGGCGGCTCGGCACCTATGGCGTCTTCCGGCTCGCCCATGCGCTGTTCCCGGCCATGGTCGAGCGCGCGAAGACCGGCGCGCACGGCACGCTGCTGGTCACGTCGGCGACCGCCGCCGTGCGCGGCAATGCCGGCCAGCACAGCCACGCCGCGGCGATGGGCGGGCGGCGGATGCTGTGCCAGACCCTGAACGCCGAATTCGCTCCGCAAGGCGTGCATGTCGCCCACGTGGTGGTCGACGGGGCGGTCGATGCGCCCGACACGCTCGGGAAGCTGCTGGGCGATCGCTACGAGGCCTTCAAGGAGCGCAAGGGCCATGAGGGCATCATCGATCCGGCCGCGCTGGCCGAGACCTACTGGCACCTCGCCCACCAGCCGCGCAACTGCTGGACCCACGAGGTCGATGTCCGCCCCTGGACCGATGTCGCATGGTGGAACGACAACCCCGATCCGCAGATCGACTCGCGGGGCAAGGGGTTTGCCGGGCCGCCGCCCGTTCAGGATTCAGGCGGGAAAGCTGAAGTTGGAGACAGTTGAGACACTGTCCTGAAACGGAAAACCGGCCCCTTGCGGAAGCAGATAAGAGAGAGGCAAAAAGGGATGCGCGGCGGGCCATCCCCGCAGGCTGTCACGTCAGGCCGGGGTAGGAAAGCGCCTTACCCGCGCCACTCGCGCCGTTCCTCGGCGGCGCGCAGGACCTCGTAAGCTGTCTGGATCAGTTGGAACTGCTTCGCCGCCTCGGCATCGCCCGGTTTCACGTCGGGATGCACTTCCTTCGCGCGGGCGCGGTAGGCCTTCTTCACGGCGTTGAAATCGGCGTCGGCCTCAAGCCCGAGCACTTCCAGAGCGCGCATTTCATCGGCCGAACGCGACCCGTCGCCCGATCCCGCCCAACCGTAATGCGCGCTTTCGGCATAGCCTGCGCTCTCAGCGCGCTCGGCGCGGGCGCGTTCTTCCTTTTCGGCGGCTTCGAGCCCTTCGAAGTAGTCCCACCTGGAATTGTATTCGGCCGCGTGCTTCTGGCAGAAATACCACCGGTCACGGCTGTTGGGGGCCTTGGGCGCGGGGCAATTGCCCGGCTCGTCGCAGCCGTGGCGGTCACAGATGCGGACATTCACCGCCTCCTGCGAAGCGCCATAGGGCCGCCAGCGCGGGAAACCCCAGTCCATCGAACGGCGCGCGCGGCTCATGCGAAGAGGGCCATGGCGGCGGGACAAATGTCGTTGGTCGAAAGCATCACGCGCTCAATCTAGGCGAGGTGGCGCATAAAGCAAAGCGATGCGACCACGGGAACCGGTTGCAATGTGAAATGTTGCATTGCAATAGAACACCGGGCGGCGGATGTGTTTCCGCCGATCCCAGAAAGACCGAAGCATGAGCCCGCAATTGACCCTCTCCAGCCTGTTTTCCGTGCTTGCCCTTGCCGGGCTGTGCATTGTCACGTCGGCGCGGGATCTGGCCGGAACCGAGGCTCCGGCAGCGCCTGCGCCCTACGCGGTGCAGGCCGGGCTTGCGCCCGACCTGCTCAACAGCTGAAAATCAGTTGATGATGACGCTCGCGGCGCGGCGGTTCTGCGCCCACGAGCCCTCGTCCGAACCGAGCGCCACAGGGCGCTCCTTGCCGTAGCTCACCACCGCGATCCGGCCCGGATCGACCCCGAGGCTGACAAGGAAGTTCTTGGCCGCCGTGGCGCGCTTCTCGCCCAGCGCGATGTTGTATTCGCGCGTGCCGCGTTCGTCGGCGTGGCCTTCGATGGTGAAGGTGATCTGCGGATAGCGCGCGAAATACTGCGCCTGCGCCTGCAGCGCGGCGGCATCCTGCGAATCGACATTGTAGCGATCGGTGTCGAAATAAATCGTGGTCGACGAACCGACAGCCGCGGCGAAATGCGCCTGCGTGCCAACCGTCGGGCCGGTCGGCTGCACCTGCGGACGCGGCTGCGTCGGGGTCACCGTCTCGGCCGGCGGGGGCGGCAGGGTCTCGGGCGCCTTCTTGGCACAGGCGGCAAGCGTGGTGGCCGAGGCCAGCAGCGCGATCGTGGCAAGCTTGGTGTTCATCGCATTTCCTTTCGGCTTGTCATTCTCGTGGACGGGTGGAGGCTCAGGGCCGGATCGGGCCCCATGCGGGATCGGAAGCATCGACCGGGGTCGGCAGGCGACGTTCGTTCTGGCCGGTGAGATCGACCTGCCAGATGCCCGAGCGCCCGGTGTTCTTCTCGGTGCGGAAGAACTGGATGATGCGGCCATTGGGCGCCCAGGTCGGGGCCTCGTCCTGCCAGCCGCGGGTGAGCACGCGCATGTTGCCGCCGCTGGTGTTCATCACAGCGATATTGAAGTCGCCCGCGATCCGCGTGAAGGCGATCTGGTCGCCGCGCGGGCTCCACTCGGGCGTGGCGCAGCGCCCGCCGAAGAAGCTGATGCGCTTCTGGTTCGATCCGTCGGCGTCCATCACGTAGCACT
>CAZQOO010000098.1:0-9952 GCA_964594845.1 uncultured Porphyrobacter sp. | reverse complement strand
GTGCCGCCGGTGCCGAGAACGAGGATGCGCGGGGAACTCATGCCCGCGGCCCTAGCCCCGCTCCGGCCCGCAGGCTACAGGGCAATTGCATTTGCGCCGCGCCGCGCTAGAGACCGGGCAGCGTGCCGTGGGGCGGTTAGCTCAGTTGGTAGAGCATCTCGTTTACACCGAGAGGGTCAGCGGTTCGAGCCCGTTACCGCCCACCACGCAGGTTACGATCGGAGATCATGGCGATGGACCTCGGGCTTGACGGCAGAACCGCGCTGGTGCTGGGCGCCAGCAAGGGGCTGGGCCGCGCGATTGCCGAAAGTCTCGCAGCGGAAGGTGCCGAGGTGTTCACCGTGGCCCGATCGGGCGACGCTGCCGGGCGCCACATCATCGCCGATCTCGACGATCCCGCCGCCGCGCAGACGATCCATGCCGCGCTGGGCGATGCTGCGGTCGATATCCTCGTGCTCAACAGCGGCGGCCCGCCGATGGGCGCGGCAGCGACTACCGGGCCGGATGCATTCGCCGGGGTGATGGGGCGGATGTTCAACACCCAGATCGCGCTGGCGCAGGCGCTGCTGCCCGGGATGCGCGCACGCGGCTTCGGACGCATCCTCGCGGTCGCCTCGACCAGCCTCGTCACCCCGATCCCGGGCCTCGTGCTGTCCAACGCGGTGCGCGCGATGCTGGCGTCATGGTGCAAGACGCTCGCGGCCGAAGTCGCCGCCGACGGCGTGACCGTCAACCTGCTGCTGCCCGGCCAGATCGCGACCGACCGCCTCGCCAGCCTCCACGCGATGATGGCCGCCGGCAGCGGAACCACGCAGGATCAGGTCACCGCCCGCTCGGTCGCCGCGATCCCGGCCGGCCGGCTCGGACGTCCGGAGGAATTCGGCGACATCGCCGCCTTCCTCGCCTCCCCGCGCGCCGGGTTCATCACCGGCAGCGCGATCAAGGTCGACGGCGGACAGACCGCGACGCTCTAGCTCCGGCGCGCGCCATCAAGGCGCTTGACTTACAGGACCACGCGTGCCGATAACCCGGCCCAAGGTCGCCGATAAATCTTCGCAGATGACAGATATTTGCGCGCCCCTGCCACTCGCAGCGGGTGCCGCCTTTCCTGCGTGAGGCACGGCCGGCGGCCGGCGCCTCACCGGGTGACAAGCGAAGATGACCCGCCAGCGTCGCGCGGGTGCACCGGGGGGGGGCAAGCGAGGGAGGTCGGGATGGCGCTGTTCACCTTTCAGGAACTGAGCGAGATCGTCACCCGCGCGATCGGCTGCGGACTGGCGATGCGCCGGGAAAGCCTGCTGTTCGCCTTCTCCCACGCCTTCACCGCCTCGCTGGCCGGCTGGAGCCAGCACAGCCCCGCCGACGCGCTCAAGGCCGATGCCAATGATCTGAACCAGCTGGAATCCCCGGTTGCCGGGGAGATTCCCTTCGTCGTCTGGCTCGGCAATGCCCATGCGATGACGTCCGCCACCCGTCCCGAGGATGCGAAGTTCTTCAACGAGATGGCGCTCGCCGCCGCCGAACGTGCGGCGCACAAGGCTGCCCCGCCGGTTGACGGACCGGCTGCTGCGGCCGCCACACCAGCGATCACCATTCCGCAGGTCGTCCTGTTCCGCAACGATCTGCTGCCTGAAAGCTTCTTCCGGCTGGCGGCGGCGCGGGCCCGGTCGGTCGCAAGGCTGACGGTGTTTGCCTATGAAGGCGGACAGGCGCGGCTGCTGCCTTCGGGCAATCCCGATGGCGTTTTCGGCACCGGCTGGCTGATCGGACCGGGGCATATCATCACCAACTGGCACGTCGTCACCGCGCGGCAAACCGGCGAGGCGGCGCCGGCTGCCGCCGACATCGCGCAACAGGTCGCGGGGATGAGGATCGAGTTCGATTACACCGATGCGGCCGGCGTCACCCATGTGGTGAAATCCGCGGGGATCGCCTGCGGCAATCCGGCGCTCGACTATGCGATCATCGCGCTCGAACAGCCCGAACAAGCGCGTCCTGTGCTGCCGCTGCTCTCGGCCATGCCCGCGCTCAGCGGGGCCGATCCGGTGGCCGCCAACATCATCCAGCACCCTGCCGGCGAGCCGCGCCAATATGGCATCCGCGACAATCTCGCCGCGGTTATCGACGGCAATGACCTTGCCTATTTCACCGACACCAAGGGGGGCTCGTCGGGCTCGCCGGTGTGTGATGACCAGTGGCGGGTGATGGCGCTGCACAAGGCCACCACCACCGCACTTGGCAACCTCTCGTTCCAGGGCAAGCCGACCGCGTGGATCAATGTCGGCACGGTGATGCCGGCGATCATTGCCGATCTGAAGGCGAACCAGGCGATGGTGTGGAACAGCCTCGGGGCCGAGGTGGTCTAGGCGATGGAGACGCTGCTCGACCAAAGCGATCTCGACGAAATCTACCAAGGCGCGCTGGACGCCGGACTGGCACTTGCCGCGCGCGATGCTCTTTTCATGGGTATCGACAATGCCGTGCGGTCGATGATCTATTCGCGCGCCGACACGCCGGCCGATGCGCTCAAGATCGAGCTTGGCCGTCTCAACAGCTATGTCAATCACACCGAAACCAACGGCTACCACTTCGCGGTCTGGCTGAAAAATGCAGCGGACAGGCTGGACGCCAACCGCCCGCCGGAAGCGCAGTTCTTCCGCAACATGGCAGCCAAGGTCGCTGCCATTCCGCCCCGACCGCCCAGACCCATCACCGCCGTCAGCGTCATTGACGGTGCGCGGGCCGAGGAACAGAGCAACCAGAAGGTCAAGGTCGCGGTGGAGGTGCTGCGCGGGTCGATGCCGGGCATCGGCACCCGGGCGACCAACCTGCTGGTCAGCAAGCGGGTGCACGACGCACTCCACCATATCCAGCTCAATATCCTGCCGCTGTGGAACAAGGCGCTGGGGGTCGCAGAGAGCGATCCGGGACTTGCCGAAGGGTTGATCGCCGCGCAGCTGCGCCAGCTGGCCGACAAGACCGACGCACTGCCACGCGAATGCAGCATCCTGCAGCCAAACGAACCGCTGCGGCTCGAGGCGCAGGCAACCAGCGACAGGCTGGCACATGACTGTCAGGCCGCCGAAGCTGCGCTGGCGGGGAAAGACACAGCGACACTGCGCTCGGTCATGGAACGGGTGGCCGACACGGTAAAGGGCGACATGCCGCTTTATGCGGAGCGGATGGAAAACTACCGGGGAGGCCTCGATCTGGCCTTGGTCGGCATGCAGCTGACCGTCATGGCCGAGGACGCAACCAATGCCGCGCTGAGGGACGATGCCGGTCGCCTTGCAAGCAAGCTCGGCGAGATCGTTCAGGATCTCAACGTGATCGGCCCGCGTCACAGCCAGTGGCAGCGGCTCGACGAAAGGCTCGTATCGACCGAACGCCTGTTCGGCTTCCTGATGTTCGGCCCGGCGATCTACAGCGCCTTCAATCTCGAATGGGACGCGGTCGATCGCGCCATCGCCAGCCTGTCGGCCAGCCTCCCGCCCGATCGCTTCGATCGGGTCACGACGCTGCGCGACGGGTTTCTTGCAGTCTGTCCCGTGCCCGTCACCATTGGCCCACCAGCGACGGCGGCAGAGCCCTTCGCTAGCTTTGTCACCGAATTGCGGACGGTCTTCCAGCGGGTCGACTCCCGCCTGCTCGATATCTGCAACCAGCTGCGCGAAGTCACCAGCCAGCTCGCTCAACTATGAGGATCGCGCCATGTATCGCGTCGCCATCGAGGAAAGCCAGGCCGAACCCTTCACCACCCCGGTCGAAACCGAAAAGGCCCATCTGGCCCTGATCGAGCGGACGCGCGCCGCCATGGGCATGGCGGGGGAGAGCGGCGCGGCCGAAAGCGCAGCTGCCGAAGGCGGGCCAGCGGCCACACTCGCCGGCCTGCGCGATGACATTGCCGAATTCGAGGCCCGGCTGGTCGCCACCGGGGCGCGACTGCCCGACAGCAGCAACCGCCGCGCGCTGGCCCAGTCGATGCTCGATTTCTGGGCCTTGCAGCAAAGCGATCTGGCCGCGATGGCACAGCGCCTCGTCCCGGCCGAACAGCAGTCGACGATGCGGCCCGAGCCGCCCACAGCCAAGCTGCTGGCACCCTATGATCCGGCCACCGCCACCGATGCCGCCGCACGCGCCGAGCGGTGCTTTTCCGCGCTGCCCAACGATAATGCCCGCGAGGCGGCGCGGCGCGGGTTTCTGGCGCTGCTCCAGCCTGACGGCACTCTCGGTGCTGCCGAGATCGCCGCGCTCGAACCATTTGCCGAGGCCAGAGTGCTCGGCCGCCAGCCGGCCGATCATCCCGGTCCCGGGTTCGGTCTCGTCCACGAGGAACTGCCCCGGTCATGGTCGCGCCTTGCCGAGTGGCAGGACGAGGACGCGCGCCTGCGCAGCGAGCTGGAACGGCTTCGCAGCAATGCCGAGGCGTGGAGCAAGGACAAAGGCTCCATCGAACTGCCGCGCGGCGAAAGCCTGACCAAGGCGACCGAACTGGCCGATCAGGACGAAACGCTGCTGGCCTATGTCAAGGCCGCCGAGGAGCACCACCAGCGAAAGCGGAACATCCTTTACGGCATCATCGCGGTCATGGGCCTGTTGCTGATCTTCCTGGCCTATGCAGGCTACAAGGCCTATTGGCCGCAGGCCTCGCTGGAAATCGCGGCCACAGAGGAAACCGCCGGTCAGCAGATCGTCGTCGCCGACACGCCGCAGGACGACGGCAAGGACACCGCCGCCGGGTCGACCGGGTGGATCTGGCTCGGATCGAGCGCGCTCCCGCAGGTCGTGCTGGCCGATGGCACGGCGGCCGATCTGGCCAACCTTTCCAAGGGCGCGCAGCTGCGCACCCGCGCCAACCTCAAGATCCGCAACGCCATGGCCAATGCCGAGAACATCGCCGGCCAGCGGATCGGGCAGGTTTCGGGCAATGTCGTGATCGAACTGCAGGGCCCGGTGGACTTCGTAACCGTCAACGGCACCGATCAATACTGGGCCAGAGTACGGGTGATCCCGGTGGTCTACATCCAGCGGGCCGAGGGCACCGCGCTCCCGCTCGATCCGCTGCGCAAGGCGCTGACGAAGGAGGGTTTCGCGGTTCAGCCCGTCGAGACGGTGCCCAATCTCGGCCGGAGCGGGACAACGCTGCCCTTCGATGTGCGCTACTACTACGAACAGGATGCCGCAGATGCGCGCAAGACCGCCGCGCTGGTCGCGCGCGCGCTTGGCCTGTCCCAGCCGCGCACGGACGAGGCGATGATCCCGCTGGTCGGTTCCTCGCTCGCCGAACGGGTCAAGACCGGAACGATCGAGGTCTGGATCTACGCTTCCTGACACCACCGCCCCGCCCCACCCTCGCAGACAAGGACACGAAGGTCATGGACAAGCTGCTGCCCACCGCCCGTTTCGCCCGCAACCTGCTCGCCTCGGCGGTGCCGGGTGCCGCCACCCTGACTGAAAGCGCGCGGCTCGACGGGGGCGGCGCGATGGCCGAACTGGTCGGCCCGGTGGTCGAGGAACTGGTGCCCGCCAGCGTCCCGCCCGGCTTCTCGCGCGACGAGGTGACCGCGGTGGCGGCCAAGGTGCTGGCCGCCGACACGCTCGACCCGCGCGAGAAATACATCACCGAGGCGATCATCATCCCCGACCTGCGCCCCGCAGTGCTGGTTTCGGGGGACGATTTCAGCGTCGAGCACAAGGCCTGGCCCGATTACGTGCGCGGCAGCGCGGCCCATGCGCTGCTCAAGGCGGCGATCCCCAAAGTCGGGCGGATCGAGGTCTTCGGCAACCCGGCGATCCCCTTTGGCGGGACGGGCTTTCTGGTCGGCCCCGATCTGGTGATGACCAACCGCCACGTCGCGCAGCTGTTCGCGGCCGGGGTCGGCACGAAGGGCCTCCGCTTCATCGACCGGATGGGGGCCGGGATCGACTTCACCCGCGAACATGGCGGCGCGGCCACCGGCACCCCCTTCGCGATCCGCCGGATCGTGCTGATCCATCCCTTCTGGGACCTCGCCCTGCTGGAGACCGAGGGGCTGGCGGCACGCGGCTGGCTCACCTTCAACCCGGCCGAGCCCGAGACCGCCGATCCCCAGCGCATGGCGGTGATCGGCTATCCCGCCTTCGATCCGCGCAACAATGCGCAGGTGCAGGATCAGGTGTTCGGCGGAGTCTACAACGTCAAGCGGCTGCAGCCCGGGCTGTTCAACGGTCGCCGCCTGATCGACAGCTTCGGCAAGCCGGTCAACGCTGCCACCCACGATGCCTCGACGCTGGGCGGCAATTCGGGATCGGTGCTGGTCGATTCGCGCTCCGGCTTCGCGCTGGGACTGCACTTTGCCGGGATCTACCGCGACACCAACTTCGCCGTGCCCGCCGCCGATCTGGCGCGCGATCCGCGGATGATCGATGCCGGGCTGAGCTTCGAGCCCCCCGCAGCACCCGCAGCAGGGCCGTGGGACCGGTTCTGGGAGCCGCACGAGAGTGGTGGCGGTGCAGCTGGCACGACTGCCGGCAGCGGCCTCACCCTGTCGGCGGGCAATGCCGCGGCCTCTGGCACGATCAGCCTCACGGTGCCGCTCGAAGTCGAACTGTCGATCAGCCTCGCCGGCGCGCGCCTTGCAGGCACCGCCAGCGCGGCAGGCGGCGCGGCGCTGACCGAGAAGATGGTCGAACCCTTCCGCGATCCCATCGAATTGCCGCGCGGCGGCTATGATCCCGATTTCCTCGGCCTGCCCGTGCCGATGCCGACCCCGCGCCGGCCGCAGGAATGCGCGACACTGTCGGACGGCTCGATCGAGCTGAAATACTACAATTTCTCGGTCGTCATGAACGCGCAGAGGCGGCTGGCGCTGTTCGCCGCCTCCAATGTCGATGCCAGCCCCGCCGCCAAGGAGCCCGAACCCGGCTATCGCTACACCCGAGCAGGGCTCACCGGGCTGGCCGAGGGCGATATCGAGAAGTGGTTCACCGATCCGCGCATCCGCGGCACCGAGCAACTGCCCGACCGCTTCTTCACCAAGGACCGCAAGGCCTTCGACAAGGGCCACATCGTGCGCCGCGAGGATGTCGCCTGGGGCACCAGCTTTGCCGAGGTGCGCCGCGCCAATGGCGACACCTATTTCGTCACCAACTGCTCGCCCCAGACCGCCGGGTTCAACCGTTCCAACCGCAAGGACAACTGGGGCGCGCTTGAAGACCTCGTGCTCAAGCAAGCCAAGACCGAACGCTACTGCCTGCTGGCCGGGCCGGTGCTGAAGGATGACGATCCCGAATTCACCGGCGTGGACGATCTGGGCGGGGTGAAGATCCGCATCCCGCGCAAGTACTGGAAAGTGGTGGTCGCGCGCGATGGCGACAGGCTCAAGACCTTCGCCTTCGTGCTGGCGCAGGAACTTTCGGCGACGCCGATGGAATTCGCCGTGCCCGAAAGCTGGCAGCGGCACATGGTGCGGCTTGTGGATCTGGCGGCGGACCTCGGCAGCCTCGACTTCGCGCCCGAACTGCTGGCGGCAGACCAGTATGATGCCGTCATGGCCGACAGCGAGAGTGCCGGGCTTGCCGGAACGATCGCGGCGGTGGCGGCGATGGTCGCCGGGGAAGCGGCGCTCGAAGGCCCTCCGCGCGATCATGGCCGGTTTGACGGCTTACCGCTCAAAGTGGTGTTCAACACCGATGACGACGACCGGCGCTACGCCAATCTGCTCTCGCCGCTCGCCTATACCCAGCCTGATGGCGACAACTGGCCGGTGCCGGAGGGCGCATGGCTCGACGGAGCCTCGATCCCGCGCCCGTTCTGGTCGCTGATCGGCGGACCGTTCTCGGGCCTCTATCTCGAAGCCTCGGTGGTGCACGACTACTATTGCGATCACCGCGTGCGCCCGTGGCGCGACGTGCACCGGATGTTCTATGACGCGATGCTGTGCCGCGGAGTCGGCGGGGCCAAGGCGCGGATCATGTATTACGCGGTCTACCGCTTCGGGCCGCGCTGGGACATGGTCGAAGGCGTGGCGGGAGCCGCACTGCCGGGCGAGGCGCTAACAGCGGACAAGGGCCCTTCGATCCTTGCCGATGCCCAGCGGCTGGCGGCCGAGGACCTTTCGCTCGAAGCGATCGAGGCGCTTGCGGACAGGAGCGCTGCCGGAGCCTAGCGCGCTTGTCACTTTTGCGAGGCGCGGTTTTGATCAGGATCAAGGCCGCCCCCGCCCCGTTTGCGTCACATCTCCCGATCACGCCAGCACCGGCACATGCCGACTCGGCGCGAGCGGGAGAGAGAGACGATGGTCGAGACACTGACTGGCACCAACCGCTCCAGGGGCATCAGCTATGACGCGTTGCTCGATATGGACACGCATCAGGTGCCCGCGCGGCTGCGCGAGGATAGCCCAATGCCCCCGGGGCCGACGATCGTCGATCCGGCGATCTACCATTCGCGCGATTTCTTCGATCTGGAAGTCGAGCGGCTGTGGAAGAAGGTGTGGCAGATGGCCTGTCACGAGGACGACATTCCCCATGTCGGTGACAGCCATGTCTATGACATCGCCCATCTTTCCTTCATCATCGTGCGCACCGCGCCGGACGAGATCAAGGCCTTTCCCAATGCCTGCCTCCACCGCGGCCGCGCGCTGCTGACCGAGGACGCCAAGGGGCTCAAGGGCTTCCGCTGCCCGTTCCACGGCTGGGGCTGGAAGCTCGACGGCACGCTCAAGGAAGTGCCGTGCCAGTGGGACTTCCCTTCGGTGAGCGAGCGCACCCATTCGCTGCCGCCCGTCAGGGTCGGGCGCTGGGGCGGGTTCGTGTTCATCAACCCCGATGACAAGGCGGAACCCTTCGAGGACTTCCTCGGCGACATCGACCGCCACTTCGAGCCGATCCCCTTCGAGCGGCGCTACAAGGCGGTGCACGTCGCCAAGAAGCTGCGCTGCAACTGGAAGGTCGCGCAGGAGGCCTTCATGGAGGCCTATCACGTGGTTGCCACCCACCCGACGCTGCTCGACGTGATGGGCGATGCCAATTCCAAGTATGACGTGTTCGGCAACCTTTCCCGCGCGATCTCGCCCAATGGCCTGCTCAGCCCGCACGTCAATCCCGCGCTGGTGGCCGAGCCGCTGGAGGGCGCCAAGACCTTCGCCAAGGTGCGCCATGCACTGTCGGGCAACATCTACGAACGGCTCGGCGAAGACCGGGTGAAAGTTACCGCGCGCGACGGGCGCTGGGGCATCTTCGATCACGCCGCGCACCACATCGAAGGCGCGCTCGATCATGCCGACATCCAGCTGTGCGACTGGGTCGGCGGGATGCTGCCGGCGGGGTGGGAGACCCTGCCCGATCACACCACCACCGGCCCCGTGCCCGAGCGCCGCAAGGCGATGGCGCAGGAAGCGCGCGAGAAATGGCGCGCGAGCCTCGGCGACGAGGTCGATGCGATCAGCGACGCGGAATTCGTCGACACGATCTACTACAACCTGTTCCCCAACATCAGCCCGTGGGGATGCTTCAACCCGATCTTCTACCGGTTCCGCCCCCATGGCGACAATCCGGAGGAGTGCATCCACGAGATCATGTTCATGCTCCCCGTCGCCAAGGGCCAGCCGCGCCCCGCGCCGGCCAAGGTGCACTGGCTCGATTTCGACGACGACTATTGCGAAGCGCCGGAGCTGGGCATGCTGGCCAAGGTGTTCAACCAGGACGTCGTCAACCTGCCGCACGTGCAGAAGGGGATGAAGTCGATCAAGTCGAAGGAGATCGTCTTCGCCAATTACGGCGAGACCAAGATCCGCCACTTCCACAAGCTGCTGACCGAACACCTCTCGCGTTAGAGCACTTTCCGGCCATTCCGACCCGCCCTGATCGCGTCAGGAAGCCCGCAGGACAGGAGTGGCGCGCCGGGCGGGCCCCACGGCCCCCCGACAAACGTCACGACCAAGCCAGCGGGCATACAGACGCCACCCCGCCA
>CAZQOO010000097.1:3428-9953 GCA_964594845.1 uncultured Porphyrobacter sp. | reverse complement strand
AGTAGCAAAGCGATAGGCCAACACAAACGCCGCAGGAGCGAGGATTTCGCATCGCGGAGGCGATGCGGACACAAAAACTCTTATTTCCCCAGCAGGCCCTGCCGCCCGGCGGCGCGCTGTTGCTTGCGCACCTTGCCCGGCATCCAGCGCTTGGCGAAGGCGAGCTGGCGAGCGGTCTTGCCGACGAGGTAGTGCAGTTCGTCGCCGTGGACCGCGTTCCACACCGCCTGCGCCACTTCCTCGACCGGCGTGATCTCCAGACCTGCGGCGGTGACGCGGGTGCGGATGTTCTCGTTGGTGTTGCGGTTGCCGGTGCCGTCGAGCAGCGGCGTGTCGATGAAGCTCGGGCAGATCGAGGAGACCTTGATCCCGTCGGGCGCCCATTCGGCGTCGAGGCTTTCGGCAATCCCGCGCACGCCGAACTTGGTGGCGGAATAGACGCTCATCCCGCTGCCGCCGGTGAGGCCCGCCGCGCTGGCGATATTGACCAGCGCCGATCCGGGCGCGCTCGCCTTGAGGTAGGGATAGGCTGCTTGCGCGCCGTAGAGCACCCCGCGCAGATTGATGTCGAGGCAGCGGTCGATCTCTTCGACGTCGAGTTCGGCCAGCGGCCCGCCGGTGCCGATCCCGGCATTGTTGACCACCACGTCGATCCGCGATCCGGCCGCGGTGTTGAACGCGGCGAGCGCTTCGTCCCAGCCCGCGCGGTCGCGCACGTCGAGCCGGTGCATGTACTTGAACCCGCCCTCGATCAGGCCGAGCGTGTCCTCCATGCCTTCGACATTGACATCGGCAATCCCGACGAACCAGCCGCGCGCGCCGAAGTGGCGGGCAACGGCCCGGCCGATGCCGGACGCGCCGCCGGTGATGAAGATGCTGCGCCGTTCAACCATGATGATCCCCTCGCATTCGAATTGCTCTTTGCAACGCATCTAGAGCGGACTGACAGGCTTGTCAGCAGGGCAAATCAGCTGGCCGGCATGGCTGCCAGCCCCTTTACGTGCTCTGCCCCCTCGACGATCTGCGCGCTTGACGGCGCCAGCGCATTGCCCAGCGCCTCGGCCCGGCCGCCGATGCATTCGGCGAGGAAATTCTCGGCGATGGCGAAGAAGGCGATGTTGTTTTCCGGCCGGGCAAAGCCGTGGCCTTCATCGGGGTAGAGAACATAGGTGACCGGAATCCCGGCGGACTTCATCGCGCCGACGATCTGGTCGCTTTCGGCCTGCTTGACGCGCGGATCGTTCGCCCCTTGCGCGATCAGCAGCGGGCGCACGATCCTGTCGGCCTTGTAGAGCGGGCTTGCGGCGCGCAGCGTGGCGAGGCCTTCTTCGGTATTGGGATCGCCCATGCGCTCGTGGAAGATCTTCACCATCGGGGCCCAGTAGGGCGGGATGGTGGAGAGCAGCGTCTCAAGGTTCGACGGGCCGACGATGTCCACCCCGCAGGCGAAGGTTTCGGGCGTGAAGGTGAGGCCCGCGAGCGTCGCATAGCCACCGTAGGAGCCGCCCATGATCGCCACCTTGCCGGCCTCGGCAATGCCCTGATCCACCGCCCAGTCGACAGCGTCGATCAGGTCGTCGTGCATCTTCAGGCCCCATTGCTTGTTGCCGGCGTTGAGGAAGTCCTTGCCGAACCCGGTCGAGCCGCGGAAGTTGACGCTGAGCACCGCATAGCCGCGGTTGGCGAGCAGCTGGTGGATCGAATTGAAGCCGTAGCCGTCGCGCGCCCACGGCCCGCCGTGCACCAGCAGCACCATCGGCACCGGCGCATCGGGCACGCCGTCGCCGTCGGCATCGCTGCCCGGCGGCAGGGTGAGGTAGGAGGGCAGAGTCAGCCCGTCCCGGCTGGCGATCTCGCGCGGGTGCATCGGCTGGAGCGGCATGTCTTCAAGCTCGGGCCGCGAGACGTAGAAGGGGGAGAGCCGTTGCGCCTTGCGGTCATAGACGAAGGTGCGCACCGGCTTGGTCAGCGGGTCGTTCCAGACAATCCAGAGGCTGTCGTCGTCGGTGCGGCTGTTGATGCCGAACTCGCCTTCGAGCCGCTCGCCGAGCCATTTTAGCGAGGCGGCGATATCAGGATCGCTCGCATGCCACTCGGTGGTGAGGTAATCGACCGCCCAGGCTTCGACCTCGCCCGTCACCGGATCGCGCAGGGTGTTGGCAATGTCGGCCTTGTCGTCCTCGGCGATCAAGCGCTTGCCGCCGGTGGCAGTGTCCTGCGCGAACAGCGCCGCGGTGTTCCGCCCGCGGCTGTCGATCCAGTAGAGCGTCGCACCGTCCGAGGTGTAGCCCGCCGGCGCGGTGGTGAGCGAATCCTCCATCGCCGTGCTCTCGAACGGGGTTTCCTCGACGACATTGCCGCTCACCCGGAAATAGTCCGTGCCGCCCGCCTCGTTCTGGCGCATCGCCATGCGCAAGGTCAGGCTGTCGTCGGCAAGGAAGCCCGCATAGGCGTTGTTCTCCAGCACCAGCGACAGCGCGCCGGTGGGAATGTCGAGCAGGTAGACATCGTGCCACTGCGGATCGCGGTTGTTGATGCCGAGCAGCAGCTTGTCCTTGATCGTGGTCGAGGTGCCGACCAGTTCGACCCGGGTGTTCTCGAAGGGGGTGACGGTGGTCTCTGTCCCGCTCGCGATATCGATCGCATAGAGCAGGAAATTCTCGTCCCCGCCCTTGTCCTGGATGTACATCACCGCGCGCGAGTCCGGTGACCAGAAATACTGGCGGATCGGGCGCTCGGTCGCGCTGGTGATGGCGCGCGCGGCGGCGGGATCGCTGGCCGGGGCGACCCAGATGTTCATCACCCCGTCCTTGGGCGCGAGCCAGCTCAGCCACTGGCCGTCAGGGCTGATCTGTCCGGCGGCGCGGGTCGGATTGCCGAACAGCGCGCTGCGCGGGATCATGGGTGCGGCTTGGGTGGAAGTGGTCATTGCGGCTCCGGTGGTGACGGGTAAGTGGGCAGGGGCGGCCCCGGCGCTGACGAGGCCGGGAAGGACAAGCGCGGCAAGCGCCACGCTGGCGGCGAGCAGGCGGGTGTGCATGGAGTCTCTCCCTCTCCTTTGCATCGGTCTGTATTGTTCAGTTAATACACCTGCGCGCTGTGTTCAAGCCGTAGCGAGAGGCTCAGAGCGCCGGATTGGCGTAATAATGCCAGGTGAAGATCGCCATGCTGCCGCGCTGGGGCGACCAGCTTTCGGCAAGCGCGCGGGTGGCTTTCTCCGCGGGGCGTTCGGGCAGGCCGAGCAGGCGCTTGACCCCTTCCTGCACCGCCAGATCGCCTGCCGGCCAGATGTCGGCGCGCCCTTCGGCAAACAGGAGGTAGATCTCTGCCGACCAGCGCCCGATCCCCTTGATCCGGGTGAGCAGGGCGATCGCCTCCTCGTCATCGGCGGGCAGGGCCGTGAAATCGAGCTCGCCCGCCGCCACAAGTTCGCACAGCGAGCGCGCATAGCCCTGCTTCTGGCGCGAGAGGCCGCAGGCGCGCAGGGTCTCGAAATCGCGCGCCAGCAGGCAGGCGGGGGTGAAATCCGCGCCCAGTTCCGCCTCCAGCTTGCGCCACATCGAAGCCGCCGCCGCGACCGAGACCTGCTGGCCGACGATGGTGCGCAGCAGGGTCTTGTAGCCGCGCTCGCGGAAGCGCGGTTCGGGATAGCCGATGCGCGCCAGCGCGCCCGCCAATCGCGGCTCGCGCCGGCTGAGGGCGTCGAGGTCGGCCCGCAATTTTTCGCCAGTCAGCCCCACTGCCACTTTCCTTATCTTGCCTTGGCTTTCAGACTGCCTTAGCAGCCCTGTTCACTCTCACAGCGCAGGTTCTTGCGCGCAATAGCCGAAAAGGAAGCCGAACCCATGCCCAGACTGGTCGTCACCAATCGCGAAGGCGAAACCAGCGAGATCACTGTCGAAGACGGCCTCACGGTGATGGAAGCGATCCGCGACAACGGCTTCGACGAACTGCTGGCGCTGTGCGGCGGGTGCTGTTCCTGCGCGACCTGCCACGTGCATGTCGATCCGGCCTTCGCCGACAAGCTGCCCAAGATCAGCGAGGACGAGGACGATCTGCTCGAATCCTCCGATCACCGCGCGCCCACCAGCCGCCTGTCGTGCCAGATCCCCTTCACCGCAGAGCTTGACGGCCTGCATGTCACGATCGCTCCGGAAGATTGATCGCAAGGGGCGGGGCAGTGGACGCTGACCTCGCCCGTTTCCTGCGTGACGAGCTGGGCCATGCGCCCGAGGGCGCAGGCGGTCCGTGGACGGTCAGCGGTCCCGTCTGGCTGTGGCAGGGCAGTGACAGCGCGCCCGCCAAGGGCGCATGGTATTTCCTCACCATCGACGGCGAGACCGCCAGCGCCATCCGCGCCGGCGCGGTCAACGCTGCCGCCTGGGGTTCGGTTTATGTCGAGGCGACCATCGGCGCCACCACCTGGCGCACTTCGCTGTTCCCGTCGAAACAGGTCGGCGGCTGGCTGCTCCCGCTCAAGGCTGCGGTGAGGAAGGCCGAGAAGATCGCCGAGGGCAGCATGGTCGAAGCGCGCCTTGCGCTGGCGTCATGATCGCCTTGGCCGTTGCGGCCAGCGCCCGCAGCGCCTAATTCACTCCCCATGAACATCACCCGCCCCTTTGGCGATACGCTCGCACTGATCGGCAACACCCCCATCGTCCGCCTCGCCGGCCCCTCTGCCGCGGCGGGCTGCGACATCTGGGGCAAGTGCGAATTTGCCAACCCCGGTTCTTCGGTGAAGGACCGCGCGGCCTTGTGGATCATCCGCGATGCGGAAAGCTCCGGCGCGCTCCAGCCGGGCGGCACGGTGGTCGAGGGGACGGCGGGCAACACCGGCATCGGCATCGCGCTGGTGGCCAATGCGCGCGGCTACAAGACGATCATCGTCATGCCGGACAATCAGTCCAAGGAAAAGATGGACACGCTGCGCGCATTGGGCGCGGAGCTGGTGCTGGTGCCGCCGACCAAGTTTGCCGACGCGGGCCACTTCGTCCACACCTCGCGCCGGCTGGCCGAGGAAACCCCGGGCGCGGTCTGGGCCAACCAGTTCGACAACATTGCCAACCGCCGCGCCCATATCGAGGGCACCGCGCCCGAGATCTGGGAGCAGCTGGGCGGCCGGGTCGACGGCTTCACCTGCGCGGCAGGCACCGGCGGGACGATCGCGGGGGTCGGCCTTGGCCTCAAGGCCTTCGACGAGAACATCCGCATCGCCCTGACCGATCCGCACGGCGCGGCGCTTTACAACTACTACGCGCATGGCGAACTGCGCGCCGAGGGTTCCTCGGTCGCCGAAGGCATCGGGCAGGGGCGCATCACCGCCAACCTCGAAGGCGCGGTGATCGACACCCAGTACCGCATCAGCGACGAGGAAGGCCTCGTCTGGGTCGGGCGGTTGCTGAGGGAGGAGGGGCTGTGCCTCGGCCTGTCCTCGGGCATCAATGTCGCAGGCGCGGTGGAACTGGGCCGCGAGCTGGTGGCCGAGGGGCGGCCAAACCCGCAGGTCGTCACCATCCTGTGCGATACGGGCTTCCGCTACCTCTCGACACTGTACAACCCCGAATGGCTGGTGGCCAAGGGCCTGCCGGTGTTCGACTGGCTTGCCCGGCCGGAAGCGGGCGGGCCATGACGCGGATGTCGCTGCTCGCCCGCCTCGGCGCGATGACCCAGCGCAGCCTGTTCTCGGCCGAGCGCCGTGATGGGACCGAGAGCCCTGCCGAGCGGGAACCGCCGCTGAGCGAGGAGCGTCAGGAAGCGATCCAGCGCCTGCAGATCGGGGTGTTCGGGATCGCCGCGATGGTGCTGCTGGTGGGGCTGGCGAGCATCATCGGCAGTCAGGCCGACGTCACCGAGGAAGCCGCTGTCCCCGACGCTGCACCCACCACCGAGCCGAGCCCGACGCCGAGCCAGGCCAATCCCCTCGCCGATGCGGGCGTGGTGCCCGATATCGCCGCCGAGCCGAGCCCCTCGCCCGTCGCTCCGCTCGATGTGCCGCCCCCGAATTCGGCGCCGGGCAATGGCAATCAGGGGCAATAGGCGCAGATTTCTGCCCGGACTGGCGGCGGCATCGGCGCTGCTTCTGCTTGGCGGATGCGATGCGGCTCCGGCCGCAACCGCTCCCGATGAGCGCCCCCCGGTCGGGCTGATGACCAGTCTGCCGATCTACTGGCAGGAGGATGCGAGCCTTGCCGACATCGCCGCAGGGCGCACCGTCCCGCCGTGGCAGCGCCGCGCGATCGAAACGCGCTTCGTGCTGGTGCCGCTCGATACGCTCACGCCGGTTCCCGCACTGTCCCCGGACGCGCCCGACACCGATCCGCTCGAAGCGCTAGAGCGGCTCGCCGTGATCCAGCCGCGCGGACTTTCGCCGGCCGACAACGTCGCGCTTGATCAATGGGTGCGGGCGGGCGGACGGCTGCTGCTGGTGCTCGATCCGATGCTGACCGGCGAATACGAGGCCCCGCTCGGCGATCCGCGCCGTCCGGTCGACAGTGCGCTGGTGCCGCCGGTGGTGGCGCGCTGGGG
>CAZQOO010000097.1:0-3328 GCA_964594845.1 uncultured Porphyrobacter sp. | reverse complement strand
GCGCTTGCGATCTGCAAGGTCGGCAAGGGGCGGGTGACGCTGATCGCCGATGCGGCGCTGTTCGAGCATGCCGAACTGGCGGGCGAGGCCGGGGAGATCTTGCCTGCCGTGCTGCGCGCTGCCTTCGATTAGGGATCTGCACGGGAAATTGCGGGACAGGCGGGACTCGCAGGCGCCGAGTCCCGGGGAAATCACGGGACAACGGGGTTTTCGTCCCCGAAAACAGTGATCTTGCGGCGGTTTCTGCCATGGGCTTGGCCCATGCCGCGGCTGATAAAGAAATATAAATCAATATTATAGCGAGTTTTCCCGTGATTTCCCGCAAAAATCCCTTCCATCCCCGGGCCTTCTTCCATATTAACAAGGTCCATCAGACATGCCGGTTTGAGTCGTGCCCGGTCGGAGGGATCGGGACACCGCCTGCGCTTGCGCGCGGGTGGCGGGGAAGAAGGCGTGTCGCAGAGCGGGGCGAGAGGGGATCGGAGGCGTGTCAGCCTTTGGAGGATATAGCGGACAGGCCTTCTCGCCAGCTGGCGACAAGGGCCGCTTTGTCCTGCCGCCCGCCTTCCGCAAGGCGGTCAAGGAAAGCTCCGGCGACAACCGCATCCTGTGCCTTGCCGCGCATGACCGCTTCGACTGCCTGATCGGCTTCGGCCTGTCGCGCAAGGACCAGCTCCACGCCCAGCTCGACCGCGAGGAAGAGCGCGCCATCCGCCTCGGCCAGAGCGATTTCGATCGCGAAGTCCGCGCCCAGCAGCTGTTCGGCTTCGAGCAGCTGCCGTTCGACGATTCCGGCCGCTTCGTCATGCCCGAACATCTGCGCGATCTCGGCAAGGTCGCAGAAGGCCTGTACTTTCAGGGTGCGGGCGATTTCTTCTTCATCTGGAACCCGGACGAACTCGCGCGGATGGGGCCCGAATGGAAGGGCGCGCAGGCGGCTTGTGCCAAGCTCATCGCCAGCGCCAGAAAGGGGTCTGCCTGATGGCCGACGCGCCCCACATCCCGGTGCTGCTCGACGAGGTGATCGCCGCGCTTGCCCCGCGCCCCGGCATGACCATCGTCGATGCCACCTTCGGCGCGGGCGGATACACCACCGCACTGCTTGAGGCGGGCGCGCATGTCCATGCCTTCGACCGCGACCCCGATGCGATCGCCGCCGGACAGGCGCTGGTGGCACGCTTCGATGGCCGGCTGGCGCTGCACCCGGCGCGCTTCTCGCAGATGCAGGCCGAGCTTGCCGCCATCGGCATCGCCCGCGTCGATGCGGTGGTGATGGATATCGGCGTCTCCTCGATGCAGCTCGATCAGGGTGACCGCGGCTTTGCCTTCATGCATGACGGCCCGCTCGACATGCGCATGAGCCAGACGGGCGAGAGCGCCGCCGATTTCCTCAACACCGCCGACGAGGAAGCGATTGCCGACGTGCTCTACCGCTATGGCGAGGAACGCCAGTCGCGCCGCGTCGCCCGCGCGATCGTCGCCGCGCGCCCGCTGGCGACGACCGGCGAGCTTGCCCGCGTGGTGCGCCGTGCGCTCGGCCACAAGCCCCACGACAAGAAGGACCCGGCGACCCGCACCTTCCAGGCGGTGCGCATCCATGTGAACGACGAACTGGGCGAACTCGAGGCCGGCCTCGCCGCTGCCGAGGCTTTGCTGGGCGAGGGCGGGGTGCTGGCGGTGGTCAGCTTCCACAGTCTCGAGGACCGGATCGTCAAGCACTTCCTGCGCACGGCCAGCGGCGCAGGGCGTGCCGTGTCGCGCCACCTGCCCGGGGAAATCCCGGGGCCGCCGCCTACCTTTGCCCGCGTTTCCAAGGGTATCCGCCCCTCGGAAGCGGAAATCGCGCGCAACCCGCGCGCCCGTTCGTCCACCCTGCGCCATGCGATCCGCACCGGCGCACCTGCAAGGAGCATCGCAGCATGATGACCGGCATTCAGGCGCGTTCGCTGGGGTGGATGGCAGTGCTGACGATGTGTGCTGCGGCGGTCGTCATCCTTGGTTTCAAGGTCCATGCGGTGAAGAGCGAAGTGCTGCTCGCCGAGCGCGAGATCCTTTCGCTGAAGCGCGAGACACTGCTGCTGGAGACCGAGTTCGAGACCCGCGCCAGCCAGCGCCAGCTGGCCGCGTGGAATGCGGTCGAGTTCGGCTACGAGGCCCCGCGCGCCGACCAGTTCCTTGACGGCGAACGCCAGCTGGCGAGCCTCGGCCAGCGCCGCGGGCCTGATGCGCCGGCACCGATCATGCTGGCCCGCGCCGATGTGGATGGCCAGAGCGCGCCGGTCGAGACCGCGCCGATGCGTTCGCCGGTCTCGGGCGCGAAGGTCACGCTGGCCTCGGCCGCAAGCGAGAAGGATGCCGGGCAGGTGTTCACCGAGGCCTTCGGCGATTTCCTGATCGAAGCCTCGCCGATCCGTCCCGCCCAGGCGCAGACCCTGAGCGCCAAGGCTACCGTCGGCAAGGGGCTGGGCGAATGAGCATGATGGCTGCCGTGGCAGCTGTCCCCTCCATGCCTGCCGGCCGCGTCCAGCGCGTCAACCTGCGCGCCCGCCTGCTGTGGACCGCGCGCTTCCGCGTGCTGTGGGTGGTCGGCGGCTTCGCGCTGGTGGCGCTGATCGCGCTGGTGCGGATCGCCTCGCTCGCCTTTGCAGGGCAGGCACCCGAGCGCACCAGCCTCGAAGATGCGCTGCTGCCCCCGCGCGGCGAGATCACTGATCGCAACGGCGTGCCGCTGGCGCGGGCCTTCCCGACCTATGCCCTGTGGTTCGATCCAAAGGCGATGGGCGATACGGGGTCGCCGCTGGTGCGCGAACCCGCCGAGGTCGCACGGGCGCTGAAGGCGATCTTCCCCGATATCGACGAAGCGCGCATGACCCGCCGCCTCGCATCGGGCCGCGCGGGCTATCTGCGCCGCCGTCTGCTGCCCGAAGAGGCCAACAAGGTCTTCGCGCTCGGCGAGGTCGCGCTGGAAATCCCGCGCGAGACCGATCGCTATTACCCGCAGGGCACGCTGGCAGCGCACGTGCTCGGTTATGTCGTCGAGGACGAGGGCGGCAAGGTGGGGATGGAGCAGGTCCTCGACAAGCGGCTGTCCGATCCCGACCTGCGCGGCCAGCCGGTGTCGCTGTCGCTCGACGTGCGGGTGCAGGGCGCGCTCGAGGATGAACTGCGCCGCGGGATGCTGGCGACCAACGCGCTTGGCGCGGCGGGCATCGTGCTCGACGTGGATACCGGCGAAGTGATGGCGATGGCCAGCTTGCCCGAATTCGATCCGAACGTGGCGGGCGCGAGCGGGGCCAAGAACGTCTTTAACCGCGTCACCAACGGGGTC
>CAZQOO010000096.1:0-9973 GCA_964594845.1 uncultured Porphyrobacter sp. | reverse complement strand
GATCGCAACAAGTGCGCCTTCGCCAGCGAGACCGACAACCGCTATCTGCGCCGCGACTTCTGCTCGTTGCCCTCGAGCCCGCCGGTGCTGCGCTTTGCGGCGACCCTGTGCCAGCGTCTGGAAGGGGTGATCGGGGAGTATTGCGGCCGTTCGCGGCCCCTGCTCGAAGTCGCAACCTTCACCAGCTACATCGGCTCCTCGCACCAGTATCTCCACCGCGATCCGGCCGGCGTGATCAGCCTGTTCGCGGCGCTGGAGGATGTGTCGGACGAGCAGGGCGGGACGGTGTTCGTGCCCGGCACGCACCAGTATGGCGGCGCGGGCAACCATCACGGCGGGCAGGCTTATGAACTGATGGAACTGTTCCGGACGCGGAGCAACTGGCGGATCCTGCGTCACAACCTCGCCAAGCTGTGGGCGATGCGCAAGGATGCGGAGGTGCCGCTGGCACCTGGCGAATTCCGCGACCGGGCGTTCTCGCGCCAGTGGGACCTGCACCAGCCCAACCTGCTGCGCTTTCTGCTCGGCAAGAACGCCCAGTTCAGCCTGCGCGACCTTGGCCCCGGCACCCTGTGGCGGCTCTATCGCCAGCGTGCGGCGCTCGATGCGAACTTCCGGCTGGTGCAGACCGCGCCGCGCAAGGGCACCGTGATCCTCTATCGCAGCGATCTGATCCATGCCGGGCCGGACAACCGCTCGCCCCACCCGCGGCGCTTCTTCGGGCTGAGCATCGCGCGCGACATCATCGAGACGAAATACTGGCATGACGGCTATTCGCCCGATCCGAGCCTCACGGCGAACCCGATGCGCTTCGGCGACCTGCTCGACGCGCCCGCCCTGCTACCGCCCGCCAGAACCGCGCGGCGCCAGCCGGAGAGCGTCTCCGCCTAGCGCGTGCCGAGCTGGCTCACGCGGTAATCGGCAAGGCTCATCCAGTAGGCCACCCGCCAGCGCATCCGCGCCAGCAGGGTCGACTGGCGGCGATACCACTGCGGGGTCGCGGCGATGCTCGCGGCCTCCATGTGATCGACCAGAGCGCGCAGGGCCGCGGCGACCTCGGCATCCTCGATCCGCACCATCAGTTCGACATTGATGCGGAAAGACCGCTTATCGAGATTGGCGCTGCCGACATAGCTCGCATCATCGGCCACCAGCAGCTTCATGTGGAGCTTGCAGGGCTGGAACTCGAAGATCCGCGCACCTGCCGCCAGCAGCCGCTTGTAGAGCAACCGCGCCATGTCGATCGCAGCACCGATATCGGACTTGCCGGGCATGATCATCCGCACCCGCCCGCGCCGCGCCACCTTGGCGATCTGGCGGCGGAAGCTGCGCGGCGGGGAGAAATAGGCCGAGACCGTATCGAGCCGCCGTGCGCGCACCAGATCCTTGCGCAGCCACCAGGCCCAGTGCCCCTGCCGCACCAGCGGCCCGCCGACCAGCAGGCGCACCGCGCCCCCGGTCCCGTGTGGCTCGCCATCCCATTCGCGCACGATGTCGCGCAGCCGGCGGAGTTGCTCGACCCGCCCTTTCTCCTCGCTGTCGACCCAGCGATCGACCAGCGCGAACCACGCGCAGAACCGCTCTACCACCGGCCCTTCGATCAGCACGGCGAGATCGCACCAGCCGTTTTCGGCGGGCGGCTTGAAATAGTGATCCGAGACATTCGCCCCGCCGGTCATCACGCGGGCGTCGTCGGCAATCGCGATCTTCTGATGGTTGCGCACGAAGTAGCGGCTCGTCCAGCGCGAGGAGAAGACGGCAAAGCTTCCCCCGGCCTCCCGCAGGGGTTCGAAAAAGGCGCGGCCCGCATCATTGCCGAAATCATCGACGATCAGCCGCACCGCCACCCCGCGGCGCACGGCCGCGATCAGCGCATCGCGCACCTGCGTCCCCGAACCATCATCGTCGAACAGGTAGTAGAACAGCCGCAAGGAGGTCTTTGCGCCCTCGATCAAATCGATCAGCGCGGCGAGCCGGTCTGCCCCGCCCGGCAGGAAGGTGAATTCATGCCCCTGCGCCGCGATCCGCAACGGCGCAGGATCGGTGTAGAGCTCCGGGTCCGGCGATGCGGCCACGCTGGGGGTCTGCCCGTCCATCGGGCGAGCATAGCCCCAAGCACGCTGGCAGCGCCAGCATCAGATGTTGATGCTGCTCGGGATCAGGCTTGGCTGGAGATAGGGATAGGGCCGCAGACGCTCGGCATTGCGCGCGGCGATCTGGGTATCGATGCTGGCGAGCCGGGACTGGAAGCCCGCCAGCGGTCCCTCGGGTGCGGTCACGCGCGGATCGGCGAACCACGGGCCATAGGGCGCGTTGGTGCTGCGATAGTCGCCGAGCGGGCGATAGTGCAGCGAGCCGAGCAGTTCGAGCACATTCAATTGCTCCAGCGCCAGCGCCATCGGCGGCATCATCGCCAGCCAGCCGGGCTTGTCCTGCCCGCTCTGGGTCGGCGGCGCACTCTGCCAGCCAGCCCCCGTGACTGCGGGCGCAAAGGCCATGATGTCCTTCTGCGGGAAATTGACAGCGGCGTGCTGCGCGCTCGCGGTGAAGATGATCATGGTGCAGGCATCGATCAGCGCCTTGATCGTGTCGATCGGGCCGAAGCCCTTGACCTTCGCCTCCCCCGCGACGCAGGCCGCCCATGCCTGAAGCTCGCTGTCGCCGGTCACATCGGCATCGCTGGCATAGTAGAGGCCGACATAGCCGCGCACCCAGTCGTGGATCGCGCCCCACACCAGCAGCGCATCGTCGCGATAGGGGAAGTCCGTCAGCGCCGAGCCCGGCCCGACCCCGCGCGCGGCGAGATCATGCGGCAGCATCTTGGCGGTGAAATCGAAATCGAGCCGCGCGGCCACGGCCAGCTCCTGCGTCGAATGGATCGTGCCGGCAAAGATGTGGTCGATCGGGCCGTCGGGCGCGATCAGCGACGTCGCCGCCGCCTCGTTGATGAACAGCGTGCCTTCGAAATGCGGCACCAGCAGCGCCCAGACCGGATGCACCGTGGCAAGGTGGCGGTGGGTCGCCACGGCCACGCCTTCGATCACCAGGTGGGTACGCGCGAGGTGGGCGACGAGTTCGTGATAATTGCCGTCGGCCACCTGCACGATCAGCTTGGCCATTTCCCAGCCCCACTGCTCGGACGCATGGACCGAGGGGGTGAAGATCGGCCATTCCCCGGGGTCCTGCCCGCACTGGATCGCCACCGGCACAAGCGAAGCGCCGCCCGGCGGCACTGCGAACAGCGCCAGCGGCTGCCAGACATATTTGGCCAGCCCGCCCCAGCTGCCCGGATCGAGCGCGGCGAGCACCGCATAGTCGAGCATGAACAGCCGCCCCTCGGCCAGTGCGGCGGCAAGCGTGTCGCCATTGACGACGGCCGCAAAGGCCGCCTCGGTCAGCGGGAAATTGTCAGGCAGCGCTTCGCCCACGGCCGCGATCAGCATCGCATTGGGCCCCTGCACCCGGAGCGCCGCGAATTCGCCGTCGTCCTCGAAGGTCCAGGCGATACCGGGCAGCGGCAGGGTGTCGAACAGCGCGCGATAGGCATCGAGGCTCGGCGGGCTCGATCCGCCCAGCCCGACAGCGTCCTCGATCCGCATCAGCTCTTCGAGCCGCGCCTTGTGTGCCTTGAGCGCCGCGATGTTCGCCTGCCGCTCGGCATGGGCGACCGCGGCTTCGAGATCGCTTACCAGATGGCCGAGGAAGCTTTCATGCACCGGCGGCGGCGGGGCGGTGAGGGCAGCGGTGGAGGCCTCGATCGCATCGCATTCGGCCAGCAGCGCCTCGAACTTGGCGCGCGGGCTGTCCAGCTCGCCGCGATCGACCCCGCCCAGCTTCACCGCCAGCGCGTTGCGCACGATCTTGAGGCTGATGCCGATCAAGAGGCCCCACCATTGGAGCGTCGGCAGGTTGTCGAGCGGCACCTGCGCTGCCAGCGGCACGCCGGGCAGGGTCGGCACATCGTCGCTCCAGACATAGGCCAGCCGGCTCTTGGCGATCTGCGCCGCGCGGGCGGCCTGACCGGCGGGGGTGTCCTGCTGGGGGAGGGTAGGATCGGCGGGCGGCACGGGGGCTTCCAGCGATCCGGCACGCGGGGCGATGGGCGACTGGAAACTCATAGGGACACTCCTCGATCCGTAATTGCCGCAAGCCTTTATCGCGGGCCGGTTAAAGTTCCGTCAGCCGCTCGCTAACCAACTGTTAGAGCGGATTTTAGCCGGTAAGCCTGCCGGGCGAACTTCGTTAACGAGCATTTTACGTTCGCAGCCTAATCGGGGCGGCATGAGGGGGATGATCACCAGTCTGCGCCGGCGCCTGATGCCGCCCGTTCCGGAGGCCATCCGGGACGATTTCACGGTGCTGCGGGCCAGACGGGTCGAGAGCCAGTCGCCGATGATGTACCTGATGCTGCTGGCCACCACGCCGACAGCGGCATGGGCGGGCGCTGCCGATCTGCACTGGCTGATCCGCTACGGCATGCCGGGACTGCTGGCGGTGCTGTGCGTGCTCGGGCTGATCGAGAACATCGTCAGCCGCCGCCGCCACCTCAGCCTCGGGCGTGCGCGCCTGATGGTGAAGAAGACCGCCAGTGTTTCGGGCTGGGTCGGGGTGATGTGCAGCAGCTGGGCGGTGGTCAACTGGCTCGCCTCGCCACCCGAAAACCATGCCAGCTTCGCCATGATCATCGCGATGGGCGCGCTGGCGACCGCCTATTGCCTGTCCGCGATCCGGTTTGCCGCAATCCTCAATCTGGTGATCGGGGTCGTGCCGATTTCGGCGCTGATGCTGGCAACCGGCCTGCCCGCGCAGATGGCCGCTGCCACCAGCCTGCTGCTGGCCACGGTAATCCTGATCCGCTTCATCCTGCAGGGTCACATCATGCTGGTCGATCTGCTGCAATTGCAGAACCAGACCCGCAATCTCGCGCATACCGATCCGCTCACCGGCCTCGCCAACCGCCGCGCGCTCGACGAGCGCATCGCGCGGCTGATCCGGCCGGGCGAGGAGGACGCGCCGTTCCGGCTGGCGCTGCTCGATCTCGACGGGTTCAAGCCGGTCAACGACCGCTACGGCCATGCTTTCGGCGACAAGCTGCTGTGCTCGGTCGCCGAGCGGCTGCGCGAGGCAATCGAGCCTGACGGGCTGGTGGTACGCCAGGGCGGCGACGAGTTCGCCGTGCTGCTGCCGCCGGGATCGCCGCTGAATGCCGTCGCCATCGCCGACCGGCTGCTGTTCGCGCTGGTGCGCCCGCACCTGATCGAGAACATCCCGATCACCGTCGGTGCCAGCGTCGGCGTGGCCCGGTGGCCCGATGACGGGACAAGCGCCGATGACTTGTTCGAATGTGCCGACCAGGCGCTTTACCGCGCCAAGGCCGAAATCCGCGGGCGCGATTCCCGAAGCGACGCGCGGGGCGATCCCTCGGCGGTCTCGGCCTGACCGGGCGGCTTGTGCAGGGCGGGAACGCGCATTTTCTTGACTTGCGGGCCTGCCATCCCTAGCTGCGCTGTCTCTCCCAATTTTGCGAATCCGAAAAGGCCGCCCATGGCACGCGTTACCGTTGAAGATTGCGTCGACAAGGTTCCCAACCGCTTCGACCTCGTCCTGCTCGCCGCCCAGCGCGCGCGCGAGATCTCCGGCGGCAGCGAACTGACCATCGACCGCGATCGTGACAAGAACCCGGTGGTGGCGCTGCGCGAAATCGCCGAGCAGACGATCCGCCCGCGCGATCTGCACGAATCCGTGGTGACGAGCCTGCAGAAGATCCTGCCCGACGACGAGGACGAGGCCGACGAGATCGGCTCGCTCAGCCAGTCGGCCGAAGCCCTTCGCATCACCGCCTCGGCCCCGGCCCGCACCACCTCGCTCGGCGGCGATTACGACGGCTGACCGGCGTGACGCGCAAGCGGCGGGGCGTCGCCTTGCCGAACGCGTGTCGTCAAGGGGTCGTTGGCGGGTCATTGGCGACCCGTTGCCGCACCTTCATTCCCATTTGACCGGTTCTTGACCTGCTGTGGCGGCGCTTGCCATCGCGCCGCGGCACGCTATCCCTTGCGCTCTGTAATATTTGCGTAACATATTGCTTGGCAGGGGGCAGCGCGGCGGCATGGCTTCGATTGCGGTCTACAGCGTCAAGGGCGGGGTCGGTAAGACGACGCTGGCCGTCAACCTCGCGTGGTGCTCGGCCACCATCTCGCGCCGCAAGACGCTGCTGTGGGATCTTGACGCGGCCAATGGTTCAGGCTTCCTGCTGGGCATCGACCCGAAGAAAAAACGCAGCGCAGACAGCGCCTTCGCCGAAGGAGCCGATCTGCTCAAGCTGGTACAGGCAACCGCCTATCCCAACCTCGATCTGCTCCCCGCGGACGAAAGCATCCGCTCGCTCGACCGCCAGCTTGACCGGCTGGGCAAGAAGAAGCGGCTGGCCAAGCTGGTCGAGGGATTGGCCAAGCACTACGACCGGATCATCTTCGATTGCCCCCCGGTGCTCAACGAGGTCAGCGCCCAGGTAATGCGCGCCGCCGATCTGGTGATCGTCCCTCTGCCCCCCTCCCCGCTTTCGGCGCGGGCCTTTGAAGTGGTGGTCGAGGAAGTGCGTGGTCAGGGCAAGAGCCATCCGCCGATCCTGCCGGTGCTCTCGATGCTCGATCTGCGCCGCAGCCTGCACAAGGAGGCGCGCGACGCCAATCCCAAGTGGCCTGCGATTCCGCTCGCCAGCGCGGTCGAGCAATGCGCGGTGGAAAGGAAGCCGGTCGGTGCCTTTGCACCGCGTTCTCCGGCGGCCCGGGCAATTGCCCAGCTGTGGACCGCGATCGAACGCAAGCTCGCCTCGCGCTGACAGGGCGCGACAAGTCGCTGGTATCGCACCCGGTTTCCCGCCATATTCACACGCGTTGAGCGAACCGGGGGCGCGAGGCGATGAACGGAATCGGCGAAGGCATTGGCGCGGCGATCGAAGGCGGGCTGCTGTCCCGTGCGGTCGAACCGACGCACGGCGAGATCGCGGGTGCGCCCCATGCCCCCGCACCTTGCGCCAATTGCGGCGCCACTGTCACCGGCCATTACTGCGGGCAGTGCGGCCAGAAGGCGCATGTCCACCGCAGCCTTGCCGCCATCCTCCACGACATCGTCCACGGCGTCCTGCATCTCGACGGCAAGCTGTGGAACACCCTGCCGCTGCTCGCCTTCAAGCCCGGCGAACTCACCCGGCGCTTCATCGCCGGCGAACGCGCCAAGTTCGTCAGCCCGATGGCGATGTTCCTGTTCAGCGTCTTCGCGATGTTCGCGGTGTTTCAGGCGGTGGGCATTTCGACCCCGACCGAGCTGCCGACCGAACTGATGAGCTCGGGCGAGGACAGTCCGTTCAGGAGCGAGATCCGCAAGCAGATCACCACGCTCGAACAGGAGCGCGCCAGCCTTCCCCGGAACAGTGCGAGGCGCACCGAAATCGACAACGAGCTCACCGTGCTGGACGGCATGCTGGAGGGCAGCTCGATCGGGATCGGTCCGGACGACAGCATCGAGTTCAACGCCACCGGCATCGAGACACTCGACAAGGGCATCCTGGCCAAGTGGAAGAAGAATCCCGGGCTAATGCTCTACAAGCTGCAGTCCAATGGATACAAGTTCAGCTGGCTGCTGATCCCGCTGTCGATCCCCTTCGTGTGGCTGCTGTTCGCGTGGCAGCGGCAGCATCATGGGTATGATCACGCGGTGTTCGTGACCTATTCGCTGGCCTTCATGTCGCTGCTGTTCATCGCCGTCTCGCTGATCGCGGTCAGTCCGCTCGGGGCCGGCTGGGCGGCGGCACTGCTGGCGATCGGAGCGCCGCTGCACCTCTACAAGCAGCTCAAGCACGCCTACGGCCTCAGCCGTTTTTCGGCACTATGGCGGTTCTTCGTGCTGCTGTTCTTCATCCTGATCGTGCAGACCCTGTTCCTGCAGGCGCTGCTGGTGCTCGGCGCGTTCTGAGCACATTGTCGTGCCCGCCTCGCAGCGGCGATCAACCTGGCGGGAATAAGCGCTGCCGCCGAAACGTTTCGTCAAGGTTATGGCAGTCGTGGCAATCTACAGCCCCAAGGGCGGTGTCGGGAAGACAACCATCGCCACCAATCTGGCGTGGTTTTCCGCGCAGCTGTCAGCGCACCGCACCTTGCTGTGGGATCTTGATCTCACCGACGGCGCCGGGTTCATGTTCGCGCTGGAATCCCAGCGCAAGCGACAGGCCCGCAGCCTCTTCGCGGGCGACATTCCGGCAGATGCATTGATCTGCCCAAGCAGCTATGCCGGGCTTGATCTGCTGCCCGCCGATGGCAGCTTGCGCGAGCTTGACGGGATGCTGCTGAGGCTGGGCCAGAGGCACCGCATCGCGACCCTCGGGCGGCAACTGGCGCGCAGGTATGACCGGCTGATCCTGGATTGCCCGCCGGTTCTCAACGAACTCAGCGCACAGATCATGCGGGCCGCGACAGTGGTGATCGTGCCGCTGCCGCCCTCGCCGCTGTCAGCCCGCGCGTTCGACCATGTAGCCGAGGAAATCCGCCATCAGACGCGCCGCCCTCCGCCGATCCTGCCGGTCTATTCGATGATCGACCGGCGGCGCTCGCTCCACCTTGAGGCACTGGCGGCCAACCCGGCCTGGCCGGTGATCCCGCTGGTCAGCAGCCTCGAACAATGCGCGGTGCAACGCCAGCCGATCGGCACATTTGCACCCCGCAACCCGGCAGCGCTTGCGCTGATGCATTTGTGGCAGGGGATCGAGCATAAGCTTGCCCGAATTGCCGTTGCAGCCCCGACCACCGGCTAGGGGCAAGGAAAGCGTTCGCGCACCAGCTGCGAGAAGGCCTCGCGAATGCTCGTCCGCACCGCGGCTTCGGGGGTGTAAGCGGCAAAGTGGGCAAGCAGCACATCGCTCTCGATCTCGGCCTCGGGCGGCAGGCACGCCTCGGCCGGCTGTCCGGCCGCCCGCTTCTCGGCGAGCGCCTGACGATAGTCCTTGCCGACCGCGGTAATGGCAGCGAACAGCTCGCCGGCCTCGGGCGAGAGCGGCCATTCGGGGCCGTTCTGGCGCAGCTGATTGACCCGCAGGAGAAAGGCAGCAACGCTCATGTCGGGGGACGGAACAATCGACGAGGCCGGCGTGGCGCGGGCCGGTTTGTCCGCTGCCATTCCGGCTATTGCAAGCGCGCTGCCCACCAGCACCGCCACCATCCTTCGCCGCATCAGTCTGCCCTTTTCCGTCCCGATCCCTCTAGGTGCCGGTGCCTCTGCCGTGGCCGGGCTGAACCTTGAATGAAAACACAAAAAGGGCGCCGGAATTGCTCCCGGCGCCCCCCTTGGTGATGCTGTAAGCGGGGATCAGGCGCCCTGCGGAGCCTCGTCACCCTTGCCGCCGAAGCGCTTGCCGGCCTTGGGGATCGCCGAGCCGCGCACCGGAGCCGGAATGCTCGGACCGCGCGGCGAATCCGGACGATCGACCTTGCCGGTTTCGAGCAACTGCGTGATCTCCTCGCCCGTCAACGTCTCGTATTCGAGCAGCGCCTGGGCGAGCAGGTGGAGCTGGTCCTCGTGGGTCTTGAGGATGTCGGTGGCCCGCCTGTGCGCGCCTTCGACCAGCCCCTTGATCTCCGCGTCGATCAGCTTGTTGGTCTCGTCGGAGGCCATGGTCCGCATCGTCTGGCCCATGCCGAGATAGCCGTCCTGGCTGGATTCGTACTGGAGCGGGCCGAGCTTGTCGGACATGCCCCAGCGGGTCACCATGTTGCGCGCCAGATCGGTCGCATACTGGATGTCGGACGAGGCACCCGAGGACACCTTGTCGTGCCCGAAGATGATCTCCTCCGCCACACGCCCGCCCATCGAGACCGAGAGGTTCGCGTGCATCTTGTCGCGGTGATAGGAGTAGCTGTCGCGCTCGGGCAGGCGCATCACCATACCCAGAGCGCGTCCGCGCGGGATGATGGTGGCTTTGTGG
>CAZQOO010000095.1:0-9982 GCA_964594845.1 uncultured Porphyrobacter sp. | reverse complement strand
GGGGCTGGCGCGCATCAGCTCGTTCGCGGCGGTGGAGGGGAAGCGCTGCGGGTCCATCAGCACCTCGCGCACATGGTCATAGCGGCTGACGACGTAGATCTGCGTGCCCGGAATGTTGTAGACCGGCGCTTCGTCGCGCAAGGTCTTGTAGGCCTCGTAGGGGCACTGCTGGAGTTCGGGATCGAACAGGTTGATGACGGGCTGGCTCATCAGCGCACCTGGATCTTTTCGGCGCCCCAGGGGGCGATTTTCTCGGCGGTCTTGAAGGCCTCGGGCAGTTCCTCGACCATGTGCCATGTCGCCGCGAGCCGCCCGAAGCCGACAAAGAAGGCGACCGTCATGCCGAGCTCGACGATCTGGGCCTCGGTGAAATGCTGCCGGAGTTCGTCATGCATCGCATCGTCGATCGCGAGGTGATCGGTCGCCATCAGTTCGCCGTAACGGATCGCCACCTTCTCCGCCGTGCTGAGGTTCTCAGCCTCCTGCGGGCGTTCCAATGAGCATACCAGCCCTTCCGTCACCCCGTCGGCCACGGCATCGGAATAGCGGATCGCCATGCAGGAACGGCACTGGTTGAAGAAGGCGACGCGCAGCCGCACCAGCTCCACCAGCCGTTCGGGCAGGCTGCGGTTCATCTTCAACGCCCCGCCGAACGCCATCAGCCCCAGCGCCTGTTCCGGGCAATGCGCGAAATAGCGCGTCAGTCCCTGCTCCAGATCGGTCAGGTTCTCCGGCCGGATCGCCTTGACGAGGCGCTCATCCCATTGATCGGCTGCGAGTTTGGCTATGCGGCTCACGTCTCTCTCCCGTGGGGGCCTCACAAAATAGCCCGTTTCCGTAAGGTCGAGGCTGCGTGACAAGGTCACACAGGGCAATTGGCGGATTCGCTAAGCATGGCGAGACGCCCCGCAAGGGAGAGGCGGTTTTGCAAGAGGCAGCAGGGGGCGCGCCGCGCTCGCTTGACGAGGTCGATCTGTTCGCTCCGGGCGCGCAGGAGCACTGGTATCAGGCCTATGCCATTCTGCACGCCGAGGCCCCGGTGCAGCGCCTTGCCGGCGAAGGGTTGACCCCGGACAGCGACGCCTTCGTGCTGACCAAGTACGAGGACGTGCGGCGCGTGGTAATGGACTGGGACCGCTTCCCGCCCACGCTCTCGCTGCTGGTGGCGCATATCCAGCAATCGGGGCAGATGCCCACCCACATCCCCGATATCGACGCGATGGTCGCCTCGATCGTCTCGCTGCGGCCCGATCCCGAGCTGTGGCGCGCGCACAGGAAGGAGCTGACCGATCCGTGGGTCGGCCCCGGCTGCACCCGCCATGCCGGCATGATCACTGCCCACGTCGACGATCTGATCGCCGGAATGCTGGCAAAGGCGCGGGCGGGCGAGGCGGTCGATTTCGTCGCCGATTTCGCCCGGCCCCTGCCCCAGCGGGTGATGGCCGATGTGCTCGGCTTTCCGCAGGAGGACATTCCGCGGCTCGAACAATGGGGCAATGCGCAGGTCATGTCCTATGTGATCGGGACGACCCACAAGAACATCCTCACCCCCGAACAGAGCGCCGAAAAGTTCCGGCTGCTGGCGGGGATGAAGGAATATGTGGCCGAGCAAACCGCCCGGAAGCGCGCCAATCCGCAGGATGACATGGTGAGCTTCCTCACAAGGCACGAATATCAGGCGCTGGGGCGCAAGCTTACCGACGACGAGATCAACGGCGTGGTCTACGCGATGGTGATCGGCGGGCTGGAGACGACGCAGTATGCGCTGGCCGAACAGGCGCAATTGCTGTGCGAACGGCCGGGGATGTTCGGCACATTGCGCGGGGATCGGAGCGCGATCCGCATCTTCATCGAGGAAGGGATGCGGTTGCGCTCCCCGACGCAGGGGCTTTCGACCCGCATCTGCGCCCGTGACGAGGTGTTTCAGGGGGTGGAGGTTCCCGCCGGCTCGATGCTCCACCTGCGCTGGGCGGCGGCCAATATCGACGCGGACGAATTCGAGGACCCGCTGGAGCTGAAACTCGACCGCAAGGCCGCCACCCGCCACCTCGCCTTCAGTCAGGGGCCGCGCTCGTGCCCGGGCTCGAACATCTCGCGGCTCGAACAGATGATCGCGTGGGACAGGCTCGCGGACGCCTTCGCCGAACTCGCCTACGCGCCGGGCAATGATTTCCGCCACCAGGGCGGGATCATGCTCGGCATCTACCGCCTGCTGCTGAACCTCACACCCACGGAGACGCTCTGATGGCCACACTGCTCGCCCATATCCAGATCCAGCCCGGCAAGGAGGCCAAGTGGGAGGCGATCATGCGCGACATGGTCCACCACACCTTCGGCACCGAGGAAGGCGTGATCCGCTACGAATACTGGAAGGGGCAGGAGCCGCTGAGCTACTACTGCCTGCTCTCGTTCAAGGACAAGTGGGCCTTCTATCACCACCAGATGAGCGATCACCACGAAGGCCACGACTTTGCCGACGTGCTGGCGGGCATCAGGCTCGAGTATATCGATCCCGTGGAGGGTGCGGGCGGAGGCCTGCCGCACACCGCCGATCCGGCACTGCCCGATGATGCCAGCGAGGCGATGAAGACCGCGCAGGAACGCTTCCCTCTGTCGATCCCCGCATGGTGGAGTGCGCGCGCATGAGCATCGATCTGGCAACCATGCAGGCGCAATTGCAGGAACTGCTCGACCGGCAGGCGATCCACGATCTCATCGCGCGCTATTCGCGCACGCTCGACTGGCTCGACGACGAGGGGCAGGCGGGCTGCTACTGGCCCGGTGCGGCGATCGACTACGGCTTCTTCAAGGGCACAGCGGAGGAATTCGTGCCGGTGGTGATGCAGGTGGAACGCTCCACCGGCCGCCGCTGGCACCTGCTCGCGCCGCTGGCGGTGAAGCTGACCAGCGCGAGCACGGCGGAAGGGGAGTGCTACGGCGTGGCGCTCGGCTTCCGGCGCGAGGGGGAGGAGGAGCCTTACCGGGGCAACATGTATGGCGGGCGCTATCTCGACACCTACGAGAAGCGGCCCACCGAAAACGGCCCCGAATGGCGGATCGCCAGCCGCCGCTACATCATGGACTGGACGCTTCCCATGCCCGACCAGCCCGACGCCAGCCCCCGCGCCGACTTCCCGCTGCCGATGCTCGATCTGACGGAGAGCGGGCACCCGGATTACCGGGCGATGTAGTCACTTTCGTCATTGCGAGCGGAGCGAAGCAATCCAGAGCGTATCGCGAACCGCTCTGGATTGCCGCGTCGCCTGCGGCTCCTCGCAATGACGAAGCCTACTCCGCCGGGTCCATGTAGTCGCGGTAATAGGTCATCTTGCCGCCCTCGACCTTGTAGATGCCGACGCCCCCGCGCGGGGGGTGGCCTTCCATGTGCATCGTCCAGCGCGCCCACACGGCGTGATCATCGCCGCAGATCTCGTCGACGGTGAAGTGCACCTTGCGTGTCCCCATCTCCTTCACCATCGTCGTCATGAAGCCCATGATCGCCTCGCGCCCGCGATACTGGCCCCAGATCGGGTCTTCGAGAAAGGCGTCCTCGGCAAACAGGTCGACCAGCCGGGTGTAGTCGCCGCTGTCCTGGATGCGCCAGAAATCCTCGATCACGCGCTGTGCTTGCCCTGCCATGGTGTGTCTCCCTTGCTGGCGGCAGTCTGCCATGAGCCGCCGCCCCGCCCGCCTGTGAAAATGGCGAGGGTAACGCGCCGCCGCCGCCTGTTATCTTCCGCGTGAAGGAGAGGCCTGATGTCGACCATCCCCCGCGTATCCTCGGCAATCCCCGGAGAGCCGCCGCATTTCGGCAGCGTCCTTGCGCACCAGCCGGCCATCGCGGAGAGCTTCTTCGCGCTCTATGGCCGGTTCTGGGGCTCGGACGTGCTTGCGGCGCGGATCAAGGAAGTCGCGCGGATGCGCAATGCGCGCGTCACCGAATGCGGGTTCTGCCGCAATGTCCGCTTCGACAAGGCAGTCGCGCAGGGGCTGGGCGAGGAGGTGGTGGACGACATCACCGATGGCTACGAGACCTCCGACCAGCTCACCGACACCGAAAAGGCGGTGCTCGGGTTCACCGACGCGCTGATCCACGATCCCGACCTGCTCACCGGCGATGCGCGGGCGGCCTTGCAGCGCCACCTCACCCCTGCGCAGATCGCCGAACTGGGCCTCGGGGTTACGCTGTTCCTCGCGCTCGCCAAGGCGCTGATCACGATGGGGCTGGAGCCGGAGGTGATGGACCGCACCGTGCTGCCCACGCCGGCAGTGCTGGAGGTTGCAGAATGAGCGCGGTGTGTGCAGCCTTGGCCGCCGATCCGGTGCTCGCCAGCCACTATGCCGATTTTCGCGGGAAAACCGAGGCCGCGCTCGATCCCGCTCTGGTCGCGCTGGTGCGGCAGGCGGTGGCGGCGGTGCACGGGATCGAGGCTGCGCCCGACGAGAGCGGTCTCGACGACGGCACGCGGCTCTGCCTCGCCTATGCGCGCCGGATGCCCTTCGAGCATACCGCGATCACCGATGCCGAAGCCGCAGCCGTGGTAGCGCACCTGGGCGAAGCGGGGTTCGTTGCCTTCTCGGTGCTGGCGGCGCTGGCGGACGCGGAATGCCGGGCGGACATGGTGGGGTTGGCGGAATTGGCGGGGGGCTAGGAGAGTTACGCAGCTGCGTTGCGGGGTTTCACGCAGAGGCGCAGAGAAGAAAGGGCGAGGCGCGGAGGTATTGCTCTGTGCCGAAGGCACACTCACGAATTGCCATGCCACCGCCTGCTGCAACGCTTGATAAGGAATGCGGCTTCGCCGCAAGCGCAACATCTCTGCGCCTCTGCTTCCTCTGCGCCTCTGCGTGAAACCCCTTTTCTTCTAACCCAATTCCCGCAGCAGATCGCGCCCGTCCCAGCCTTGGGCGGCGTCGGCCACGAAGTCGTAGAAGCCCCCGAGCTGCGGGGTCGGCTCGTAGAGTTCGAGCATATGGCCGAGGCTCGCGCGCGTATCGACGAAAGCGAAGGCGGTGCCGGTCTGCGTCACCGAAAGCTGCGCGAGCGGCGCGCCCTCGCTTTCGAACCGCGCGATCTCGGCGTGCAGATCATCGACGAACAGCGCCGCGTGGTGCAGCCCCTCGGCCGCCGCGCCGTGGGGGAACATGTCGTGCAGCGCGGATGGATCGGGATTGTGCTGCACCACCAGCTCCACCATCACGCTGCCCCACTGGCCATAGGCGCTGGAGTGATCGAAAGGCCGTTCCACGCCGCGATGCACCGAGGACGCAAGCGCCACGTGACGCAACACGAAGAACGGCCCCGATCCGAACTGCCGGTGATGCGCCGCCGCCGCCGCCTCAAGATCATTGACCTTGTAGGCGAGTTGGCGGACCGCCAGCATCTCAGTTCACCGCCCGGTCTTTCCCCACCCAGTAGGGCGCGCGCAGCTCGCGGCGAAGGATCTTGCCCGAGGGGTTCCTCGGCAGGGCGGGGATGAAATCGACCGACTTGGGGCACTTGTAGCCGGCGATCAGCGTGCGGGCGTGCGCGATCAGTTCGGCCTCGGTCAATTCCTCGCCCGGTTTCACCACCACGCAGGCCTTCACCGCCTCGCCCCACTTGGCGTCCGGCACGCCGATCACCGCCACGTCGGCGACCTTGGGGTGCGAATAGAGCGCATTCTCGACCTCGGCCGGGTAGACGTTCTCGCCGCCTGAGATGATCATGTCCTTCACCCGGTCGTGGATGTAGAGATAGCCGTCCTCGTCCAGATAGCCCGCGTCCCCGGTGCGCAGCCAGCCTTCGGCGTCGATGGTGGCGGCGGTGGCATCGGGGTTGTTCCAGTAGCCGCGCATGTTCTTGCTCGAACGCGTCGCGATCTCGCCCACGGTGCCGGTGGGGACTTCGTTGCCCGCCTCGTCGATCACCTTGATCTCGACTCCGGCAAGCGGCTTGCCGACCGAGCGCATCCGCACAGAGCCTTCGGGCACGTGATCCTCGGGATCGAGCGCGACGATGGTGCCGCTGGTCTCCGTCATCCCGTACATCTGCACGAACCCGCAGCCGATCACCCGCATCGCCTCGCGCATCAGTTCGAGCGGGATCGGCGAGGCGCCATAGGTGATGTATTTGAGGCGGCTGAAATCGACCTCGTTCACCCGCGGGTGATTGAGCAGGATCTGGATCGCGGCAGGCACGAGGAAGATCTTGGAGATGTTGAAGTTTGCGATCAGATCCAGCGCCTTGGTCGGATCATACTCGGGCAGGACGATCGAATTGGTCCCCGCCACCATCGTGCCGATGCCTGTGCCGGTGCCCGATATGTGGAAGCAGGGCATGGCAAGCAGCGTGACATCGTCCGGGATCGGCTCCTGCCAGCTGCGCATTTCCTCGCCCGCCGCGGTCGCATCGCGGCTGGATAGCAGCGAGCCATGCGTGATCACCGCGCCCTTGGGCTTGCCGGTGGTGCCCGAGGTGTAGAGCTGAAGCGCGTCGTCCCCGGCCTTCACCACATGTACCGGGGGCGTGGCGGCGAAACCGTCCCGCCAGATACGGTAATCGGTGCCGGGGTAATCGGGCGCGTCGATGCCGATGACCTGTTCGACATGCGGGCAATCGGGGCGGATTGTCCCGAGCACTTCGGCGAAACCCTCGCCGATGAACACCACGCGCGCGCAGCTATTGTCGAGCACATAGGCGATTTCGGGCGCGGCGAGGCGCCAGTTCACCGGCGTCATCACCGCGCCGATCCGGTTCGCGCCAAGGAAGGCCTCGAAATAGAGCGGGTGGTTCTTGCCGAGGAAGGCCACGCGGTCCCCCGGCTTCACCCCCAATGCGAGAAGGCCGTTCGCCACGCGATCGGCACCTTCGTCAAGCTCGGCGAAGCTGATGTCTTCCTGCCCGTAGGTGAAGGCGATCACATCGCCCTGCGTGCGGGCGTGTTCGCGGACGACGTCGCAGAAGCTTTCTGCGGCCAATGCTGTGCTGTCTCCCATGGGGCGAGGAGATAACCGCTGCGCCCGCGCATGTCATTGGCACAATTCATAGCGGGCGCTGGCGGTCCGGGCGGGGTAGGATGGCTGAATGGCGATACCTTCTGGCTTTGACCCCGCCGGCTTTACCCCGGGCTTTCTCGACCACGGCGGGCCCTATTACCTTGGGGCCCCGGCCGATGGCGTGCGGGTGGTGGGCCTGCTGATCTGCCCGCACCACATCAACTATCAGGATGCGGCCCACGGGGGCGTGATCTCGACCTTTGCCGATGTCGCGCTGAGCCACGCGGTCTACGATGCCGAGCGGCCCCGGCTCGCGCCCTCGACCGTGACGCTGACGGTCAATTATCTCAGCGGCGCAAGGCTGGGCGACTGGCTGGAAGCGCGGGTGCGGATCGACCGGCTGGGCGGGCGCACGGCCTATACCTCGGGCGGCATCTGGCGGGGCGAGGAACAGATCGCGACGATGAGCGGGGTGTTCGCCTTCAAACGGCCCTAGCCGAGCCACCCCCGCACCGCCGCCGTCGAAGGATCGCGCGCGTCGTGATAGCCGGCCGCGCCTTCAGGGGTGTTCGACAGGTCCACGCCCTCCACCACCCGGAACTCGCGCCAGTCGTAGAGCCCGGTGCGTTGGGCAATGCGCCATTCAATCCCGTTTTCCGTGGCGCGCTTCTCGAACCGGTCGACATAGCGCCCCGCGACGATGCCGGAATAGATCATGCCCTTGTCGGGGAAGGCGGCTGTCATCGGATAGCCCGGCGGGATGGTGTGCATCGCCGTCATGTAGGTTTCGGTGTGGCACAGGCTCTCGCCCTCGAATCCGAAGATCGTCTGGCCAAGCTGGTGCTGGGTCGCAAGGCACGGGTCGATGATCGCGCGGGCCTGTTCCACGAAGCCGCGCCAGTCACCTTCGACGAGGCCGAACTTGAAGGTGGCATCAGGGTGGAACAGGCGTTCCATCATGCCCCAGCGCCGCCGGTCGATCGCATGGGCATAGGCGGCGAGGATGTCGCGGATGGCTTCGCGGTCTTCGAGGGTTCCGGTCATGTGTCGAGCTCCACCATCACCTTGCCGATATTCGCGCCGGTGAACAGCTTGGCATAGGCGGCAAGGGTGTTCTCCAGCCCGTGGGTCACGTCATAGGGCATCACCAGCGCGCCCGCCTCGGTCCATTCGCGCAGGCGCTGCGTAAGGGCCGGGCCTTCGTGCATGAAATCGGGCGAGAAGAAGCCCTCGATCTTGAGGCGCCGCATGAGCACCTGATCGAACTCGCGCGGCGCGGTGCGGGTGCCGGAGGTGTAGTCGGCGAGCAAGCCGCACACCGCGATCCGGCCATAGTGGTTCATGCGGGTGAGCACGGCATCAAGCAGCGCGCCGCCGACATTGTCGAAATAGACATCGAACCCTCCGGCGGCATCCAGCTGTACCGCCACGTCGCCCGCCTTGTAATCGACCGCGCCCGCGATCCCCAGCTCCTCGGTCAGGTAGGCGCACTTGGCCGCGCCGCCCGCGATGCCCCACGCCTCGCAGCCGAGCAACTTCGCGATCTGCACCGCGAGGATCCCCGTCGCCCCCGCCGCCGCCGAAACCAGCACCCGCTCCCCCGGGCTGGCCGCTCCCGTCTGCTCCACGCCCCATAGCGCGGTCCAGCCGTTCATGCCGAGCGGGCCGAACCATGCGCGCCGGTCGGCGACGGAGGGATCGAGCACAATCGCGCCCGACATCGCCGCATCGACCGTGCTGACATCGGCCCATTGCCCGAAGGCGCGCACCAGATCGCCGGGGGCAAAGCCTGCCGCGCGGCTCTCGGTCACCTCGCCGAGCACCAGCCCCGTCATCGCAATGCCGAGCGGAAGCGGCGGCTGGTAGCCATCCTCGCGCGCGGTGAGCCACATCCGCGTGCCGGCATCCATCGACAGGTGCGAGTTGCGGATGCGGATCTCGCCTTCGCCAAGGGCGCCAAGCGGGGCCTCGACCAGCGTCAGCGCGCTGGCGAAATCCGTGCCTTCGGGGCGGCGGTCGATGCGCCAGAAACGGTTTGTCATCATGCCACTGTCCGGCTCCCGCGCCGCTACGGCAACCCCGCCATTTCGCTAGGGGTATCAGCCGCGCAGCTATCACTTTGGCGCGGTGCGCAGGGGGCGGGGGCATCCTAGTCTCATCGGCAAATCACACGAGGGGAGAGAGATTCATGGCACTTATCACGGTGATCGGCGCAAGCGGGCGGCAGGGCCTTGCGCAGGTGCGGCAGGCGCTGGCCGCAGGCTATGACGTGCGCGCAATCTCGCGCCGCCCGGATGCGCTGGAGGGCGCGCCGGTGGAGGGTGTGGAGCGGGTCGAAGTCCGGCCGATGGACCTTTATGACACGTCCACATTCCACGATGCGCTCGAAGGCTCGGACTACATCTTCTACACCCACCCGCTCCAGGCCCGTGCGGACCGTGCCTATCTGATCGGCGAAGTCGGCAAGGTCGCCGCATCGCTGAACGTCAAGCGCGTGGTGTGGAACACGTCCAGCTGGATTCCGGACAAGCCCGGCGATCCCTTCACCTATGGCGAGAACACCAAGGGCATCAACGCCCTGTGGCGCTCGGGCGCACCGGGGACGGTGTTTGGCAGCGTGCTGTTCATGGACAACCTGCTGACCAACTGGGCGCGGCCCTTCATCGTCAACGAAGGCCGCTACGTCTATCCGCACAACCCGAACCTCGAAGCCAACTGGATCAGCCTCGACGACGTGGCGAAGTTCATGCTGGCGAGCCTTGAACGGCCCGACATGGAAGGCGCTTGGCTCAACATCGGCGGGCCGGAGCGGCTGGTGGGCAAGCAGGTGACGCAGTGCCTTTCGGAAGCGCTGGGGAAGGACATCGTCTATGATCCCTGCACCCCGGCGGAATTCGGCCGCTATTTGGTCGAAGCGGCGGGCGACGGGATGCCCGAGGAAATGCGCGAAGGCTTCGCCAAGGGGATCGAGGACTTCTACGAATACAACAACAATGCGCCTACCAAG
>CAZQOO010000094.1:0-9982 GCA_964594845.1 uncultured Porphyrobacter sp. | reverse complement strand
CGCGCTGGTGCGCACCGATGCCACGGTGAAGAAGCAGCAGGGCATCAGCTTCCTGCTGGTGCCGATGGACCAGCCGGGGGTGGAAGTGACCCCGATCTATTCGATGTCGGGCGATCATGAGGTCAACGCGGTGTTCTTCACCGATGCCCGCACCCGGGTCGAGAACCGCATCGGCGAGGAAGGGCAGGGCTGGACCATCGCCAAGTTCCTGCTCGAAAACGAGCGCGGCGGATCGTGCTACGCGCCGCGCCTGCTCCAGAGCATCGACCGGCTGGAGACGCTCGCCCAGACCCAGCCCTCGGGCGTCAATGGCGCGATCGCGCATGACCCTCGCTTCCGCGACCGGCTCGCCCGGGTGCGGCTGGAAGCCGAGGCGCTGGAGGTGACCGAGCTGCGCATCCTTGCCGAACTGGCCAAGGGCCGGGCGCCGGGGCCGCAGACCTCGCTGGTCAAGCTGCTCGGCTCCAATATCGGCCAGCAGATCGACGTATTGCGGCTCGAACTGCTCGGGCCGGACGCGCTGCAACTGCCGCTCGAACGCCCGCTCTACGGCAACGAGGCACCCGAGCCGGTCGGCAGCGAATATGCCCAGACCGCGATGGGCAAATATCTCAACAACCGCGCCTCGACCATCTTCGGCGGCTCGGCCGTGTTGCTGAAGAACAACATCGCCAAGACGGTGCTGGGGCTCTGACACGCTAAGCGTCATTGCGAGCCGCGACGCGGCTCGGCAATCCAGAGCGGCCCGCGAGACGCTCTGGATTGCCGCGCTTCGCTCGCAATGACGAAACAAAAGGACGCTGAGTAATGGACGCTTCAAAACTGATGTTCCGCGACGGCCTGATGGCCGGCGAGCGGATTCTCGTCACCGGCGGCGGCACCGGGCTGGGGCGCGAGATGGCCGAAGCCTTCCTCAAGCTCGGCGCGACGGTCTACATTTGCGGGCGGCGGCAGAACAAGCTGGACGAGACAGCGGCCGAACTCACCGCGCTGCATGGCGGCAAGATCGTGGGGCTTGCCTGCGACATCCGCGATCCGGACGCGATCCACGCGATGGTGGACGCGATCTGGGCCGATGGCGGCGCGCTGACCGGCGTCGTCAACAATGCCGCGGGCAACTTCATCAGCCGCACCGAGGACCTGTCAGTGGGCGGCTTCAACGCCATCGCCGACATCGTGATGCGCGGCACCTTCTACGTGACGCTCGACATCGGCAAGCGCCTGATCGCCGAGAAGAAGAAGGCGAGCTTCCTGTCGATCCTCACCACCTGGGTGTGGTCGGGCAGCGCCTTCGTCGTGCCGAGCGCAATGAGCAAGACCGCGATCAACGCCATGACCCAGAGCCTTGCGACCGAATGGGGCCGCTATGGCCTGCGCTTCAATGCCATCGCCCCGGGACTGTTTCCGACCAAAGGCATGAGCGCCCGGCTTTCGCCCGGCGGCCAGGGCGGCAATTCGAAGAACGACCTCAACCCGATGGGCCGCGCGGGCGAGATGCACGAACTTGCCAACCTCGCGGTGTTCCTGATGGGGCCCGGCGCGGAGTATGTGAACGGCCAGACCATCGCCATCGACGGCGCAGGCTTCCAGGCCAATGGCGGCACCTTCTACCCGCTGCTCCACGCACTGGGCGATGCCGAATGGGAAGCAATGCGCGCGATGATCAAGGGCACCAACGAGAAAGACAAGGCCGAGCGCAGCGTCTAGATTGCGTAGGCGCCTTCGCGCCTTCGTCCTCGCGGCTATTCCTTCGCTTCGCTACGGGCCGCTGCGGCCTGCGGCCCGTTTGCAGCTCTAACCGGCGCCATCCGCCAGTGCCTGCGCGGTCTTGTAGTCGGGCTTGCCGTTGTTGAGCCGCAGGGACTGGTCGGTCAGCACGTAAAGGCGGGGGATCTTGTAACCGGCAAGGCCTGCGCGGGCGTGGGCATCGAGAGCGGCCTCGTCGACGTCGCTCTCCGGCTGCACCACGGCCACCACCTTGCGGCCGAAGCGCGGGTCGGGCAGGCTCACCACGCGCACGTCCTTCACCGCCGGATGATCGAGCAGCACCGCCTCGACCTCCTCGGGGAAGACCTTCTCGCCCCCGGTGTTGATGCACATGTTGTCGCGTCCGATGAATTCGAGGCCGCCATCCGCCGCCCAGCGTGCGCGGTCGCCGGTCATCAGCCAGCGTTTGCCGCCGATCACCGGGAAAGTCTGCGCGTTCTTCGCGTCCTCGCCAAGATAGCCCAGCGGCAGCGGACCGGTGCGCGCGACGATGCCGACGCCTTCGGTGCCCGGCGGGATTTCCCTGAGGTTCTCGTCGAACAATTTCGTCTCGCGCCCCGGCAAGGGCTGGAACTTGCCCCCGCCACTGCTCCCCTGCGCGGTGGTGATGACGATCCCCGTGCCCGAGCTTTCGGACGATCCCAGAGCGTCGACGATCATCAGTGCGGGGTGGTGAGCGATCAGGCGCTGCTTCAGCGCGGGCGAAAACACCGCGCCCGACGAGGTGATCGAGCGCAGCGAGGCGAGCACTTCGGCTCCATCGCCGCGCGCGTCCAGCCGGTCGGCCAGCGGCAGGGCGAAGGCGTCGCCGACGATGAAGATCCCGCGCGCACCGATCCGCCTGACTTCGTCGAGCGCGAGATCGGCATCGAATTTCGGCCCTGGCAGCAGCGCCAGCGTGCCGCCCTTCAACAGGTGGATCACGGCCGTGAATTGCCCCGCCCCGTGCATCAGCGGCGAAAGCAGCAGCAGCGGCGATGTGCTCGCCGGGTGCTCCGGACCGATCGCGGCGGCCTCAGCCACCTGTTCCTCAAGACTGCCGGCAACCAGCGGCGGGGTGCCCGGCGGCCGCTGCCACACCCCGATGTTGAACGCCTGCCACGCCTGATCCATCGGCCACATCACCGCTTTGGGCATCCCCGTGGTCCCGCCCGTCGCGGTGAGGAACAGCGCCTCGGGATCATCATGGATCGCAAAGCCTTCCGGCACCGCGCTGGCACACAGCGCCGTCCACTCGGCCCCGCCGACATCCACCGTCAGCGTCCCCTGCGGCATGGCCCCGCGCGCGACGTCGGCAAAATCGCTCTCGGTGAACAGCGCCTTGAGGCCGAACCGGGTGAAGATATCGGCCAGCTCGCGCAGCCGGTAATGGTAGTTCACATTGACCGGCACCACGCCCGCTTTCACGCAGCCGAAGTAGGCGAGCATGTAATCGGGCGTGTTGCGGAGCATCTGGCCGGCAATGTCGCCGGGCCGCAATCCGCGTGCGACAAGGCCGGCGGCGATCCGGTCGGTCACAGCATCGAACGCGCCCCAGCTGACCACGCGCTGGCCATGCACCAGCGCCGGACGATCCGCCGGGATTGCCCCTGCCAGCGCTTTGAGCACCATCCCGAAATTCGCGCCCGCAAAACCCGTCACCGCAATCTCCTTCGTCATTTTCGCTAGCCCCCGCGCCCGCCGCTTTCCCCTAGGTAAATTAAGAGGACATTCCGGAAAATTGCGCTAGTCTCGGCTGGCGGGAAAACAAACGAGAGGAGCGAGGCTGACAATGGCCCATAATGTTGTCGAGCTGCGGACGCCGCAAGGCCGCGAATCCCTTGAGCAATTGCTCGATTCCGTCACCATCACCTGCCCCGAGGATATCCACGATGCCGCGGTGAACCTCGCGCGAATCGCGCAGGAGCGGGGGATGCAGATTGCAGTGTGCGACGACATTTCCTCAAAGGAACCGATGGTCGATGCCGACGGCACGATCCTCAACGCCGATGTCTTCCGCTGGCTGGACGATGGCGCGCGCTGGTGGGAAGACCATCGCCTCGCGCTGCACTCGCCGCTGCCGCGCGCCTGCCGCTATGAAAGCGAACCGTTCTGGGCCAACCGCCACGGCTTCAACACCCGCTGGCGCAATCATTATCTCGCCGAGATCGACATGGCCGATTTCGAGAAGCGCGCGCTGTGCAAGGCCGCAATCGTGATCCCGACGCACCTGCCCTTCGGCCAGATTTCCGCGTCGAGCTTCATTTCGATGGATCGCGACAAGGAAGACCTGTCGGCCGAATTCGCCGAATATGGCGCGCTGTTTGCGATGGTGACGCGCTGCTTCGTCGCAGGCTACGTGCAGGCCAACCGCACCAAGCGGCGCATCCCGTCCGACTGCGTGCTGTCCAAGCGCGAGGTCGAATGCCTGCGCTGGGCGGCGATCGGCAAGACCGACAAGGAGATCAGCATGATCCTCAACCGGTCGCACGCCACGATCCGCTACCACATCCACCGCGCCGGCGAGAAGCTGGACTCGGTGAACCGCGCGCAGACGATCTTCAAGGCCGGGCAGCTCGGGTATCTCGGGGCAAGCGACTGATTGATTGCGGGGGCGCCTCCGCGCCCCCGTCCTCGGTGCTGTTCCTTCCCCCGGCTCAAGACCGGGGTACGAGCACCTGCGGGCGGCCGTGCGGCCTTGCGGTCGCTGCGCGACCGAGATCAGCGCGACAATCTCCCCACCCGCGTGCGGGGGGGGGCGGGGGTGGGAAAGCGAGCCGCCGCGTAGGCCCGCCCCCCGGCGACGAGGCCGCAGCGCGACCAAGTCTCGCTCCCCTCGCGCAAGCGGGAGGGGACAAATCTCATCCCAGTTTCCTGAGCGGCTCGCTGCCGTCCCAGCCCACACCCGCCGCCTTGATCATGCCGAACAGGTCGGGGCCGTCCTTGGCCTGCTCGAGGATCTCCACCAGCGTCCCCGGCCCGCCCCCGGCATCGACATAGATCGCCTTGCTGGTGCCGAAGGTGCCCTCGATCATGACCTCGGCCCCTTCCGCCTCGCACACGGCGCGCGCGTGGGCGATGTCATCGACGAGGATGCACACATGGTGCAGCCCGTTGCCGGTCGACCCGTATTCGCCGGTGTAGACCGAAGGATGATTGTCGCGCGGGCGGATCAGCTCGATCTGCAGGTCGCCCCAATAGGCCAGGGCCAGATCGAACACGGCATCGGTCGGTTCGCCGCGGTATTTCATGCCGTCGAGGTGAATCCCCTCGATGATGAAGAACGGACCGACCCCCATCACTTGCGTCCAGTGCCTCACCGCCGCATCGAAATCCTCCGGCACGAAAGCCAGCTGCATGATGTCGCCCAAGGCGGCAATTTTTCCCGGCAAAGCCATGTTCCTCTCCAATCCGATAGTGTGCCCTGTGTGCGAAGCTGTGTGATATTCTTTCGGCGAGACACTGCACAAAGTGCGAGGACGAGAGGCGGGGTTCGCCCCCGATGAGGACCGGAAAAGCCCGATGAACGAGATCAAGGATATTGCCCGCGCCGACCGCTGCCCGGGGATCAGCTACACCGACATGCTCAACGGCGACACCCGCCGTCCGCCGGACTATCTGTTCAAGGAAACCACCATCGAAATGGGTGACGAGCCGCTGTCGGTCGCGCCCTATATCTCGGAGGAATTCGCGCGTCTCGAACGCGAGAAGATGTGGCCCAACGTGTGGCTCTTCGCCGCGCGCGAGGACGAGATGCCCGATCCCGGCGACACCGTGGTGTTCGATATTGCCGGCAAGAGCTTCCTGTTGATCCGCCAGAAGGACGGCAGCGTGAAGGCGTTCTACAACGCCTGCCTCCACCGGGGCCGCAAGCTGCGCACCGAGAGCGGCAATTCGGTGCAGCTTCGTTGCCCCTTCCACGGCTTCACCTGGCGCAATGACGGCTCGCTCAAGGAGATCCCCTGTTCGTGGGACTTCAAGCACCTCGAAGGCAAGGACATGGACCTGCCGCAGGCGCGGGTCGAACTGTGGCAGGGCTTCGTGATGCTCACCGAGAATCACAGCCTGCCCGACTTCAAGACGTGGCTGGGCGAGCCCGCGAGCCATTACGAGCGCTACGACTTTGCCAACCGCTACACCGGCATGTGGGTGCAGAAGCGTATCCCGGCCAACTGGAAGGCCACGGCCGAAGCCTTCATGGAAGCCTGGCACTCGATCACCACGCACCCGCAGCTGCTCGCCTTCCTCGGCGATGCCAACACCCGCTACGATCTGATCGGCGATCACTTCAACCGCGCGATCACGCCCTCGGGCGTGCTCAGCCCGCACGTGAAGGGCAAGAATTCGGACTACGTGCTGGAGAAGATGAACGAATTCTCCGGCGGGCAGGACGCGCGCACCAACCGCCGCTTCTCGGCCAGCGAAGGGCCGGACGAGGGCTACGAGGCCGATGATCCGCTGGGCGCGCGCAAGCTGCTGGCCGAGGCCGGCCGCAAGGGCTTCGCCGAGCAGTACGGCTACGACTATTCCGATGCCTCGGACACCGAGATTCTCGACAATTTCACCTACAACATCTTCCCCAACTTCTCGCCGTGGATCGGCTTCCTGCCGACGCTGGTGTACCGCTGGCTGCCAGGCGACACGCCCGACTGGTGCATCATGGAAATCCGCCTGCTGTTCCCCACGCCCAAGGGCCAGCCGCGTCCGCGCGCCGTGGCGCCGACCTATATCCCTGACGATCAGCCCTTTGCCTGGGCCAACGACATCATGGGGCCGCAGCTCGCCAACGTGTTCGATCAGGACATGGCCAACCTGCCCTATGTGCAGGAAGGCATGAAGGCGATGAAGGACGGGATGATGGAGCTCGGCCACTATCAGGACAGCCGGGTACGGCATTTCCAGACGACGCTGATGAAATACGTGAACGGGGAGCTGCCTGCGGCTAAGTAGACGGCCATGGGCTTCTCCTTCGATCTCACCGGGCGCACCGCGCTCGTCACCGGCGCATCCTCGGGCCTTGGCACGCGCTTCGGGCGCATCCTTACCGCGAGCGGCGCAAAGGCGGCACTCGGCGCGCGGCGGGCCGACCGGCTGGCGGCACTGGCGGCCGGCATAGGTCCCGCTGCCACCGCCGTGACAATGGACGTCGCCCGCGAAGCGGACATCATCGCCGGTTTTGACGCCGCCGAATCCGCCTTCGGCCCGGTCGATACCGTGATCGCCAATGCCGGCGTGGATGGCGCGGGCATGGCCACCACCATCTCCGAAGACGAGATCGAGGCCACGCTCGCGATCAACCTCAAGGGCGCGATCCTGACCGCGCGAGAGGGCGCGAAGCGGATGATGGCCCACGGGGTCACCAAGGGCCGCATCGTGTTGATCGCCTCGATCACCGCCTTCGAGCCGTCCCCCGGTCTCGTCGCCTATGCCGCCAGCAAGGCAGGCGTGGTGCAGGCCGGGCGCACGCTGGCGCGCGAATGGGCGCGCGCAGGGATCAACGTCAACACCGTCTCCCCCGGCTATATCCGCACCGCGATCAATGACGCATGGTTCGATACCGAACCGGGCAAGAAGCAGATCGCCCGCTTCCCCAAGCGCCGCCTGATGGGCGAAGAGGGGCTCGACGCGATGGTTCTGTTCCTGTGCTCCGACGCCAGCGAGTTCGTGACCGGCACCGACTTCGTGCTGGATGACGGGCAAACGTTGTAATGGGCCGCAGGCAAATCTCGCTCGCAGCCGGGATCATGCCAGAAGCCACCCCTTCGCAGCTGATCGAATGCGCCGCCGCGAGCGATTTCGACTTCGGCGGGATGTGGGCCGAACGCGAGACATGGACCCCGGCCACCACCCGCGCCATCCGCGCACAGGCGCGCGACGCGGGGGTGGAATTGCTCGATCTCGAAGTCGCTTGGATCATGCCCGGCCCGCCCGATCCCTGGCTCACCGAGCTGGTCGAAATCGCCGCCGAGCTGGGCGCGCGCAATCTGCTCTGTGTCTCCAGCGACCCCGACATGGCGGCCACGACCGCCAAGTTCCAGGCGATGGTCGATCGCGCCAAGGGCACCGGCGTGCGGGTCAATCTCGAATTCGGCATCTTCACCGAGGTGAAGACGATCCACATGGCCCGCGCCATTCTCGAGCAGGTCGAGGGCGAAGCCAAGGGTCTGCTGGTCGATACACTCCACTGGGCGCGCTCGGGCGGGACGGCGGAGGATCTCGCAAGCATCCCGCGCGAATGGCTCGGCTACTGCCAGCCCTGCGACGCGCCCGCCGAGGGGCCGGACCTCGCCAGTTTCGACGCGATCATCGACGATGCGATCAACCGGAGGATGCCGCTCGGCCAGGGCGGGTTGCCGCTCGCCGCGATGGTCGATGCCCTGCCCGATCATCTTCCGATGGCGATCGAGGAGCGTTCGGCGGCCCTGCGCGATGCCTTCCCTGACCTGATCGAACGCGCCCGCGAATGTGCGCGAACCAGCCGCGCGTGGCTGGATCAGCGCGTCTAATCAGCCCGGCAGCCCCGCGCCCCAGTCTTTCGATTTCGCCCAGTCGAGATGGCGCGTCGGCTCCATCCCGAGCAGATCGCGCGCGTGGGCCGGATCCACCAGCAGCGGCGAGGTGGCCTGCGTGTTGTAGAAGGAATAGAACTTCGCCATCCCGTCATAGATGCTGAGCGGGGTGACCTCGCGAGAGCCGGTGACCATTTCGCTCATGCGCGCCGCGAATTCCTCGGGGGCCAGGCTCTGGAACCGCACCGGACGCCCGATCGCTTCCGACAGGTTGGCGGCGACCTCGTCTCCCGTCAGCGCCTCCGGCCCGCCCAGCGGCACGTGCATCCCATCTGCCACATCGGTCTGGAGCGCACGGCGCATCGCCTGCGCCACGTCTTCAAGGCACACCCAGTTGATCAGCAGATCAGGCTTGGCCGGATAGGCGAAGATGCCCTCGCGCATGATCAGCGGGCGGTTCCAGATGCGGTACTGGTTGTCCATGAACACGGTCGGTTCGATGAACACGCAGGGGATGCCGGTTTCCTCCAGCGCGCGCTCGATATCGCGGCGGCCATCATGGGCCGAGAGGTCGAGATCATGCGGCGCAACGTAGCAGGCGGTGTTGAAGATGATCTTCTTCAGCCTCGCCCGGCGTGCGCCCTCGGCGATCTGCGACCCGAAATGCGCCGCCTTGGCGCGGTCGAATTCGAAGGGCAGGTGGAAGGCGGCGGCGTCCTGTCCGGCAAAGGCGTTAGCCATCGCGTCGGCATCGGTGATGTCGGCATGGACGGTGGGGAGATCGGGAAACGGGGTGGCGGCCATGGCATCGGGGCGGCGCACCCCGGCAGTGACCGCGAAACCATGGGCGAGCAGTTCGGCCACCAGCGGCTGCCCTTGGTCGGCGGGTGCGCCAAGGACGCAGACTTTGCTGATGGTCACGCGAAACTCCCAGGGATCAGGCGCGCGCGGCGATCTCCGCTGCGTCGAAATAGTGGATGCGAAGCTCACGCAGTAGCCCGTCCTCGAAGCACCCGGCCTCGCAGATCGTCTGAGTGAAGGGCGCCGAGCCATCCTTTGGGTGCATGGTGAGGCGGATCACCATGACGGCCCAGGTGTCGCCCCCGGTGCAGTCGAGCATTTCGAGCCTGGTATCGGCCCAGGTTCCGTACATCGCGGCAGCGCAGCGTTGCAGCGCGTCCTTGCCCCGCCACTCCCCCGCGAAGGGCAGCGAGTTCGCTTCGTAGAGGACGAAATCGGGATGAATCAGCGCCTCGACCGCATCCCAGTCGCGGGTGCCGGCGGTGGCATAGACCCGCGCCAGCATCTCACGGGGACTAGCCACCCTCTCAGCCCTCGTCGATCGTGCCGATCAGATCGCCGACCTTGTAGACCGCGCCTTCCTCACCGGTGGGATGGATGATCCCGCTGGCCTGGGCTTCGATCTCGGTGGTGCTCTTGTCGGTCTCGACGGTGTAGATGATCTCGCCCTTCTCCACGCGCTCGCCATCGCCGAACATCCATTCGACGAGAGTCATTTCGACCGCGCTCATGCCGAGCTTGGGGATACGGATTTCGGTGGCCATTAGAGCTTTCCAACGGAGGCTTTGATCTGGGCGACGATGTCCGACTTCTGCGGAATCCACGCCTGTTCGAGGTGGCTGGCGAAGGGCACGGCGGAGAAGGTCCCGCCAATGCGACGAACGGGGCCTTTGAGCACGTCCCAGCACTTTTCCTGAATGTTGGCG
>CAZQOO010000093.1:0-10006 GCA_964594845.1 uncultured Porphyrobacter sp. | reverse complement strand
TCGAAGGACGAGCCCAAGGGCAAGACCGGTTTTGCCCACCTGTTCGAACACCTGATGTTCAACGGCTCGGAAAACGCGCCCAACGACTACTTCCAGTATCTCGCCGAGATGGGCGCGACCGATTACAACGGTACCACCTGGTTCGATCGCACGAACTATTTCCAGACCGTCCCGCGTCCGGCGCTCGAACGCGCGCTGTGGCTCGAGTCCGATCGCATGGGCTACCTGCTGGGCGCGGTGACGCAGGGCAAGCTCGATAACCAGCGCGGCGTGGTGCAGAACGAAAAGCGCCAGGGCGACAACGAACCGGGCGGCCTCGTGTTCTACGACGTGCTCAAGACCCTGTTCCCCGACGGCCACCCCTACCAGCACGAGGCGATCGGCTCGATGGCCGACCTTGATTCCGCCTCGATGGAGGACGTGAAGAACTGGTTCCGCGAAAACTACGGCCCCAACAACGCGACGCTGGTGATCGCCGGCGACATCTCGGCGGCCGAGGCGCGCCCGCTGGTCGAGAAGTATTTCGGCGCAATCGCGCGTGGCCCGGTCAATGATCCGGCGCAGGCCGACGTCCCGACCCTCAAGGAGCCGGTGCGCAAGACCTTCAAGGATCAGGTCGCCGCGACCAGCGTGACCCGTTACTGGGCGGTCGAAGGCATCACCGGCAAGGACCGCATCGCCCTCGACGTCGGCGCCTCGATCCTTGGCGGCCTGGCCTCCAGCCGGCTCGACAACGAGCTGGTGCGCGAAAGCCAGCTGGCGGTGAACGTTTCGGCCGGCAATTCGGCTTTCCACCGCATCGGCCTGCTCGAAGTCAGCGCAACGCTCAAGGAAGGCGTGGAACTCGCCAAGCTCGAAGCGCGCATGGATGAAGTGCTCGCCCGCATGATCGCCGAGGGCCCGACCGAGGACGAGGTGCGCCGTGCGGTCACCAGCACGCTCGCCCGCACGATCCGCGGGCTGGAGCAGGTCGGCGGCTTCAGCGGCAAGGCCCAGGCCCTCGCCGAGGGCAAGGTGCTGACCGGCGATCCGGCCTTCTATGCGCGCGAATTCGAGGCGCTTGCCAAGCTCACACCGGCCGACGTCAAGGCAGCGATGGCGCGCTGGATGACCCGTCCGGCGATGACCGTGGTGCTGGAACCCGGCCCGCGCGATGCCGCCTACGAGGAAGCCGCCTCGGTCGCCGCCGAGGGCAACGCCTCCGAACGTGATCGCGCTGCCGAGACCATCACTGTCTCCGTCGAGCGTCCGGCCCCGCCGATCGACACCATCGCCAAGCTCGACTTCCCCGATATCGAGCGCACGACGCTGGCAAACGGGATGAAGGTGACCTACGCTCACCGCGATGCCGTGCCGGCGACCTACGTGACGCTGTCCTTCAACGCCGGCGGCGCGGCCGATCCGGCCGACCGGCAAGGCTTGCAGGGCATGACCATGGGCCTGTTCCAGGAAGGCACGGCGATGCTCAGCTCGCAGCAGATCGCCGAGGCGCGCGAGCGGCTGGGCGTGTCGATCTCGGCCGGCGGCAGTGCCGACCGTTCGAGCTTCACGCTCTCGGCGCTGTCGAACAACCTTGCGCCCTCGCTCGATCTGTTCCGCCAGATCGTGCGCGAGCCGGCCTTCAACCAGAGCGATCTCGACCGCGTCAAGGCGCAGGCGATCACCGGCATCCGCGCCCAGATGCGCTCGCCGCAGGGCATCGCGACCCGCGCGATCGGGACCGAGTTGTTCGGCCCGGCCGCGCCCTATGGCGGGGTGGCGACGATCGAGAGCGTCTCGGCGATCAGCCGCGATGACCTGATCGCCTTCAAGGACAGCTGGATCCGTCCCGACAATGGCGAGGTCTTCGTCATTTCCGACCGTCCTCTGGGCGAGATCGTGACCGCGCTCAACACCGCCTTCGGGGACTGGACCGCCCCGGCGGTGGCCAAGGGCACCAAGGACTTTGCCGCGCTCGCCAAGGGCCAGCCGGCAGGCAACCGCATCGTGCTGATCAACCGCCCTAATTCGCCGCAGAGCTTCATCCTCGGCGCGCAGCGCACCGATCTCGACGCGCGCGATCCGGCGTGGGCCGATTTCACCAACGCCAACAATGCGCTGGGTGGCAACTTCCTCGCCCGTCTCAACATGAACCTGCGCGAAACCAAGGGCTGGTCCTATGGCGTGCGCGGCGGTCCGCAGACCTACGAGAACGCCGTGGTCTATGCCATCAGCGGCGGCGTGCAGGCCGACCAGACCGGGCCGTCGGTGGCCGAGATGATCCGCGAGACCCGCGAGTTCCTGACCGTCAAGGGCGTGACCGAGGAAGAGCTGAAGCGCAACGTCGCCGCCGAGATCGGCGAGCTGCCGGGCAGCTTCGAAACCTCGCCCGCGGTGCTTGGCGCGATGCAGAGCAATGCGCTCTACGGCCGTCCGGACGATTACTACGAAACGCTCGTCGCACGCTACGAGGGGCAGACCCGCGAATCGCTCGATGCCGCAGCGCGTTCGGCGCTCGATGTCGATGATTTCGTTTGGGTCGTGGTGGGCGATGCGGCCAAGGTCCGCCCCCAGCTCGAAGCACTCGGCCTGCCGATCGAAGTGCGCGAGATGACCGCAGAGTAAGCACGCCGTAACGTCAGCGTGCAAGAGACCAAATCCGGTTGAAGCGCGCTGACATTACTGTAAATAACGCTGCCGGAAGTGCCGGGTCGCGCAAGGCCTGCACCAAGCTCGAGAGGAGTTCGAATATGTCTGTTGCAGGTACCTACAAGACCATCGTCAAGAGCCCGATGGGCGACCAGACCGGCACCCTCACCGTGGTTCCGGACGGCGACACCTTCAGCGGCTCGATGGTTGGCAGCCTCGGCTCGATGGACATCGCCGGCGGCACCGTGAACGGCAACACCATTTCGTGGAAGATGAACATGACCGTGCCGATGCCGATGACGCTCGACTGCGAAGCGACCATCGACGGCGACACCCTGACCGGCACTGTCAATGCCGGCGCTTTCGGCGCCATGCCGGTGACCGGCACCCGCGAGGCCTGATCGCCGCGCCCTTCGACGGGACAGCAAAGGCCGCCGGAGTTCGCGCTCCGGCGGCCTTTTGCGTGCCGGTGATGGCTGTCACGAATCGCGGATTGCCAGCCGGGGGCGGCGCGGGTTACTCTTGACCGTCCAGACGAGGGAGGGACCCATCATGAAGCGCAAGATCATGTTCGCCGCAGCCGCAGTGGCCGCACTCGCCGCCTGCAGCGGCAACACCGGCAAGGGCAATGCCGAGCGTGCCGCCGCCGCGGAGGCTGCCGCCAATCCGCCCGCGCCCGAGGCGAGCGCCACTCCCGCCGCCTTCCCCGAAAGCCTCGCTGCCTTCGGCGAGGGCTATCCCAATGCCGGCGATCCGTGCCGCAACCTCGGCGAATCCGAGGCGACCGTGAACTTCCTCGACGACAGCGCGGTGCTGGTCGGCTGTCCGGATACGGCCTCGGCCGAAGCACTGGGCGGCACGGTGCTCGAGACGATCGAGGGCATCACGCTGGTGAGCGTGCCGATGGGCGACACCATGGCACCGCCGCCCGCGGAAGCAGCCGCCGCGCCCGCGGAGTAAGCTTCCCCAGTCAATGCCATGCTTGCAGGCGGCGGGCGGATGACGCCCGCGGCCTGCCATATCCCTCGCGCCCCGACGCGCGCCCCATGCGACCAAGGTCTAGCTGTTCGCGGCAGCCCCAAAGCGCGACCATGCAATCCTCGACAGGAGCGGGATCGTGAGGGCGGGACGGCCCTGACGCGAGCGAAGGGATCGAGCGCACAAGCGGGAGAGTGACAATGGCGACGACATTTGATGGCGCCCTGCCCAAGCATCACGAGGCCACGGGGACGGAAAAACGCGTCATCCTCGCCTCGTCGCTAGGCACGGTGTTCGAGTGGTATGATTTCTACCTCTATGGCCTGCTGGCCACGATCATTTCGGCCCAGTTCTTCTCGGGCGTGAACGAGACCACCGGGTTCATCTTCGCGCTTGCAGCCTTTGCCGCGGGCTTCGCGGTACGGCCCTTCGGCGCGTTGGTGTTCGGGCGGCTGGGCGATCTGGTGGGACGCAAATACACCTTCCTTGTGACGATGGGCCTGATGGGCTTTGCCACCTTCACCGTCGGGATGCTGCCCTCCTATGCCAGCATCGGCGTGGCCGCGCCGATCATGCTGGTGGTGCTGCGTCTGGTGCAGGGTCTTGCGCTCGGCGGCGAGTATGGCGGGGCTGCGACCTACGTTGCCGAACACGCCCCCAACAACAAGCGCGGGCTCTACACCAGCTTCATCCAGACCACCGCGACGCTCGGCCTGTTTGCAGCCCTGATGGTGGTGATCGGCACCCGCACGATGATCGGCGAGGAAGCCTTCAAGGAATGGGGCTGGCGCGTGCCGTTCCTGATCTCGGCAGTGCTGCTCGGGGTGTCGCTGTGGATCCGCCTGCAATTGCAGGAAAGCCCCGTCTTCCAGAAGATGAAGGAGGAAGGCACCAATTCCAAGGCGCCGATTTCCGAGGCTTTCGGCAACTGGACAAACGGCAAGTGGGCGCTGGTTGCGCTGCTGGGCGCGGTCGCAGGGCAAGCGGTGGTGTGGTACACCGGCCAGTTCTACGCGATGTTCTTCCTTGAAAAGATGCTGCTGGTGGACGGCGCGACCACCAATATCCTGATCGCGGTGGCGCTCGCCATCGGCACGCCGTTCTTCATCTTCTTCGGCTGGCTGTCGGACAGGATCGGGCGCAAGAAGATCATCCTTGCCGGCTGCGCGCTGGCGGCGGTGACCTACTTTCCCGCCTTCCACCTGCTGTCCGAGGTCGCCAACCCGGCGCTCGCCAAGGCGCAGGCGACGGCCCCGGTCAGCGTGGTCGTCAATTCCGGCGATTGTTCGGTGCAGTTCGATCCGATCGGCAAGAACAAGTTCGACGCGAAGAGCTGCGACATTGCCAAGTCGTTCCTCGCCAAGGGCGCGATCAGCTACTCGGCGGTCGAGGCCGAGGCGGGTGCGATTGCCCAGGTCAAAATCGGCGGACAAAGCTTCACCGCACCCGATCCGGCCAAGGTGACGGGCGAGGAACGCAAGGCCGCGATCACCGCTTTCCAGGACGAGGTCAAGGCGGCGCTGACCGCTGCGGGCTATCCGGCGGCGGCCGATCCGGACGCAATCAACACGCCGGTCGTCATCGCGGTGCTGACCTATCTCGTGCTGCTGGTGACGATGGTCTACGGCCCGATCGCCGCGCTGCTGGTGGAACTGTTCCCCACCCGCATCCGCTACACCGCGATGAGCCTGCCCTATCATATCGGCAACGGCTGGTTCGGCGGCTTCCTGCCGACCACCGCCTTCGCAATGGTCGCGGCAACGGGCGATATCTACTACGGGCTGTGGTATCCGATTGCGATCTGCGCCCTGACCGTGGTGGTCGGCCTGATGTTCCTGCCCGAGACCTTCCGGCGCAACATCGACGAATGACACAGCCCGAGAAGGGTCGCGAAGCGAGGGGCGGTGCCTGCAAGGGTGCCGCCCCTTTGCACATCGGCCCGATTGCAGTAGCCTGCCCCGCGGGAGAGGGAGCGGGAACATGATGCTGGGCGCGGCGCTGCTCGCCGCCTTGATCTATCTGGCCGGGCTGTTCTGGCTCGCCGCATGGCGCGACCGGACGGCGCACGCGCACCAGCCGCAAGCGGGCGTGCTCCAGCGCCATCAAGGGATCGTCTACGGCCTCAGCCTTGCGGTCTACTGTTCGAGCTGGACCTTCTTCGGCGGGGTCGGCACCGCCGCGACCGCGGGGCTGGACTATCTGCCGATCTATCTCGGCCCGATCCTTGTCTTCACCTTCGGCTTCGGCCTCGTGCGCAAGGTTCTTGCCCAGGCCAAGGCCCAGCATTCGACCTCGATCGCCGACTTCCTCTCGGCCCGCTACGGCAAGAGCGCCAGTCTCGCCGCGCTGGTGACGGTGATCGCCACCTGCGGCAGCCTGCCTTACATGGCGCTGCAGCTGGAATCGGTCGGGACCGCGATGCTGACCCTCGATCCGACCTTGCGCGCCCAGCTTGCCGCCGACGAGCTGGTGCTGCTGGTGGCGGCGCTGATGGGGCTGTTCGCGATCCTGTTCGGCTCGCGCCGGGCCGACCGTGCGGGCGACAACGCGGGGCTTGTGCTGACCATTGCGGTCGAGGCGGTGGTCAAGCTCGCCGCGCTGCTGGCGGTCGGCGGGCTGGCCGTCTGGCTGCTGCTGGCAGGCGATGCCCTGCCCCTCGCCCGCGCGCCTGCGCTGGCTGCCGCCGGGCAGCTCGACGCGCGCTTTGCCGTGCTCACCGTGATCGCCGCCACCGCGATCCTGTGCCTGCCGCGCCAGTTCCACATGACCTTCATCGAAGCCCCCGGGGAACGCGCCAGCCCGGCGATGCAGTGGGTGCTGCCGGCCTATCTCGCGCTCACCGCCCTTGTCATCGTGCCGATCGTGCTGGCGGGCCTCGCGGTGCTCCCCGCCGGCACCGATCCCGACACCATCGTCCTTGCCCTGCCGCTGGCGGGCGGCAACGAGGCGCTGGCGGTGCTGGTGTTCCTCGGCGGCTTTTCCGCATCGGCAGGGATGATCGTGGTGGCCAGCGTGGCGCTGTCGATCATGATCACCAATGATCTGATCGCCCCCCTGCTGCTGCGCCGCGCGCTCGCCGGACGCGGCGACCGCAGCCGCATGCCTGCGCGCCTGCTGCTGATCCGCCGCATCGTGATCGCCGCGCTGCTTGCCTGCGCCTATGCCTTCTACCGCGGCTTTGCGGGCATCACCGATCTGGCCGGGCTCGGCACCCTCGCCTTCGCCGCCGCCGCGCAGTTCGCGCCGGGGCTGGTGCTCGGCATGGCGAGCCAGCATGGCAACCGCGCCGGGATGCTGGCGGGGCTGACGAGCGGCTTTGCCCTGTGGCTGGTGCTGCTGATCTGGCCCGCAGCCAGCGACAGCGCTCCGCTGGCAAGCATCCATCCCGATCCGCTGGTATCGGGCGTGATCCTCAGCCTAGGGCTCAACATCGCGCTCTACTGGCTGGTCTCGGCGGCAGCGCGGCCTTCGCTGCTCGATCAGGCGCAGGCGGCAGCCTTTGTCGGCACGCCCATGCCCGGCGCCCTGCCGCGCCATGCCACCGCCAAGCGGGTGGGCGACGTGCGCGCCCTGCTCGCCCAGTTCGTCGGGCGCGAGCGTGCCGATGCCGCGCTGGCCCCGCTCGCCTTGCGCAACGGCGATCCGGCCGAGGCCGGCGTGCTGGAGCTGGCCGAACGGGTGATCTCGGGCGTGATCGGGACCTCCTCGGCCAGGATGCTGGTCGCCTCCTGGGCAGGCGGCGATCCGATCCCGCTGCCCGAAGTGGTGGCCATGTTCGACGAGACCCACCGCCGCCTCAGCTTTTCGGGCGAGCTGCTCCAGACCGCGATCGAGTCGATCGATCAGGGCGTCGCGCTGGTCGATGCCGAGATGCGGCTGGTGGCGTGGAACAGCCGCTACCAGCAGATCTTCGACCTGCCCGACAGCCTCGTGCAGGTCGGCACGCCCATCGCGGATCTGATCCGCTTCAATCTCCAGCGCGGCCACCTGTCGGACGCCGAGATCGCCGATCAGGTCGCCCGCCGCCTCGCCTATATGCGCGCCGGGACCGAGCACCGGATCGAGCGCGTGCAGCACGACGGGCGCGTGCTGCGCATCGTCGGCGCGCCGACGCCGGGCGGCGGCTACACCACCTCCTACACCGACATCACGCTAGATCGCCGGGCCGAACAGGCGCTGGAGGAAAAGGTTGCCGAACGCACCCGCCAGCTGTCCGAGGCCAATGCGTTGCTGGCCGAGGCGACCCGTTCCAAGACCCGCTTCCTCGCCGCGGCCAGCCACGATCTGATCCAGCCGCTCAACGCCGCGCGCCTGTTCGCCTCGGCGCTGGGCGAAGAGGTGGCGGGCCGGGCGCAGCTCGAAAAGCTGGTCGCCGATCTCGACGGCTCGATTGTCTCGGCCGACCGGCTGATCCGGGTGCTGCTGGAGATTTCCAAGCTCGACAGCGGCGGGATCGTTCCCAAGCCGGAAGCCATCGCGCTGGACCAGCTGTTCGAGGACATCGCCCGCGAATTCGCACTGCAGGCACAGGCCAAGGGGCTGCGGCTGAAACGCGCGCGCACCGATGCCTGGGTCATGGCCGACCGCGCGCTGCTGACGGCCTGCCTGCGCAACCTGATGAGCAACGCGGTGCGCTATACCGAGGCGGGCGGCGTGCTGATCGGGGTGCGGCGGCGCGGGGGCGAGGCGCTGATCTGCATCCACGACACCGGTCGCGGCATCGCGCCTGCGGACATCGAGCGCATCTTCGGCGAGTTCGAGCGCGGCGCTTCGACCGACCGCGAAGGGCTCGGCCTCGGCCTTGCGATCGTGCGGCGCGCGGGTCGGTTGCTCGGGGTCGAAATCGAGACCGCCTCGGTGCCGGGGCGCGGCAGCCGCTTTGCCCTCGCCCTGCCGGTGCTGCGCCGCGAGACCGCTGCGCCGGCCACGTCCACACCGGCAGCCCGGCCCGGTCAGCTCGGCGATGCGCGCGTGCTGGTGGTCGACAATGATCCCGCCGCACTGGCCGCCACCGCCGCGCTGCTGGGCAAGTGGGGTCTGGAGGTCACCTGCGCCGCCAGCCTTGCCGAGGCACGCGCCCTTGTCCCTGACGCCCCCGATATCGCGATCATGGACTACCGGCTCGACGGGGCCGAGCGCGGCGATGCGACCTATGGTGCGCTGTGCGACCTCTGGGGCGAGCGCCCGCCGGTGATCCTGCTGACGGCGGAAGCCTCGGAGGAAACCGAGCAGGCGGCGACACGCATGGGGGCCAACCGGCTGCTCAAGCCCTCCTCTCCCGCGATGTTGCGGGCCCTCATCGCAACCGCGCTGGCGCAGGGTCGCGAGCGGCGGGGTGCGGATCAGCCTCTGGCGGGTTCGGTCGCGGGCTGATCGACGTCGAGCTTGGCCGCCAGCAGCACTGCCTGCGTGCGGCTTCCCACGCCGAGCTTCCTCAGGATCGCGGTGATATGCGCCTTCACCGTCGCCTCGGAGATGGCGAGTTCATAGGCGATCTGCTTGTTGAGCAGTCCCTGCCGGATCCCGCCAAGAATGCGTCGCTGTGCCGGGGTGAGGCTGGCGATGCGGGCAAGATCATCGTCCGCGCCGGTGTCGCCGCCGGCAGGGAACCATCCGTCGCCGTCTCGCACCGCGGCAAGCCCCTCGCGCATCGCATCGAGGCTGGCGGACTTGGGGATGAACCCCGCCGCCCCCAGCTGCGCGGCGGCGGCGGCAACGCGCGGCTCCTCGCTCGCCGAGACGATCACGATCGGCAGCGCCGGGTAATCCTGCCGCAGGTCCATCAGCACCGAAAGACCCGATGAATCCGCCATGTGCAGATCGAGCAGCAGGGCTTCCGCCGCCCCTGCCTCCAGCGCCGCGCGCGCCTCGGCGGCGGAGCTGGCCTCGATGATCGCGGCCTCGGGCCACACCTTGCCGACCGCGTGCGCCAGCGCGCTGCGGAACAGCGGATGATCATCGGATATGACGATCCGGCCCGTCATGGCGTCAGCGGTTCTGGCGGCCTTCGATCAGCCGGTCGACCAGCGAGGGATCGGCCAGCGTCGAGGTGTCGCCCAGCGATCCGAACTCGTTCTCCGCAATCTTGCGCAGGATGCGGCGCATGATCTTGCCCGAACGGGTCTTGGGCAGGCCATCGGTGAAGTGGATGATGTCGGGCGTAGCGACAGGGCCGATTTCCTTGCGCACCTGCGCCTTGAGCTCGGCCAGCAGCGCCTCGGTGCCCTCCACGCCGACGTTCAGGGTGACATAGCAATAGATGCCCTGCCCCTTGATGTCGTGCGGATAGCCGACCACCGCCGCCTCTGCGACCTTGGCGTGGAGCACCAGCGCGCTCTCGACCTCGGCGGTGCCCATGCGGTGGCCCGAGACGTTGATGACATCGTCCACCCGGCCGGTG
>CAZQOO010000092.1:1454-10060 GCA_964594845.1 uncultured Porphyrobacter sp. | reverse complement strand
CGCGGGCTGCGACAAGAGCCTGCCCGGCATGATGATGGCGATGCTGCGCCTCAACGTGCCCTCGATCTTCGTCTATGGCGGCTCGATCCTGCCCGGCACCCACCGCGGCAATGATGTGACAGTGGTCGATGTGTTCGAGGCGGTGGGCCAGTTCGCTGCCGGCAATTGTCCGTTGACCGAACTCATCGCCCTCGAAAAGGTCGCTTGCCCGGGACACGGTGCCTGTGGCGGACAGTTCACCGCCAACACCATGGCCTGCGTCGGCGAGGCGATCGGCTTGTCCTTGCCGAACAGCAACATGGCACCCGCTCCTTACAGGTCGCGCGATGACATCGCGGTGGCTGCGGGCAAGCAGGTGATGGAGCTCGTCGCCCGGAATCTGCGTCCGCGCGACATCTGCACCCGCGAGGCTTTCGTGAACGCGGCGCGCGTGGTCGCGGCGACCGGCGGTTCGACCAATGCCGCGCTGCACCTGCCCGCAATGGCCAATGAAGCGGGCATCGATTTCGACCTGTTCGATGTCGCCGAAATTTTCAAGTCAACCCCTTACATTGCGGACCTGAAGCCGGGTGGTAAGTACGTCGCTAAGGATATGCATGAAGCAGGCGGGGTCTATATGGCGATGAAAACGCTGCTCGACGGCGGCTTTATCGATCCCAACCCGATCACTGTCACCGGCAAGACCATCGGGGAGAACCTCGAGGAGATCACCTGGAACCCCGACCAGAAGGTGTTCTACGATGTGAAGACCCCGATCACGCCCACTGGCGGGGTCGTCGGCCTCAAAGGCAGCCTCGCGCCTGACGGGGCGATCGTGAAGGTCGCCGGCATGGCGCGCCTCCAGTTCTCCGGGCCGGCCCGCGTGTTCGACTGCGAGGAGGACGCCTTCGCCGCGGTCGAGAAGCGCGACATTGCCGAGGGCTGCGTGATCGTCATCCGCTAAGAAGGCCCCATGGGCGGTCCCGTCATGCGCGAGATGCTCTCCACCACCGCCGCGCTCTACGGGCAGGGCATGGGCGAAAAGGTCGCGCTGATCACCGACGGGCGCTTTTCGGGCGCGACGCGCGGCTTCTGCATCGGCCATGTCTGTCCCGAAGCCGCCGATGGTGGCCCGATCGCGCTGATCGAGGATGGCGACATCATCTCCATCGACGCCGAGACCGGCAGCATCGAGCTCGAAGTGCCCGAGGCCATTCTGGCAGAGCGTCGCAAAACGTGGCAGCCTCGCACAAACGACTATCAGTCGGGGGCGCTGTGGCGCTATCAACAGGTCGTCGGAAAGGCGCGTTACGGGGCGATCACGCACCCGGGCGCCAAGGCGGAGACCCATGTGTTTGCGGACATCTAGCGCGCTTATCCTGCTTGCCGCCGCCGCCGGGCTGGCGGGCTGCGGCTCGGACGGTGGATCCTCGCCTTCGCCCAACGCCTCGGCTTCGGCGTCGCCTGCGGGTGCGGTGATGACCTGCGCGATCGGGGCGGGGGCGGCGCTGTCACCCGGCTGCTTCATCGAGAAGATCGCCGGGACGGGCGAGATCATTCTCTATCACCCGGACGGCGGCTTCCGCCGGCTGATCCGCAATCCGGCGGATGGGGCGCTGTCGACGCGCGACGGGGCCGAACCGTTGTTGATGGAGGCCAGCGCGCAGGACGTGGTGCAGTTCACCATCGGCCCCGACCGCTACCGCATCCCGCTCGCCCTCCTTAACGGCGCATCGTGAGCGCGCGGCAGGTCCTCACCGCGGACCAGATGCGCGCCGCCGAGCAGGCGTTGTTCGATGCGGGGACAAGCGTCTCCGAGCTGATGGAGGTTGCCGCAGGCGGCGCGGCCGAGTGGATCCGGCGGGTGGCGGCGGGACGCGCTGTGACGGTGCTGTGCGGCCCCGGCAACAATGGCGGCGATGGCTATGTCATCGCCCGGCGGCTGCGCGAGGCGGGCAATGCCGTTGCCGTGATCGCCCCGCTTCCGCCTGCCACCGACGCCGCGAAAGAGGCCAGGCGGCGCTGGGGCGGGGCGGTGGCCACCTCGGGCGGGGCAGGGGGCGATGTGTTTGTCGACTGCCTGTTCGGCTCGGGCCTTGCGCGCCCGCTGGTGGCCGAACATGCGCTGGGCTTGCGCGATCTCGCCGCGCGGCACCGCTACAAGGTGGCGGTCGATGTGCCCTCGGGCGTGGCGAGCGACACGGGCGCGGTGCTCAACGAAAAGCTGCCCGCCTATGATCTGACGCTGGCGCTGGGCGCGTGGAAGTTTGCGCACTGGAGCCAGCCGGGCCGTGCGCTGATGGGGCAGATGCGGCTTGTGCCGATCGGAATTGCCGAGGTCGAGGGCGCGGCGCAGCTTGTCGAGCGTCCGAGGATCGTCGCCCCAGCTGCCGACAGCCACAAATATGTCCGCGGGCTGCTCGGGATTGTCGCAGGCGCCATGCCCGGGGCGAGCCTGCTTGCCGCGGCCGCCGCGCAGCACTCCGGCGCGGGCTATGTCAAGCTCCTCGCCCGCGAGGCCGACCCGCGCACGCCCCCCGATGTGGTGACCGAAACCGCCCCGCTGGCAGAGGCGCTGGCAGACAGGCGCATGGCCGCGGTGCTGATCGGGCCGGGCCTCGGGCGTGACGATGCGGCGCGCACGGCGCTGGGCAATGCGCTGGCCCATGCCAAGGCGCTGGTGCTCGATGCCGATGCGCTGATGCTGCTCGCGCCGGCCATGCTCCTGCGCAAACTGCCGATGCTTGCCACGCCGCACGACGGTGAGCTCGAATCCCTGTGCCGTGCCTTCGGGGTGATCGCCGAGGGCCGCCGCGCCCGCGCGGCTGCGCTGGCCAAGGTCAGCGGCATGGTGGTGCTCGCCAAGGGGCCGGACAGCGTGATCGCCGCGCCCGACGGCAGGCTGGCGCTGGGCCTGCCCGCGCCGAGCTGGCTGTCGGTGGCAGGCACAGGCGACGTGCTCGCCGGGATCGCCGCAAGCCGGATGGCGAATGGCAGCGATCCCTTCACCGCCGCCTGCCAGGCGCTTTGGCTTCACGGCGAGGCCGCGCGGCGTGCCGGCCCCGCCTTTACGCCTTCGCAGCTTGCCGAAAGGGTGACAGACGCGCTAGCGGCCTGCCGGTGAGCTGTTCCGAACCCATCATCCGCCTCGCCGCCAAGGGCGACGGGGTAACCGCCGCCGGCCGCCATGTCGCAGGCGCGGTGCCGGGCGACGTGGTGGGCGAGGGCGGAGTGATCACGTCCGGGCCGCATCACATTGCGCCCGCCTGCCGCCATTTCACGCCGTGTGGCGGGTGTCAGCTGCAACATGCTGATGATGAAGCTCTTGCTTCGTTCGTCCATGACCGCGTGGTCAATGCGGCGAAGGGGCAGGGGCTGGAGCCGGAAGCGCTGCTCCCCGTCCACCTCTCGCCGCCGCACACCCGCCGCCGTGCGGGCCTTCACGGGCTCCGCACCGCCAAGGGCGCGGTGCTGGGCTACCGCGAGGGCGGATCGCACCGGGTGGTCGATCTAGCCGAATGCCCGGTGCTCCACCCCGCGCTCGTCGCGCTGATCGCGCCCTTGCGTGCCTTTGTCGCCGCGCATGGCCCCAAGGGCATGGTCGGCATCGACCTGACCCTGGCCGATCAGGGCGTCGAGGCGAATCTCACCCACTTCCCGCTCGAAGGGCTGGGGCCGACCGAGGCCGCGCTCGATTTCGCCCGCGAACACGCGCTGGCCCGCCTCACCATCGATCAGGGCTATGGCCCCGAGACGCTGTGGGAGCCCGAGCCGGTGACGGTCACCCTGGCAGGCGTGCCGGTCAGCCTGCCGCCGGGGGCCTTCCTTCAGGCGACGCAGGATGCCGAAAGCCGCATGGCTGCCGATGCTGCCTCATGGCTGGGCGATGCGCGGATTATCGCCGATCTGTTTGCAGGCCTCGGCACTTTCGCCTTCGCTCTGAGGCAGGGGCGCAAGGTGCTGGCGGTCGAGGCCGAGCGCGCCGCGCACCTTGCCTGCAAGACCGCCGGAGCGCGGACCGGCGGGAGCGTGCTCGCGCTCCACCGCGACCTGTTCCGCTTGCCGCTCCAGCCGGCCGAACTCAACCGCTTCGATGCCGTGCTGCTCGATCCCCCCCGCGCCGGTGCACGAGCGCAGGTGGCCGAGATTGCCGCGAGTACATTGACCCGCGTGGTCTATGTCAGCTGCAATCCGTCAAGCTGGGCACGCGATGCGGCGACGCTGACGCAAGCGGGTTTCCGGCTGACCAGACTGCGCCCCGTGGGCCAGTTCCGCTGGTCCACCCATGTCGAGCTGGTGAGCCTGTTCGAGCGCTAGGCCCGCAGCGCGGCAAGGATCTGGGCCTCCAGCCACGCCTGATGTTCCGGCTCGACATAGGCATGGCCCGCGCCCTCGCAGCGGCGGATGCGCGAATCGGACCTGTCCCAAGCGCTCTCGAACACCTGCGCGGTGCGATCGGCGGTGGCGAGGAGGATGCGCACTTCGCCGGCAAAGCCTGCAAGCCCCTCGCGCATTTCCTGCGCGAGGCTCGACGGTGCCGGGGCGGGGCTGAGCGAGCGCATCAATCCGCGCGCAAGCTTGCCGAGATCGACCCCGCCGCCGAGCAGCCGCGCCACCTCGCGCGGGTTTCTGAGCTTTTCGAGATAGCGTGCCCGGATCGCGGCAGGGGGCGGCGCGGCATCGGCCTCAGCGCGGCTCTCGTCCTGCTCGATCGTCCATGGGTTCGACAGCACCAGCCCGTCGCAGCCCGCACCGCCCGCCAGCATCAGCGCCGAAGCCGCATCGCAATTGCCGAAAGCGACCACGCGCTGGATCTGCGGGGCGATGGCGCGGAAGGCCTCGATGGCAGCGGTGATGTCTCTGGCCGAGTGGCGGAAACCGCGATTTTCGCCTTCGCTGTCGCCGATGCCGCGGCGGTCGAAACGGAACACCGGAAACCCGGCCTTGGCGATCCGCGCGGCAAGCCGGGCCTGCCCCGAGAAAGCCCCTGCGCGCAACTCGTTGCCACCGGTGACGATCAGCAGGCCGGCGGTACCGGGCGCGGTATCGAGCGTGGCGGCAAGGCGGAAGTCCTTGCAGGCGAAGGAGAGCGGCAGGCGGCTCATGCCACGCTCGCTGCGATGATCGCGGCCAGAGCATCGCTCTGGCGCGGGTCCTCGTCCGGTTCGGCGCGCAGCCACAGGCCGGCGCCGCCGAGCGCGGATTGGGCTATCTCGCTCTGGCCGTCGGCCCGCTGCGGTTCGGCATCGGCAAGGCCGCGGATCATGCCTGCGCCGAGCGGCCAGCCGCCAAGCACCAGCCCTTCGGAGCGCCCCAAGGCGAGCAGCGCATCGGCCTTCTCCTCGCGTCCCGCCTCGCGCGCGGCGATTGTGCGTGCGCGGATCATGCTGCGCAGGGTTTTCGGGCCGGACTGGGCGGCGTAGTGCCAGCCGGGAAGATGCGAGGGGGCGAGCAGCGCGCCGGCCCGGATCGCCAGCACATGGGTCGCGCGAAAGAAATCCGCAGCGCTGGTCATGCCCGCTTTCCATCCGTCCAGCGTCTGCACTTCCAGCGGGGCGAGGCTGTCGTTGCAGCCGGGCAGATCGGGCAGGAAACTGTCGATCCCCGCCTTGTCGAGCCGCCGCATCACCTCGACGGTGAAGCGCCGCAGCTTGTTGGCCTCGTCGAACCACGCAGGGCAGACCAGCACGCGGGTGGCCCGGGACTGATCGAAGGTGACCAACAGTTCCTCGGCAGTCGCGCCGTCCGCGCCGGTGATGGTCCAGGAGGCAATCACGCCCGCGCGGGCCTAGCCGCCGGCAAGCTTGGCCTTGGCGAAAGCCAGCAGGCCGCCATAGGTTTCCAGCATCTCGCCATCGACGTCGTCATCCTCGATCACGATGCCGAGCCGGTCTTCCATTTCGGTCAGCAGGCCCGCCACCGCCATCGAATCCAGTTCGGGCAGGTGGCCGAACAGGCCCGATTCCGGCCCGAAGGCGGCCGCCTGCGCGGGATCGATCCCGAGCACGTCGGCGATCAAGCCCTTGAGTTCGGTATCAAGCGCGGCCGCGGCAGCCTCGCTCGGGATGGTCGGATTAGCATTCATCGGATCGCCCAAATCCCTGTCATCGGCGGATGGCCGCGGGGCTTAGCCATGCCGGTCCATGCGTGCAAGCGTTGCGGCGGCTCAGGCGCGAAGCCCGCGCAGCATCCGCTTGGCCAGCGGCGCCCAGGCGGCCGGCTGACCCATGTCGAGACAGTCGATGCGGAAACGTGGACGCACGGCCTCCATCCAGTCCGCCTTGTAGCTCTGATCGCCGGTGCCGAAGTCGACGAGGCTCACCTTGTCGACGTCGATCGCATGGGCAAACAGCGCCGCGCTGAGCGTGGTGCCGGCCGACAGCGGCTTGTGGCTTTCGAGATGGGCGAGCTTGTGGATGTAGGCGACGCCGTTCTCGACCGTCCAGCACTGCGCCGCGACCGCAAGGCCATCGGCGCGCGCGATGCCCAGCCGCAGCCGGCCGGCCGCGCCTTCGCTTTGGGCAAAGGCGCGCAGCATGGCGGGCTGATCCTCGGCCGGTTTCCAGCTGGCGGCATAGATCGCCTCGTAATCGGCCCAGACAGCGGAATCGAAGTATGTGAGCACCTGCGTCTCGACCTTCTTCGCCTTGCGCTTCAGCGTGGTGCGCAGCTGTCCCGGGCGGCTCTCCCAATATTGGGCGAAGCTGCGCCCGCCGACTTCGAGGATGTGATTGGTGTCGCAGGCCTCGACCGCCACGCGCCACCCGGCGGCGCGGAAAGCGCGGGCAAGCCTCTCCGCCGACCCGTCCTCGCCCGGCACGGGTTCGAGCGTGACGCGGTGGCCGCGGGTCTTCAATTGCCGCGCAATGGCTTCGAGCAGCCGGTCGCCCGCTTCGCCTTCGGGCGCAAGCTGGCGCCAGGTGAAGGAGTACCAGTTGCGCAGCGGCGTGATTCGTCCGCCTTCCTCCGTCAGCGCGAGCGCGGCGGCGTTATCGGCATCGCTGGCGATCGCGATCAGCGGGGTGAGACCCGTCTCGGCCAGCAGGGCATACCACTCCGCGCGATCGAACGGCGCGCTCGCGGCAGGCGCAGTCAGCGCTTGCAAGACGTTAACGCTATCGTGATACCGCGCTTCGATCACCGAAAGAATGCTCCCGTTCATGCCCAGCCTGCCCGATCCTCTCCCGCGTCCGCTTGACCACCTTGCCGAACTGGCGGGAGCGGCGGGGCATGGCGAAAGGCCGGCGCTGGCGTTGCGCGAGGGGACGCTTAACCACAATCAGTTAAGACAGCGTGTTGCTCTGCTGGCGGGCTGGCTGGCGCAGATGGTGCCGGACAAGGGCGCGCGGGTGGCGAGCTGGGCGGCCAAGGGCGAGCTCACCTGCCTGCTGCCGCTGGCGGCGGCGCGGGCTGGGCTGGTGCATGTGCCGATCAACCCGCTGCTCAAGCGCGCTCAGGTGGCGCATATCCTCGCCGACAGCGGAGCGAAGCTGCTGATCGGCACGGGCTCGCGGCTTGCCTCGCTCGAACCGGGCGATCTGCCGCCGGGCTGCGCAGCGCTGGGGGAGGGCGAGGCGTTGGCGTCGGCCGAGGCGGCAGGGCGCGAACTGGGGCCATCGCAGGCGGACCCGGCGGACCTCGCTGCGATCCTCTATACATCAGGATCCACCGGCAGGCCCAAAGGGGTGATGCTGAGCCACGCCAATATGTGGCTCGGCGCGGTCAGCGTGGCGCATTATCTCGGGCTGGCTGAGGACGATGTGACGCTCGCCGTGCTGCCGCTGTCCTTCGACTATGGCCAGAACCAGCTGCTGAGCACCTGGTTTGCAGGCGGCTGCGTGGTGCCGCTTGATTTCCTCTTCCCAAAAGATGTCGCCAAGGCCTGCGCGAGGCACGGGGTGACGACGCTGGCCGCGGTGCCGCCCTTGTGGGTGCAATTGACCGAGATCGAATGGCCCGCTGAGGCTGCAGCGCCGCTGCGGCGGCTGACCAATAGTGGCGGGGCGTTGACGATCGATCTGGTGCGGTCCTTGCGAGGCATGTTCCCGCAGGCGCGGCTGTTTCCGATGTATGGGTTGACGGAAGCCTTCCGTTCGACCTTCCTCGATCCCGCGCTGGTGGATTTGCATCCCACATCAATGGGTAAAGCGATACCTTTCGCAGAGATTCTCGTTATCAACGACGCCGGAGATGTCGCCGCCGACGACGAGGAGGGCGAGCTCGTCCATTGCGGCCCGCTGGTCGCGCAGGGCTACTGGCAGGATCCGGAGCGCACCGCCGAGCGCTTCAAGCCCGCTCCGGCCGCCTCAAGCTATGGCGGGATGGCGGTCTGGTCGGGCGACCGTGTGCGGCGCTCGGCTGAAGGCCTGCTCTATTTTGCCGGACGGCGCGACGCGATGATCAAGAGCGCGGGTAACCGCATATCCCCTCAGGAAATCGAGGAGGCCGCGCTCGCCACCGGCCTCGTTGCCGAGGCGGTGGCGCTGGGCGTGCCGGATGCGCGTCTGGGCCAGGCGGTGCATCTGGTGGTGCGCGGCAGCGGCGACGAGGCGGCGCGCGCCGATCTGCCCAAACGCCTCCAGCGCGATCTGCCCAATTTCATGCAGCCGCAGCATATCCACTGGCGC
>CAZQOO010000092.1:0-1354 GCA_964594845.1 uncultured Porphyrobacter sp. | reverse complement strand
GAAGCGCAGGGCAACGTGCTGGAACTGGCTGCGAATCTGACCGAGGCGATCGGCCATGGCTGCCCCAAGCTCAACATGGGCGGCGGCTTCGGCATTCCCTATTTCCCGGGCGATGTGCCGCTCGATCTGGAGCGCGTCGGCGCGGCACTGGGGGAGCGGGTGGAAAACCTTCCTGCCGCTCTTGCGGACAGCGAATTGTGCATCGAACTCGGGCGCTATCTGGTCGGTGAGGCGGGGGTTTACCTTTGCCGCGTGATTGACCGCAAGGAGAGCCACGGCGTGGTCTACCTCGTCACCGACGGGGGTCTGCATCATCAGCTGGCCGCATCGGGCAATTTCGGCACCGTGGTGCGTCGGAATTATCCGTCAGCCATTGCAACGCGTTACGAGGCAGAGCCGACAGAGGAAGTGAACATCGTCGGCTGTCTATGCACGCCGCTTGACCGGCTTGCCGACAATGCCGCCATGCCGCGTGCCGAGGTCGGCGATCTGGTGGCGGTGTTCTGCGCCGGGGCCTACGGGGCCAGCGCCAGCCCGGCCGCCTTCCTCGGCCACGGTCCGGCGGCCGAACTTCTGGTCTGATCCGAGCCCGCTTCTGCCGGCGTTAACCCGCGCAAATCCGCTGTCCCGATCCGGGATGGGGGCGGATTTGCCGCTGTATAACTAACCAGATGTTCACCATTTCCGGCGAGAAGGGAAGCGTCGCCCGGGAGGCGCGGGTTGCAGGTCGCTCCTGCATCCGGCTCGTGCCTCGCGGCTGCGCACACAGGCCCAAGGATCCTCGTCAATGCCCCAATCGCTGTCTTTCGTCCGTCTTGCCACCCTCGGTCTCGCGCCGCTGGCGCTGGCGGCTTGCGCTGGCAGCGGGACGGAACTGCCGCCGGCCAACTACAGCGAAAATCCGATTGCGCCGTCCGAGGAATATACCATCGGGCCGCTTGACGAGATCACCATCCACGTCTGGCGCAACCCCGAGCTTTCCGCCGACAAGGTGCGCGTGCGCCCCGATGGCCGGCTGACGATCCCGCTGGTGCAGGACATTCCGGCGGTGGGCAAGACCGCGACCCAGCTGCAGGAATACATCGCCGGCGAGCTGTCGAAATATATCGAGCAGCCGATCGTCTCGGTGATCGTCAACACGCCCGAGGGCAACTTCACCCAGCAGGTGCGCGTGATCGGCGCGACGGCGCAGCCCGCCTCGCTGCCGTTCCGCGCCAACATGACCGTGCTCGACGCGATGATCGCAGTCGGCGGCCTCAGCGAATTTGCCGCCGGCAACTCGGCCAAGCTGATCCGCCAGAGCCGCGAGACCGGCAAGCAGGAGGAATACCGTCTGCGCCTTAGCGATCTGATC
>CAZQOO010000091.1:5781-10064 GCA_964594845.1 uncultured Porphyrobacter sp. | reverse complement strand
GCGAGGCCGCGCCCAGCGACCGCAAGAAGATCGTCATCCTCGGCGGCGGCCCGAACCGCATCGGGCAGGGGATCGAGTTCGATTACTGCTGCGTCCACGCCTGCTTTGCCCTCGGCGAGGAATGGCACGGGCCGGCGTTCGAGACGATCATGGTCAACTGCAACCCGGAGACCGTCTCGACCGACTACGACACCTCCGACCGCCTCTATTTCGAGCCGCTGACGGCCGAGGACGTGCTCGAAATCCTGCACGTCGAACAGCAGAACGGAGAACTCGTGGGCGTGATCGTGCAGTTCGGCGGGCAGACCCCGCTGAAACTGGCGCAGGCGCTGGAGGATGCGGGCATCCCGATCCTCGGCACCTCGCCCGACGCGATCGACCTTGCCGAAGACCGCGAGCGCTTCGCCAAGCTGGTCAACAAGCTCAAGCTCAAGCAGCCCGAAAACGGCATCGCCCGCAGCCGCGACGAGGCCGCCGCGGTGGCAGCGCGCATCGGCTATCCGGTGCTGCTGCGCCCATCCTACGTGCTCGGCGGGCGGGCAATGGAGATCGTCGATTCCGAAGCGCAGCTCGACGACTACATCGCCACCGCGGTGAACGTGTCGGGCGACAGTCCGGTGCTGATCGACCAGTATCTGCGCGATGCGATCGAATGCGATGTCGATGCCCTGTGCGACGGCAGCGAGGTGCGCGTCGCGGGCGTGATGCAGCATATCGAGGAAGCCGGGGTCCACTCGGGCGATAGCGCCTGCACCTTGCCGCCTTACTCGCTGCCCGCCGACATCATCGCCGAGATGGAGCGCCAGGCCGAGGCGCTCGCCTTCGCGCTGGGCGTGAAGGGGCTGATGAACGTCCAGTTCGCGGTGAAGGACGGTGTGGTCTACCTGATCGAGGTCAACCCGCGCGCCAGCCGCACCGTGCCCTTCGTCGCCAAGGCCACCGGCCAGCCGGTCGCCAAGATTGCCGCGCGGGTGATGGCGGGCGAGCCGCTCTCTTCCTTCGAGCCGTTCAAGCGCGATCTGCCCTACATGTCGGTGAAGGAAGCGGTGTTCCCCTTCGCGCGCTTCCCCGGCGCCGATCCGGTGCTGTCGCCGGAAATGAAGTCGACCGGCGAGGTGATGGGGATCGATCGCTCCTTCGAGGCTGCCTTCCTCAAGTCGCAGATGGGCGCAGGGATGAAGCTGCCGCGCACCGGCACGCTGTTCGTCTCGGTCAAGGATACCGACAAGCCGCAGATCGTCGGCGGGGTGCGCCGGCTGATCGAGCACGGGTTCCGCGTGATCGCCACCGGCGGCACGCAGAGCTGGCTCGCCGAACAGGGGCTTCCCGTGGAGCGGGTCAACAAGGTGGCCGAGGGCCAGCCGCATATCGTCGACAAGATCATCGACGGTGACGTGGCGCTGATCTTCAACACCACCGAGGGCTGGCAGTCGCTGATGGATTCGAAATCGATCCGGCAGGCCGCGCTTGCGGGCAAGGTGCCCTACTACACCACTGCCGCTGCCTCGCTCGCTGCGGCGGCCGCTATTGTAGCGGTCGGGCCGGAGCAACTTGAAGTCCGCTCGTTGCAGGACTATTATAGCCAGTAACTGACCTCGCTCTCCCCGACATTCCGTTGCGTCGTGGCCGCGTTTCTTGAAAAATGCGGTCTTCAGGCAGTGGATTTGTTGTCTGTCGGGCAGGGCCAAGAGCAAAGCAGGAAGAGACAAAGGCAATGGCTACGATGGAAAAGGTCCCGATGCTGGCCGAGGGCTACGAGCGGCTTACCGCCGACCTCAAGACCCTGCGCGAGGAACGCCCGAAAATCGTCGAGGCGATCGAGGAAGCCCGCGCCCACGGCGACCTGTCCGAAAATGCCGAATATCACGCCGCCAAGGAGCGTCAGGGCCAGGTCGAGGCGCAGATTGCCGAGATCGAGGACAAGGTCAGCCGCGCGCAGATCATCGATCCGACCACGCTGTCGGGCGACAAGATCATCTTCGGGGCGACGGTGACCCTGCTCGACGAGAACGACAAGCCGGTGCGCTACCAGATCGTCGGCCAGACCGAGGCGGACGCCAACAAGGGCCGCATCAGCTATTCGTCGCCGCTCGCGCGCGCGCTGATCGGCAAGCAGGTCGGTGACGAGATCGAGGTGACGGTGCCCTCGGGCGAGAAGTTCTACCTCGTCGACAAGATCGAGTTCATCTGAACCGCTTGCCGGGCATGGCCGCGCCCTCTGTCCGTCCATTGGCCGAGCGCAAGGTCGCGCAAGCTTTCATCGATGCCGGCGCGACCAGCATGGCCGACGCCATCCCCTATGCGCCCGCGCGCCCGAGCCGCGAGCGCGCCTTCGAGCGGCTGAAGGGCGCCGACGTTCTGCGGACCGACGGGCAGGGCAGGTGGTGGCTCGATGAGGCGCGCTGGCAAGGCCGCCGCTCCGACCGCCGGACGCGGGTGGTGCTGACGATGCTGGCGGTGGCCGCCGCCGGTGCCTTCGCCGCGCTGCGATAGGCCGGTCATTGGCGGGTCGTTGGCGGGTCGTTGCAGGTTCGTTGGCTGTTTCACGTGAAACAGGTGCATGCCCTCTCAGCCTTCAGGCCAGCCGCTTTTCCATCGCGTAATTGTGGATCGCGACATCGCCTCCCTCGAAGGGGATGGTGAAATCGCGGCGTGCGACGAGGCGATAGCCTGCGCGTTCGAACACCGGGCGGGCCAGCTCGCTCGCCTCGGTGAACAGGCGGGAAACATCCCGGTCGCGGGCCACCAGTTCGGCCTGCGCCAGCAGCATCCGCGCCAGCCCGCGCCCCGTATGATCGGGGTGGCAATAGAGCATGTCGAGATGCCCGTCGGCCTCGAGCAGGCAATAGGCCAGCGGCACATCGGCGGCATCCACTGCGAGGAGGATCATGTCGCCCTTCGCGGCGCGGGCAATGAACCGCTCCGGCCCGGGATGGCGTGCGGCCCAGGCGGCGACCTGTTCGGGACTGTATCCGCGCGGGCCGGTCACCCGGATCGCGGCCAGCGTGAGCGCGCTGACCGCTGCGGCGTCGGCCTCGCGGAACGGGCGAAGGCTCACGTCCATCGCGCCCGCGCCGGCCTCAGTCTTCCGGGGTCAGCAGCTTGTGGATGTGGACCACGACATATTTCATCTCGGCATCATCGACGGTGCGCTGCGCCTGTGCGCGCCAGGCATCGACCGCAGCGTCATAGGAGCTGAACACGCCGACGACGTGGATGCTTTCCGGGTCCTGGAATTCGAGCCCGCGCGGGTCCTTCACGCGGCCGCCCATCACGAGATGGAGTCGCTGGGTGGGGGTGGTTTCTGCCATGTTTGCCAAGTCCTTGGGGAGGAACGATGCGCGCCCCCTTAGCGCCCCCAGCGCCAAGGGCAAGAGCGCATCGGGCCAAGAAAGGGGACGGCTCGGATCAGCTCTTGGCCTTGCTCGCCACGCGGCGCGCGGCACTGGTGGCCTTGCGCTTCGTCTCGCTTGCGGCCTTGCGGGCGGTGCCCGATACGCTGGCGGTGACATTGCGCGCCTTCTCGCCCGCCACCTCGGAGAGATCGCCGATCCGTTCCTGACCGGCGCGGGCATTGTCGAGCACTTCGTCGATCACCTGCATCGCATAGGCCATCAGCGCATTGCCGATCAGCGCGCCGAGCCGCGATCCGCCGCGTGCGGCAAGCTCCCTGACGCCTGACGTGGCGCCGCCTGCCGCGCCCGAGGCCGCGGCGCTGACAGCCCCCGCGGCGCGGGCCGCGACCTGTCGGCCCGGGCGGGTGGCAAGCCCGACCAGCAGGCCGAGCGCGAGCGCGCCGCCGACCACCGCAAGCGGATGGGCGCGGGCATAGTCGGTGGCTGCCTCGGCTGCCTCGCGGGCCTGATCGGCGAGGCTCCGTTCGGCGTTGCGCCGCTCGGCCGCCTCGATGCGGGCGCGCAGCGAATCGCGCGGGGGACTGGAGAGATCGTTCATGCCGCCTGTTCCTCGATTTGCCCGGGGAGCGATGCCCCGCTGTCGTCGGTATCCTGTGCCTCCGCAGGGGTTAACGCCGCGTCGCCTTCTGCCTCGTCCGCATCCTCCAGCGCGGTCTCGATCAGATCAAGCACCGTGCCGCGCATCAGCCACAGCAGGATCGCGCCGATCACCAGCGCGATGATCCCGGGGTTGTCGGCGGCACTCGCCTTGGCCTGGGCGAGGACATCGCTGGCGCCGGCCTTGATGCGCGAGGTGACGGTGGTGCTGACGCTGGAGGACACGCGGCTTGCCACGCCCTGTTCGTCCAGCGCGGCGCGCAGGCGGGC
>CAZQOO010000091.1:0-5681 GCA_964594845.1 uncultured Porphyrobacter sp. | reverse complement strand
CCCACTGCCAGCGCGATAAGCGCAATGTGAAGCAGCACCAGCGCCAGCACCAGCATGACCAGCGCGCGCCCGGCGGTCTTGCCAGCGAGATTGGCGCGCGTCTTCTGGAAGCGCGCCTCGGCCTCGGCATAGGTGCGTGCATCCTCGATCAGGACGGCGATGTCCTCGCGCAGCGCGGCCAGTGCGTCGGCGGCGCCCGCCGTCTCATCGCCGGGCGCAGGATCGCCCGCCGGGGCAACCGGTTCCTCAATCGCGGGCTGTGGTTCCTGCATTGGCTGCCTTGTATCGACCAGCGTCCGGTTCCGCCTATTTGCGCTTGCCGCCGATCAGGCGGGCGAGGAAGAAGCCGACCACTGCGGCGATCCCGACCGCGACGCCGGGGCTCTTGCGGACCATTGCGCGGGCATCCTCGCCGAGTTCCTCGACGCTCTTGGAATCGAGCTTGGCCGAGGTTTCCTGCAATGTGCGCGAGGCCTTGCGGGCATAGTCGCCATATTGCTCGCCGAGCTTCTCGTCGATCTGGGCGGCGCTTTCGCCCACCACCTTGCCGAGGCTGGCGATCGCGTCGCTGGTGACCTTCTTGCCCTCGACCGCGAGTTCGCCCGCCTTGCCGAGCGCCTGTTCGCCATAGACCTTGGCTTCGGCGACCAGATCGGTGCCCTTGTCCTTGGCCTGCTCGCCATAGGCGCCGACGCGGGTGCCCGCTTCAGCGCGCAGCGCGGCAGCGCCCGCCTTGGCTTCCTCGAGCGCGGCGTTGAAGCGGCTCTTGGCGACGGCGGTGTTGCTGGTGGCGGTGGAGGCGAGCGGGGCCGCATCCTCGCCGCGCTTGGTCGCGCCGGTCTTGCGCGCCGGAGCCTTGGCCGGGCCGCTGGCCTTGGTGGTCGCGCCCTTGGCCGATTTCGCCGGGGTTTTCTTGGCTGCGGGTTTGGAGGGGGTGGTGTCTGCCATGGAAATGATCCTTTTCATGCGCGGGCTCGGCCCTCGTCTCCGGTCACGACCGCATCTGCCCTCGCGCTTGCGCAGGAGAGTTCCCGCGCATAGGGACGCTGGCGAAGGGCGTGATCCAGAATCAGGCCGCTCATAGTGTCTTATCATCCTACAACACATTCCTGCCGGAGCCAAACATGACCGCCATCATCGACCTGCACGGCCGCGAGATTCTCGACAGCCGCGGAAACCCCACCGTCGAGGTCGATGTGCTGCTGGAGGATGGCAGCTTCGGCCGCGCGGCGGTGCCCTCGGGCGCCTCGACCGGCGCGCACGAAGCGGTCGAACTGCGCGACGGCGATCCGGCGCGCTACCTCGGCAAGGGCGTGCTCAAGGCGGTCGATGCGGTGAACAGCGAGATCCGCGAACTGCTGATCGACAATTTCGACGCCGAGGACCAGCGCGACATCGATCTGGCGCTGATCGCGCTCGACGATACGCCCAACAAGGCGCGTCTGGGCGCCAACGCGATCCTCGGCACCTCGCTGGCGGTGGCGAAGGCGGCGGCCAATGCGCGCGGGTTGCCGCTCTATTCCTACCTTGGCGGGGTCTCGGCCCATGTGCTTCCCGTTCCGATGATGAACATCATCAACGGCGGCGAGCACGCCGACAATCCGATCGACATCCAGGAATTCATGATCATGCCGGTGGGCGCGGACAGCCTTGCCGAGGCGGTGCGCTGGGGCGCGGAGGTGTTCCACACGCTCAAGAAGGGGCTGCACCAGAAGGGCCTCGCCACCAGCGTCGGCGATGAAGGCGGCTTTGCGCCCGATCTCGCCAGCACCCGCGCCGCGCTCGACTTCATCATGGAATCGGTCAGCAAGGCGGGCTTCACCCCGGGCGAGGATATCGTGCTGGCGCTCGACTGCGCGGCGACCGAGTTCTTCAGGAACGGCAAGTACGAAATCTCGGGCGAGGGCCTCAGCCTGTCGCCGGAAGAGATGGCCGATTACCTCGCCAAACTCTGCGCCGACTATCCGATCCGCTCGATCGAGGACGGCATGAGCGAGGATGATTTCGCGGGCTGGGCGGCGCTGACTGCAAAGCTCGGCAGCACGGTGCAGCTGGTGGGTGACGACCTGTTCGTGACCAACCCCGCGCGCCTGTCTGACGGGATCGGCCGCGGGCTCGCCAATTCGCTGCTGGTGAAGGTCAACCAGATCGGCACGCTCACCGAAACGCTGGCAGCGGTCGATATGGCGCACCGCGCCCGCTACACCTGCGTGATGAGCCACCGTTCGGGCGAGACCGAGGATGCGACCATCGCCGATCTCGCGGTCGCCACCAATTGCGGGCAGATCAAGACCGGCAGCCTCGCGCGCTCGGACCGGCTTGCCAAGTACAACCAGCTGATCCGGATCGAGGAAGAACTGGGCGACAGCGCTGTCTTCGCCGGCAAGGGCTGCTTTGGCGCGCGGGCCTAGAGACTTCCCACTGCGTCGAAGAATCGCTCCATCGCGGTGATGCCCTTGGCGGTCAGCCGCACCAGCACGCGGCGGTTGTCCTCCGGATCGTTCTCGCGCACCACCAGCCCTTCCTCGGCCAGCACGCCGAGCCAGCGCAGCCCCGTGGTGGCGGGCGCGGCCGAGCCGATGCAGGCGCTCGATACCGAAACCGGCTTGCCCTCGGCATGGGCGATGTAGAGATCGAGCAGGATGTCCCACGCCGGTTCGCCGAACAGTTCGGGATTGCCGAAGATCGCGGCGCGCTTGCGCCTGAGGCCATAGGCCTGGCGGGCGAGCGCGAGGTAGCGCCGCTCGCTGCGCTGCTGCGGTCGGCCGATGGCTTCCGCGACGGTGCTTGCGGCCAGATCGCGCAGTCTTGCCGCAATCGTCGCCAATTCGTCGGCCAGCGGTTGCCGCACGGCCCCGTCGCTGTCCGGCGCATTCCCGCCAGCGGAATAGGGCGCGGCGTCAGGCATTCTCGGGGCCTTGCCGGGGGTTTGACAGATGGGGGGAACTAGGTTGAACCACGCAGGCAAATTAGCCCTGCGCTGCGGATTTGGCTTTAAGGGCAAATACGCAGGCCCCTCTTTTCACGGGATAAACCGTCGCGGCGGGGTGTCGCGTCAGGCAAGCGTCAGAGCGTCTCGCTCCGCGCCTGCTCCAGCCGCAATTGCTGGATCGCGGCATCGACATGGGCCGCGCCGATATGGAGGTTCATCCGGTCAAGTTCGGCCAGCTGGTGTTCCAGCGCGGCAATGACACGGGGCAGGCCGGAGCGATCCGGTGCCGGAGCGGTTATGGTGTTCAAGGCGATATCCCGAAGCTGGCTGCACGAAGCTGCTAACCCGTGCGACCGGCGAGCAACAGCAGAAGCTGGTCGGATATCGCGTTAATGGCTTACGGAAATCTACAGAGGGAAAATACGTAATCGGGGGCAGGTTTCAAAACGGAACAGACTGCCCCCCGATCCCTCAACCGAAACGTTCCTGCAATGCCATCAGGGCGAGCGCTGCCTTGGCCGCCTCGCCGCCCTTGTCCTTCTGGGCCGGATCGGCACGCACCAGCGCTTGCGCCTCGTTTTCGACGGTGAGGATGCCGTTGCCGATGGCGATGCCGTCCATCGTCAGCGCCATGATCGCGCGGGCGCTTTCGCCGGCGACGATCTCGAAGTGGTAGGTCTCGCCGCGGATCACCACGCCGATGGCGACGAAGCCGTCATAGAGATCGGCCTCGGCGGCGAGCGCGATGGCGCCCGGGATTTCCAGCGCGCCGGGGACCGTGAGCACTTCGACCTCGTGCCCCGCCGCCTCCAGCGCGGAGCGCGCCCCGGCGATAAGCATGTCGTTGAGATGGGCGTAGAAGCGCGCTTCGACGATGAGGATGCGGGCCATGATGGGTTACTCCGGAATGGGGTGGAAGTCGGTGATGGTCAGGCCATAGCCTTCGAGCGCGACCAGATCGGGGCGGCTGTTCGACAGCAGCACCATGTCGGTCACGCCGAGATCGACCAGGATCTGCGAACCGATGCCGATGCTGCGAAGCTCCTCGTCGCGGCTCCATTCGCCGGTGCCGACGCGGCCGGTGAGGATCACGATCACGCCCGAGCCATGATCGCCGATCGCCTGCATCGCGCGCTGGAGCGTGCGCTTGCGCGGCCCGGGTGCGCCCAGCACGTCGTCGAACACCGAGATCGGGTGGACGCGGGCGAGGGTGGGCTCGCCGGGGATCACGTGGCCCTTCTGCAGCACATAGGCCTCGTTGCCCTCGATCCGGTTGCGGTAGGTGATCATCCGCCATTGGCCGCCATAGTCCGAGGTGAAGGCCCGCTCGCCCAGCCGTTCGACGAGGTGATCATTGCGCATCCGGTAGGCGATCAGATCGCGGATCGTGCCGATCTTCAGATCATGCTTGCGGGCGAAGGTCACGAGATCATCAAGGCGGGCCATGGTGCCGTCCTCGTTCATGATTTCGCAGATCACGCCGCTCGGGTTGAGGCCGGCAAGGCGCGAGATGTCGACTGCTGCCTCGGTATGGCCGGCGCGCACCAGCACCCCGCCGTCGCGCGCCATCAGCGGGAAGACATGGCCCGGGGTGACGAGATCGTCCGCGCCCTTGGTCGCATCGATCGCGACCGAGATGGTGCGCGCCCGGTCAGCCGCCGAGATCCCGGTGGTCACGCCTTCCTTCGCCTCGATCGAGATGGTGAAGGCGGTCTGCATCGATTCCTTGTTGTTGCGGCTCATCGGTTCGAGCCCGAGCAGATCGACGCGCGCCTTGGCCAGCGCAAGGCAGATCAGGCCGCGCCCGTGCATGGCCATGAAGTTGATCGCCTGCGGGGTCGCCATCTGCGCGGGGATGATCAGATCGCCTTCGTTCTCGCGGTCCTCATCGTCGACAAGGATGTACATCCGGCCGTTGCGCGCCTCGTCGATGATCTCCTCGATGGTGGCGAGCACCGGGCGATCGTCATTGGCTTCGAGAAAGGCCTCGAGCTTGGCGAGGGTTTCGGCGGTGGGGTTCCAGCCATCCTCGCCGCAGTCGCGCAGGGTGTTGGCGTGCAGGCCGGCGGCGCGGGCGAGGCCGGCGCGGGTCATCGTGCCCGATGTGACGAGATCGCGAACGCGTGTGATGAGCGATGTGTTCATGCGAGCGCTCTATCACACCGCGATGTGATTGCAAGCAAAGTGCGAGCGGCGGCTCCTAGAGGTCGGAACAGCGAATGCGGGTCCCGGCATATTCCAGCCGCGCGCGTTCGGCAGGGCGCGCCTCGAACACGTGCTTCGACCCGTCCTGCAGCGCCATGGTCAGCACGAAAGGGCCTTCCATCGTGCAGGGAAAGACGTCGCACATGGCATTGATGCGCTTGGCCTCCTCCTCCGAGTATTCGACCGGTTCGAGCTTGAAGCTGAAGCTGCTGCTTCCGCCCGTCACCAGACGCTGGGCGAGGTTGAGCGTCTGCATGTCGAAAGCACGCACGGTGCCTTTGACCTTCTTTTCTTTCATCGGCAGCTGCGCCGCCATGCGCTGGCAGAAGGAAGGCGCGGGCTCGGCATTGGCGGTCACTGCGCCAAGCGTCGCCAGGATCGTGGCAAGAGCCCTTCTCATGCGGCTCGTTTCCCCATCTTGTCGGCAAATTGCCCAAGGATTTCAGGCTTGGCCGTCAATAACGGGAGCCATGCCTCGAAGCAAGCGATGCGATGGAGGGGAAGGGGATGGTGGACGCACTAGGGCTCGAACCTAGGACCCGCT
>CAZQOO010000090.1:0-10097 GCA_964594845.1 uncultured Porphyrobacter sp. | reverse complement strand
AGGGTCAGGTCTACGAAACCTTCAACATGGCCGCCCTATGGAACCTGCCGATCGTCTTCGTGGTCGAGGACAACCAGTATGCGATGGGCACCGCGACCAAGCGCTCGTCCGCCGAAACGCGCTTCTACCGCCGCGGCACGGCGTTCCGCATTCCGGGGATGGAAGTGAACGGCATGGACGTGCTCGAAGTGCGCGCCGCGGCCGAAGTTGCCTTTGCCCATGTCCGCGCCGGCAAGGGTCCGGTGCTGATGGAGTGCAACACCTACCGCTATCGCGGGCATTCGATGTCCGACCCGGCCAAATACCGCACCCGCGAGGAAGTGCAGGAACAGCGCGAACATCATGATCCGATCGAAGGCCTGAAAAAGACCCTGATCGAAGCCGGCAAGACCGAGGATGACTTGAAAGCAATCGACAAGGCGATCCGCGCCGATGTGGCCGCGGCGGCCGATTTTGCCGAAACCTCGCCCGAGCCTGCGCCGGGCGAACTCTACACCGATGTTCTGGTGGGGGAGTACTGAGCCATGGCGATCGAACTGAAGATGCCGGCGCTTTCGCCCACCATGGAGCAGGGCACGCTCGCCAAGTGGCTCAAGGCCGAGGGTGACCGGATCGAGCCGGGTGACATCATCGCCGAGATCGAGACCGACAAGGCGACGATGGAATTCGAAGCGATCGATGAAGGCGTGCTGGAAAAGATCCTCGTGCCCGCCGGAACCGAGGACGTGGCCGTGGGCGCGGTGATCGCGCTCATCGCGGGGGAAGGGGAGGCGGCTGCGCCTGCTCCTGCTGCCGAGCCTGCACCTGCACCGACGCCCGCTCCGGCCCCGGCACCCAAGGCGGACAAGCCCGCACCGATTCCGGTCGTCGCCGCTGTCGATCCGGCTATCCCCGCCGGCACCAACCTCGTCAGCACCACCGTGCGCGAGGCGCTGCGCGATGCGATGGCAGAGGAAATGCGCCGCGATCCCCGCGTCTTCGTGATGGGCGAGGAAGTGGCCGAGTATCAGGGCGCCTACAAGGTCACGCAGGGCCTGCTGGCAGAATTCGGGCCCAAGCGCGTGATCGACACGCCGATCACCGAATACGGCTTTGCCGGGATCGGCACCGGTGCGGCCATGGGCGGCCTCAGGCCGATCGTCGAGTTCATGACCTTCAACTTCGCGATGCAGGCGATCGATCACATCATCAACTCGGCCGCCAAGACCAATTACATGTCCGGCGGCCAGATGCGCTGTCCGATCGTGTTCCGCGGCCCCAATGGCGCGGCGAGCCGGGTTGGCGCCCAGCACAGCCAGAACTACGGGCCATGGTATGCCAGCGTCCCCGGCCTGATCGTCATCGCGCCCTATGATGCCGCCGATGCCAAGGGGCTGATGAAGGCCGCGATCCGCTGCGAGGATCCGGTGGTCTTCCTCGAGAACGAGCTGGTCTACGGCCGCAGCTTCGATGTGCCGGACATCGAGGACTATGTCCTGCCCATCGGCAAGGCGCGGATCATGCGCGAGGGGCGCGACGTCACCATCGTCAGCTATTCGATCGGCGTCGGCATGGCTCTGGAAGCGGCGGCGACGCTGGCGGACGAGGGGATCGGTGCCGAAGTGATCGACCTTCGCACCCTACGTCCGCTCGACAAGGAGACCGTGCTTGCCAGCCTCGCGAAGACCAACCGGCTGATCGTGGCGGAGGAAGGCTGGCCGACCTGCTCGATCGCGTCCGAGATCGTCAGCATCTGCATGGAGGAGGGCTTCGACCACCTCGATGCGCCGGTGATGCGGGTGTGCAACGAGGATGTGCCGCTGCCCTATGCGGCCAATCTCGAAAAGCTCGCGCTGATCGACGCCGCACGGATTGCCGCGGCGGCGCGCAAGGTCTGCTACAAGTAGGAACGGCAGGGCCGCCCGCCCGCAATCAGGTCGGGCGGTCCGCCGAATAGGTGTTGCAGCTGGCGGCGGGGCCGTCGTTGTAGAGCTGCGTCAGGTCGCGGGAATCGCGCACATTGAAAGCCGCCGTGTAGCGGATCGTGCGGCCGTCGTAGATGTCGAACGGGGTCAGCGAATCGTAGTCATAGGCGATCTCGACGAACATCACCGCGGTGCCGTTGCTGGCGGTGATGAGATTGCCCGGTTCGCCCATGCCCTGGAAGCTGGTGCCTGTGGCGCCGGTGCCTTGCGTGCCATAGCTTGAATTGAACACCTTGGCGCCGCGGCAGCGTTGCCAGGCGATCCACTGCCCACCCTGCGCATTGCGCTGGAGGCTGGAGATGATCACCCGCCCGCGCTCGAAGATTCCGAAGGTCTCGCCCAGCTTTTCCGCGCCGACGAGGGATTCGTTGATGTCGCTTTCATAAACCTTGCGCGCCGTCAGCACGTCCTGCTCGCCAACACGCGAGGCGTTGTCAGCCACCTGCATCGCCACCTGGCTGACCTGCATGTGGGTGATGACGAAATAGGCGGTCTCGGTGCCGAGCATCCCCATCGCCAGCACGATCGGGGCGGTGAAGGCGAACTCGACAAAGGCCACGCCCGAGGTGTCGCCCTTGAGCCGCTGGCGCAGGGTTGCAGCGCGTCCAGCGAGCGTCCGGATTTTGGCGAGGGGTGCAGCGATCATGGGCAATTTCCCGTCTCGGTCGAGCGGTCCTGTTCGTCGAAGGGCTGGTTGCGCAGCACGGTCGAGGCTCGCAGCGTGACAGTGTTGTTCATGCCCACCAGGCCGTACATCGGGAACAGGCGGGGATAGCTCACCACCGCGGTGTAGAGCACCGCATCGCGCGCGCCGCCGATCCCGTCACGGCCACGGTTCGCATCCCATTGTCCGTTGCCGTTGGCGTCGACGTAGAGCTCGCCGTCGTTGCACTCGCCGTCGTTGTTGTCGTCCTCGTATTCCTCGCTCTCTCCGATGTCGCTGAAGTCGAAGTGCGAAAGCTTCTCGAACGTGACAGTCGCGGTGTTGGGCACGACCTTCATGACCTCGACCCGCACCCGATCGTCGATCGCACCCTGCTGGCTGCCGGCGGTCTCGAGGGTGAGATCGCGGCCTGCCTTCTGCAGGGCGCCGTTGATCAGCGAGTTGGTGTACTGGGTGTGGGCCATGTCGAAGATGCCCATCACCAGCACGCACAGCACCGGTGCGACAAAGCCGAATTCGACCAGGGTGACCCCTTGCCGGTCGCCGCGCAGGCGGGCCAGCAGGGCACGGCAGCGGTAGGCAGCGTTGCGGATCATGACGTGAGCCTCAGTGCAGCGATCTTCTGGGCGATTTCCTGGAAACGATCGTTGAGCGTTTCGGAATCGTTGGCCTGGAAGGCCCGCCCCGGCGAGGCGCAGTCGATCAGGTTCTGGGTCAGCGAGGTGCCGAAGGCGACCACCCAGACGGTGATGTTCTCCTGGCGCGCTGCGCGGCAGATGGCCTGGAGACGGTCGCGTCGGCGGCTGAACTCGCGGCTCGAATTGCCATCGCCGGTGATGCGGCGATCCCACCATTCGATGCCGTGGGTCGAATAGTTCTCGGTGCTGTTGACCTGCACACCGTCGGTCATGAACACGATGTGGCGGGCGATCGCGTCACCATTGGGCGCGCTCGAGTTGTCGGCAGCGAAGATGCCGCGCGGGGAGATAAAGCGCGCACCCCACAGCATCCCGATATCGTGATAGGTGTTGCCGCTCGCCCACAGGCTGTTGACATAGTTCTGCAGATCGGCGCGGGCGATCTCCGACAGCCGCATGGCGGCGCGCGGACAGGTCCACCCCGGGCGGCTTTCGTTTCCGGTCTGGTACAGCCAGCTGGTCACGTTGGTGCTGCCATCCTCGCGCTTCCACACCACGTTGTTGAGCGCCGGCTTCCAGCGCTGTTCCTCGTTGATCGGAACGAGGTTGATGTTGATGTCATGCGCCGCGGCCGGGATCGGGCTGTAGGTGTCCGTCAGCACGGTCGAGGGTTCCTCGATGCAGCCGCCCCAGGTGTGGTTCACCATCGCTCCGTTGGTGCCGGTCGGCATCTGGATCTGGTTGTCGTCATAGAGGGTGGCGAGATCCACCGTCTCCCATCCCGGCGGGCTGCCGGCCGGATTCTCGACGTTGCAGGGCGTCGCATCGTCGGTGTCGACCGGGCAGTAGACATAGTCCTTCCAGACGATGTTGGGGATGATCTGCTCGGGCTGATAGGGGATCACGTCAGCCTGGGTCGCGATGCGGGTCTTGCGCACGCGTCCGCGGCAGCCCGCGCGGTTGTTGGAATTGCCGCCGCTCCACACGCCGGTGCGATACTCGGTGCTGTCGAAGACTTGCCATGTCTGGCCGCCGATGGTGTAGGTTCCGGGCAGGGTGTTCCAGCAGAAGTTCTCCGCCTGGCTCCGCGCGCTCGAACCGCTGTTGCGGAACCGGTAGTGGTCGGTGCTTGTCGACCCGAAATTGGCGGTGTTGCGCGGCAGCCATTCGACCTGATCGGAAATGACGATCTCGTCGCCGGGCTCGATCCCGTTGCCGGGGACTTCCGGAATGATGATGGGCTGGTTTTCAAACCGCGCGACGCGCGACTGGTAGGTGTTGCGGGTCGCCATGTAGCTGTCGGGGATCGACAGGCCGACGTTCACCTGCTGCGAATAGGGCACCAGGCCGTAACGCACCTGTGCGCTGTCGGAGGTGGCCGCTTCGACGGTGTCGTAGAAGTTCATCACCGCCGCGCGCAAGGCGACGATCTTGGAGCCGGGGCCGGAATCGCAATCCGAGTTGTCGGGACAGTCCGCCATCGAGCCGGTGACGTCGAGCACGAACATGATGTCGCTGTTCGAGATGTTGATCTCGGCGGTGCAGCTCACTTCGATCTGGAAGGATTCGTAACCGAAGGCGCCCATGATGCTGGTCGGCAGGGTGCCGCTGGCCGTGCCCGTGACAGTCCCCTCGCCATCGCTGGTGTAGTTGCGCTGGCCGTTCTCGACGCCGAACATCCCTTGCGAGAAGTTCTGGTCGAAGAAGTCGAGGCCGATGTTGCGGTGCTCGGTGGTGAAGGTGTCGGTGGTCATCGCCCGGCGGGCGGCCAGCGCCCCGGCGTCGCACGCGGCCTGCATGCGCGAGGCCGTCATGTAGTAGCGGCTCGCATCGACGCCGCCGCCGACCATCGCCATCAGAGGGATCATCGCCGCTGCCGAAATGACGATGGTGTTCGCGGTCCTGTCATGCAGGAGCGAGCGCAGAAACGACTGCCGCTCGTGGTTGTCTCGCTTCATAGGGTGCGCGTCCTTCCCCTGAATCTTCCCCCCGGATTACGGGAATTTCCAGATGCAGCGGGTGGCATATGTCAGGTCTGGTAAGCGGAATGCGAAAGAGCGTGGTTAACGGCTTCCTAATGCTGTTCCAGAGGTTTCCCGGGGCTTGCCGCGTGCCGGCGCGGGACACTTTCCTTGCCAATCGGCAAGCACGCGGTTTAGGGGCGCGCCCAGTCATGGAGCTTGCGAACGACGATCATCTCCCGCCTGAAGCGGAGCTGGCCATCGCCTGGAGCGCGCCGAAGGTTCGCGCGCCGTTAACCACAGCTCTTCAGCTTGATCGCCGGCTTGCGCGGATCGTGGCGCGCACCACCGAGCCGATGCTGGGGCAGATGCGGCTTGCCTGGTGGCGCGAGGCGCTGCGCAAGCCGGTGACCGAACGGCCGCGCGGCGATGTCGTGCTCGATGCGGTCGGCCGCGACTGGGCCGGGCGCGAGGCGGCGCTGGTGGCGCTGGTCGATGGCTGGGAGGTGCTGGTGACGGCCGAGACTATCGGGATCGAGGAGGCGCGGGTGCTTGGGACAGGGCGGGGGGCCTTCTTCGCGGCGCTGGACTGGCGGGATGATAGCGCCGGGCAGGACCGGCTCGCTGCAGCCGGCTATCGCTGGGCACTGGCCGATGCGGCCGCGGCGGTTTCCCAATCCGGGGAGCGCGAGGTGCTGGTCGGCGTCGGTCTGGCGCGCGCGCATTCCGCCGGATCTTTCCCGCGCGACCTTCGCGGCCTTGCCGTGCTCGAAGCCTTGGCGCTGCGGTCGCTGAAGCGCGGCGGGCAACCGCTGATGGCCGGGCGCGGCGCGTCGCTCACCGCGCTGCGGGCCGCTATCTTTTTGAGCTGATTGCGTATATTCCCTCTGGCTTGCAGCAAGGGGGGCAGACCGTTGCGACAGGTATTGGCAGGTGGATTGGCAGCCTTGGCGCTCGCCGGAGTGGGGCTGTTCTGGTGGCAGGGCCGCGCCGAGGTCGAAGCGGGCGCGCCGCCGCCGTCGCCCGAGGCACTCGCCGCCGATCCGGCCGCTCTGCCGATCACCGATCCCGGCACGATGAAGGGCCCCGCGCCGCCCGAGGTGAGCGAACTCACCCGCGAGGAGCAGCGCTTCTTCCGCTATGACCGCAACCGCGACCGGCTGATCACCCGCGCCGAAATGCTCTCGACCCGTTCGGACGGGTTCCGCGCGCTCGATGTCGACGGCAACAACCTGCTGACCTTCGAGGAATGGGCGGTGACCACGGTCGAGCGGTTCGAGGGCGCGGACAAGGACGGCGACGGCCGCCTCACCCCGCGCGAATTCGCCGCCACCGCGCCCAAGCCGGCGGTGAAGAAACCCGCCTGCAAGTGCTGAGGATCAGGCCGGCACCGCCTCGCGCGTCTCGCTGATCCAGCGCGCGAGATCGGCCTTGGCGCGCGACGTGTAGGCCTCCTTGCGCACTTTCTTGCCGACCTCGTGCAGGGGCGGGAACAGGCCGAAATTGACGTTCATGGGCTGGAAGGTCTCGGCCTCGGCATCGCCGGTGATGTGGCTGAGCAGCGCGCCAAGCGCGGTGGTCGCGGGCAGGGGCTGCCACGCGCGGCCCGCCAGTTCGGCGGCGGTCATCATCCCCGCGACGAGGCCGATCGCGGCGCTCTCGACATAGCCCTCGCACCCCGTCACCTGTCCCGCAAACCGGATATGCGGCGCGGCCTTCAAGCGCAGCTGGCGGTCGAGCACCTCCGGCGAGTTGAGGAAGGTGTTGCGGTGCAGCCCGCCCAATCGCGCGAATTCGGCGTTCTCGAGCCCCGGGATGGTGCGGAACAGCTCCACCTGCGCGGCATATTTGAGCTTGGTCTGGAAGCCGACCATGTTCCACAGCGTGCCGAGCTTGTTGTCCTGCCGCAATTGCACCACGGCATAGGGCCAGCGGCCTTGCGGGAATTCGGGCGTGACATCGAAGGGATTGTCGAGCCCCACGCCCTTCATCGGGCCATAGCGCAGCGTCTCCACCCCGCGCTCGGCCATCACCTCGATCGGCATGCAGCCGTCGAAATAGGGCGTGTCCTTTTCCCACTGCTTGAACTCGGTCTTCTCGCCCTCGATCAGCCCGCGGTGGAAGGCGCGATACTGCTCCTCGTTCATCGGGCAGTTGATGTAGTCGCCGCCGTCGTTGCTGGCCTCGGTGCGCTTGTTCCAGCGCGACTGGATCCACACCTTGCTCATGTCGATCGAATCGCGGTGGACGATCGGCGCGATGGCATCGAAGAAGGCGAGCCGTTCGCTGCCGGTTGCCTTGACGATGCTGCCCGCGAGCGCCTCGGCAGTCAGCGGGCCGGTGGCGACGATGGTGAGGCCGGCGGCGGGCAGGGCGTCGACCCGCTCGCGCACAATGGTGACATTGGGGTGGGCTTGAAGCGCCTTTTCGACCTCGGCGGAGAACACGTCACGGTCGACCGCCATCGCGCTGCCGGCAGGCACGCGCGCGACATGGCCGGCGCGCATCACCAGTGAATCGAGCTGCCGCATCTCGTGGTGCAGCAGGCCGACCGCGTTCTTGGTGTCGTCGTCCGAGCGGAAGGAGTTGGAGCACACCAGTTCGGCGAGGCCATCGGTCTGGTGCGCTGGGGTCATCTCGCCCGACCCGCGCATCTCCGACAGGCGCACGCGCACTCCGCGCTGCGCCAGTTGCCACGCCGCCTCGCTGCCCGCGAGGCCTCCGCCGATGATGTGGACATCGTGCATAGTCGCATTTGCGCTCATGGCGGGGCAGGTAAATGCGTGATAGCTCGCCTGCAAGCCCCAAGGAGGGCAGACGGGAAGGGCGGTGAATGGCAAAGCAGGCGCTGATCGAACAGAGGCCATGGCTGCTGGCGAGTATCGCTGCGGCGACCGCGTTTTATTTCCTCAGCGACCAGCCGGTGTTCGAAGGCACCTGGGGGCTGCTGGCCAAGGGCGCATCTGTGGGGTTGCTCGCGCTCTATGCGCTGCTGCGCGTGCCGCACGACCGGCACCGCACCGACGGGCTGCTGCTGGTGGCCGCGCTGGTGCTGGCGGCGGCGGGCGATGTCGCGATCGAGCTGTGGTTCGAGGTCGGCGGCGCGATGTTCGCGGCGGCGCATTGCGTGGCGGTGGCGCTCTATCTCCGGAACCCGCGCGCGCGCCATTCGCCAAGCCAGCGGTTGCTTAGCCTCGCGCTGCTGATCGGGACGCCGCTGGTGAGCTTCCTGCTGAGCGGCGAGGTGGCGATTGCGATCTACGCCGCCTTCCTCGGCGCGATGGCTGCGAGCGCGTGGTACAGCCGCTTCCCGCGCTACCGCGTCGGCACCGGGGCGGTGCTGTTCGTGCTGAGCGACTGGCTGATCTTCGCGCGGGAAGGGCCGATCGACCTTGAGCCTGCCAACACGCTGCTGATTTGGCCGCTCTACTATGCCGGACAGGTGATGATCGCGACCGGCATTGTCCAATGCATGCGCGGCGAACAGCCGGTCAGATAGGGCGCTGCCCGAAATTTGGGCCCATGAGGAAACGGGCAGCCGGCGGGTTGGTCGACTGCCCGTTGATTTATCACCTGCCCTGCAAGCGGCCTATTGGGCGTCCGGCGCGCTGCCACCGGCAAGCTCCGCCGCGATCGCTTCCTCGGCGGCGTTTTCCGGTTCCTCGGTCTCGTCGATCAGCGCCGCGCCGACGATGTGCTCGTCCTTGGCGACATCGAAGATGCGGATGCCCGAGGAGCCGCGCCCGGAGATCGCGAAGCCTTTGAGGTTCTCGAACCCGCCTTCGATCAGGTGGCGGAAGTCGATGCCGAGCCGGATCAGCTTGGCCTGATCGGTCACCAGCATCAGCTGCGAGCCGTGGCGAACCGGGAAGCTTGCGACGACAGGGCCATTGCGATCCGGGTTGCTCTCCGGCGTGCCGATATTGGTGATCCCCTGGCCGCCGCGCCCGGTGGTGCGGTATTCATAAGCCGAGGAGATCTTGCCGTAGCCGTTGGCAGTGATGGTGAGGATGAATTCCTCCGCGTCGGCCATCCCTGCTTGTCTCTCGGCGGGCAGCGCCGGTTCGGCGTCATTGTTCTTCCATGCCGCCGCGCGCAGATAGGCCTCGCGCGTTTCCATGTCGGCGGTGAGCGGATCGAGCACCGCCATACTCACGACCTTGCCGCCCTTCTTGAGACTCATGCCGCGCACGCCGATGCCGGTGCGGCTCTTGGTCTCGCGCGCGTCGGTGGCGGCGAAACGGATCGCCTTGCCGCTATCGGAGGCGAGGAAGATTTCCTGCTCCTCGGTGAGCAGCTGCACGCCGATCAACCGGTCGCCCGAACCTTCGACGAAGCCCATCGCATACTTGCCCGCGGTCGGGATGTTGGCGAAGGCGTCCATCGAATTGCGGCGGACCATGCCCTGTTCGGTGGCGAAGACGATGTTGAGCCCGCCCCAGGTTGCCTCGTCCTCGGGCAGGGGCAGCACGTTGGTGACGCGCTCGTCGTCGCCCAGCGGCAGCAGGTTGACCATCGGGCGGCCCTTGGTGGTGGGCCCGCCTTCGGGCAGCTTCCACACCTTCATGCGATAGACGCGCCCGGTGTTGGTGAAGAACAGCACCGGGTTGTGGGTGCTGGTGACGAACAGTTCGACGACGGCGTCTTCGTCCTTGGTCGCCATGCCCGAGCGGCCCTTGCCGCCGCGGCCCTGCGCGCGGAAGGTATCCAGTGCGGTGCGCTTGATGTAGCCGCCATGGGTGACGGTGACGACCATCTCCTCGCGCTCGATCAGGTCCTCGTCCTCAAGCCCGTCCCAGGCCGGCGCGATTTCCGAGACGCGCGGGGTGGCATAGGTGGCACGGATTTCCTCGAGTTCGCCGCGCATCAC
>CAZQOO010000089.1:0-10107 GCA_964594845.1 uncultured Porphyrobacter sp. | reverse complement strand
ATCCGCCCCTGCGCGCGCGTCTCGCTGCCCAAGGCCGCGACCAAGGCGATGCCGCCCGAGCCGGTGATCTGCACGTCTTCCTCGTGCGCATCGAAGGGCGAGACGGGGATGCCCGTCAGCGCCCAGATGTCGTTGAAGTTGACCTCGCTCGTCAGCATGTAGAGCAGCGCCTCGTTGGGCGCGGGCTCGGGCACCTTGACGATCAGCTCCTTCTCGTGGCTCGCCGGCGGGCCGAAGCGCGGCTGGCCGGTGTCGGGATCGCGGGCGATGCCGAAGGCGTATTGGTGGCTCGGGATCGGGGTGACGCCGGGATAGAACGGCGCGCCGACGGGCAGCAGATCGCCAGCCGCCTCCAGCGATGCGCTGCGCAATTCGTGCTCGGCATCGATCCACACGCCGTCGCGCCGGACGGGTAGCGGGGGGGCGACCTTGTCCATGAACTGCTTGATGCCGGTCTTGCCACCCTCGGGATCGACGATCGCCTCTGCAAACAGCCGCGCCTCGCGCGCGGTGCCGGCGGTGATGCCCTGTTCGAGGCCGGTGCGGACCGCATCCAGTGCCCGCGCGCCCGCTACCCCTCGTCCGGCCCAGTCGAGCTGGCGCAGGACGCGCTGAAGGAAGTCGTCCTCCAGCACTGCATCGAGGCTGATGTCCGAAGTCGTCTCCCAGCGTGCGACCGCCGCGTGTCGTTCGGCAAAGGCTTGGCCGAGCGCGGAAGCCGCACCGTGTCTGACATAGTCGCGCACCGCCGCGTGCGCTGCCGAAAGCGCATCTTGCGCACCCTCGACCAGCGCATCGACGAGGCCGATCTCGGCCGCCGCCTCGGCGGTGATGCTGCGCCCGCCGAGGATCAGGTCGAGCGCATCACGCACGCCTTCCGCCCCGCGCCGGTCGGCCAGCAGGCGCGGCAGGCGCTGGGTGCCGCCATAGCCGGGCAGCAGCCGCAGCCGGATCTCGGGCTGGCCGAAGCGCGCCACCGGCTCGGCCACGCGGTAGTGGCAGGCGAGCGCGAATTCCATTCCGCCGCCCAGCGCCACGCCTTGCACTGCCGCGACGCAGGGCTTGCCCATGCTCTCGATGGTGCGAAACGCGAGGTGCGCGTTGTTGGGGAGCACCATGGCCTCGTCGACCGTGTGGATCTCCTCCAGCATCTGCCGGATGTCGGCCCCCGCAACGAAGGACGATGTGCCCTCGCCGGTGAACACCACTGCGACCACGCTATCGTCGCGCGCGAGGGTGGAGGTGACCAGCACCAGCTCGTCGATAGCACGCTCGTTCAGCGCATTGACCGGCGGGTTGGTGACGGTGACGGTCGCCACCTGCTTGCCGGGGGCAAGCGTGTTGTACTGCACAAGGAAATAGCGATGCCGATCAAACAGCGCCTGCTCGTCGCTCATGCGCTGCTTGCGCTGCCAGTCGGTGATGACGGTGCGCAGCTCGTCCAGCGATTCGGGATTGCGCAAGGTTGTGACGTCGCCGACATCCTCGCCCACCACCAGAGCGCGGACCATGCGGCGCATATATTTGCCGCTGCGGGTTTCGGGGAACTGGCTGACCTCGATGAAGTCCGCCGGCACCGCAACCGCGCCCTTCTCGGTGCGCACGAGATCGAACAGGCGGCGCTTGTCCTCATGGGTCAGCTTGCGGCCCGGGGCCGGCACGACGAAAGCGAGCGGGGTCAGCCCCTTCTCGCGGTGCGGCGCGCCGACGACCAGCACGTTGCCGACCGGCGAGTCCGGCGCCAATGCCTTGTCGCGCAGGACCGCGCCTTCGATTTCTTCCGTGCCCATGCGGTGGCCGGACACGTTGATCACATCATCCGAGCGGCCATGCAGCGAGAACGAACCATCGGCGTGCTGGATCGCGAAATCGCCCTGGGTATAGGCCCAGGCGCCCTTCCAGCGCCGCCAGTAGCCGTCTTCCCAGCGCGCCGCATCGCCGCGCCAGGCGGGATCGACCCGGCCATCGGCAACCTTGAAGCCCGCGATATCACCCCAGATGGTGCGCGCGAGATAGGGGTAAGGCGCGGCGATCACGATCTCGCCCTTCTCGCCGGTCTCGGCCTTGCGCCACGGCACGCCGCCATCATCGGCGCGGGCAAAGGGCGCATCGCCTCCCGCCCCGGCCTCGTCTTCCACCCACACATCGCCCACGATCCACGGCAGCGGATAGGCATGCGCATCGGGCCGCAGCGGAAAATCGTCATTCGCGAACATGTGCGTCCACGCGATCCCGCCATGCTCGGTCGCCCAGTAGCTATTGATGTAGCGCTCCGTGACGTGCTCCATCCCGAAGGCCTGCACGCTCGGAGAGACAGGCTCGGCGCAGAAGGTCGCCACGCGCAAGCCGCTCATGTCATAGCGCTCGACCTCGGCCAAGTTGGCCGGATCGGACATGATCGACTTGAGAAAGGTCACACCCGCCTTGAAGATGCGGACATTGTGCCGCTCGATCATCGAAGCGAACCGCCCCGCGTGCGGGAAGACGGGCGAGCCTTCGGACACCAGCGTCGTCACCCGCGTCATCAGCGGGGCGCAGATCAGGTAGCTCTGGCCGGTGATCCAGCCCGGATCGGCGACCACGAACAGCGTATCGCCGGCGCGTGCGTCAAAGCAGACCTTCATCGTCTCGGCAACGCCCGCAGCATAGCCGTGGCTGTGCACGATCCCCTTGGGCTTGCCGGTGCTGCCCGAGGTGTAGATGAAGAACATCGGATAGTCGGCATCGACCGGCATGGGCTTGGACGAAGCCCAGATCGCCCGGACGAAATCCGCGTCCGGCAGCGCCAGCAGATCGGCCTCGGACTGCACCGCAAAGCCCGCCGCGCGCGCCTTTTCCAGCACGGTGACAAGCGCGGCGTCGGTCAGCTCATGGCTCCAGCGGTCGCGCTCCTCGCGCCAGATCATGTCGGGTTGGTGGGTGTGGCGGCACACGATCACCGCTTCCACCCGCGGCGGCAGAGTGACGAGGCTGGAGGCAATCGCGATCCGCACCCGCGCTGCGTCCGCCGAGGTGATGCGGCCCTCCGCCCCGAGATTGATCAGCGCCCGGCCCACCCCGCGCATCACGTCCGAACGGTCGACCGTGATCTCGCCGGCCAGCGCCTCGCGGACGGTCTCGACAATGGTCGCCGCGTCCGCCGCCGGCAGGCCCATGTCGAGCGCGGACAGGATTTCCAGCGCCGTCGTCACCGGCACGAAGTTGTCGAGCGCCGGGTCGGTATAGGCGTTCTTGAACGCGGCAACCTGCGCGTTGCGGTAGCTGCCATCGGAGGTGACGATCACCCGTGCCGCCGTATCGGCAATGCGGTCGGACAGGGTCTTGTCCGAAAACCCGCCGAACACCGCCGTATAGACCACGCCCATGCGCTTGGCGGCTTCGGTCCAGTAGATCTGCGGGACGATGCTGGGCATGTTGAGCGCCATGCGGTCGCCCGGCTTGAGGCCCAGCGCCTGGAGGGCAACGGCGCATTTCGCCACTTCCAGCAGCAACTGCCTGCGGCTGACGGTGAAGCAGTCGATCGGCGCGCCCTTGCCGCCGTTGGCGCTCATGTCCCAGCGGTCGCCCTCGAAGATCAGCGCGGCTTCATCGCCGTGGCCGGCAAGCACATGGCGGTCGAGCTCGGAAAAGGCGGCATTGGTGCGCCCGCCCACGAACCAGCGCCAGTGTGGCGGGGTCGAGCTGTCGAAACCGGTGTGCCAGGGGGTGAAATCTTCCGCGAGATCGGGGCTGACGGGCGCGGCGCTGGCGGCGTCCCAGCCGTGCCAGCGGCCATCATCACCCCGCGCCAGCCACGCCCCATCAGGGCCAGTCTCGGCCACGAACCAGTGCATGCCCTGGGCGGCGATCCCGCCATGGAAGGCGCCCGGATCGGCCAGAACGGCGGCCCGCATGGCCTCCCAGTCAGCGCGCGTGCGCACGGGATTGGTCACGGCTTCAGACCCGGCTGTGCCTGCACCGGCTTCGGGCATTCTCGCTTCCCCCAATGTCAGCAAACCGCCCCCGCCGATCCCCCCGCGCCGGACTGCATGCATGAAAATTACGTCACAAACGGCCAGCGGACAATTTTCTTCCGCCAAGACCTTATGGTGCCGTAACGCGCGATATCGCGGGACGTTCCTGACCGACCTGCCGCCACGGCCGGAAAAACGCAGCCGCCGAGGGGGCGTAACGTTTTTTCAATCGCCTTGGATTAGTCGGCACAAGGTTAACCGGGATGCAACCTGCACCGCATGCCGCCCGGGAAGGCACCGGGGTCGCAACCGGATGCTCGCGCGAGGATGAACAATGCCATTGGGGTTTCTCAAGTCGGTCAGGGAACAGGCGTCACGCTCGGCTAACGCCGTCAGACCCGCTGCGGGCAGCGGCGAGAGCCAGACCCGGCCCGAACGCACCACGGTTCTGAGCGACGTCGAAGCGCTGGGCATCGGCATGTTCTGGGCAACCGACGCGGAGGGACGGCTCTCGTTCCTGTCACAGCGTGCGCTCGACGATCTCGGTTTCACCGCCGAGGAGCTGGTCGGCAAGCCGGTCTCGCAGGTGTTCACCGATATCGAACCCGAACCCGGCGCACCGCAGCAGCGCGCGATCGGCTTCAAGATCAAGGCCCATTCCCGGATCGAGGAACACATCGTCGCGGTGACTGCGGCCAAGGCCCGCAACCCCGAGTTCGCGACCCGCTGGTGGCGGCTGAACGGGCGGCCGATGGTGGGTGCGGGCGGCAATTTCCTCGGCTATCGCGGCAGCGCAGTCGACATCACCAGCCAGTACGCCCATGAAATGCAGGTGGCCCGCCAGTCGCAGATCGACGAGCTCACTGGCCTCGCCAACCGCCGCAAGCTCGGCGAGCGGCTGACTGCCACGCTAGCCGCCTTCCGCGCCAGCCAGCGCAGCTGCGCGCTGATGATGCTCGATCTCGACCGCTTCAAGCACATCAATGACACCATGGGCCACCCCGCAGGCGACGAGCTGCTCAAGCAGGTCGCCGAACGGCTGAAGAGCATCGTCAAGGACAGCGGCGAGGTCGGTCGTCTGGGCGGCGACGAATTCCAGGTGCTGCTGCCCGACATGGATGACCGCGGCACGCTGGGTGAACTGGCCAACCGCATCGTCCAGTCGCTCTCGCAGCCCTATCAGGTCAACGGCCGGCGGGCGATCATCGGCACCTCGGTGGGGATCGCGATCGCGCCCTATGACGGCGTGACCGCCGAAGAGCTGACCCGTGCGGCGGACATGGCGCTCTATGCCGCCAAGGATTCGCGCGGCGGCACCTTCTGCTTCTTCACCACCGAACTGCGCGATGCCGCCTCCAAGAGCGCCCAGCTGGGCGAACGGCTGCGCGACGCGGTCGACCGGGGGGAGCTGAGCCTCGCCTACCAGCCGCTGGTCGACCCCTCGAACAACGAGGTGCGCTGCTTCGAGGCGCTGCTGCGCTGGCATGACGGCGAGGAAGGCGCGATTTCGCCCGCCGACTTCATCCCCGTGGCCGAAAACGACGATCTGATCCTGCGCATCGGCGAAATGGCGCTGCGCCAGGCCTGCACCGATGCGATGCGGTGGCCCGAGACGATCCACGTCGCGGTCAATGTCTCGGCCAAGCAGTTCGTGCGGCCCGGTTTCCGCAAGACCGTGGCGACCGCGCTGGAGGTATCGGGCCTGCCGCCGCAGCGGCTCGAACTGGAGATCACCGAAAGCGTGTTCGTGGGCGATCTCGAGGCAGTGGACGCGGTGTTCCGCGATCTGAAGAAGCTCGGCATCCGGCTTGCGCTCGACGATTTCGGCACCGGCTATTCCTCGCTCGCCTATCTCAAGAACGGCCATTTCGACAAGATCAAGATCGACCAGAGCTTCGTGCGCGGATGCACCGAGAACGGCGACATCAACCCCGCGATCATCACCGCGATCGTCGCCCTGGCCAAGGCGCTCGGGATGGAGACCGTGGCCGAAGGCGTCGAGGCAATGGACGAGCTGGAACTGGTGCGCGAGCGCGGTGCCGATCTGGTGCAGGGCTATGTCTATTCGCCCGCGATCTCGCAGGAACAGGTGCAGTCGGCTCTCGCTGACGGCACCATGAAGGTCACGCCGAGCGGCCCGCCGCGCCACCGTGCCGAGCGCATCTCGATCTTCCGCAAGGTCGGCCTGATCCACGAGGATCACTATTACGACGTGATCCTGCGCAACCTGTCCAAGACCGGTGCGCGCATCAACGGGCTGGCCGGAGTGCCGGTCGGTACCGATGTGGTGCTCGATCTGGGGCACGGGCAGCTGGTGGTGAGCCGGGTGGTCAATGCCTCGGAAAACAGCCAGGGTCTCAAGTTCGAGACCCCGCTGATCAGCGACGGCAGCGGCGGCTTCATGACCCGCCACCGCATCTCGCCCTATTCGCTGGCCGAAGCGGGCATTCCGCTGGCGGCGCTGGGCGCAGGGGCCTTCCCGCTGGCCAAGTGGCGCGAGGCAAACAAGAGCTCTCCGAAGTTCGTGCAGCTCGAACTCAGCGTGCCGGGCCACTGATCGGGCGGGCCGCAATGTTCCACGTGGAACATCGCACAGACCTGCAATGACCGGTCAATGACCCGGCAATGACCCGCCAACGGCGCGGCAATGCGTGCCCGCGCCCTCAGCCGCGCCCGCGATAGGAGGGCACGCCCTGATCGGGCAGCCACAGCCCTTCCGGGGCCACGCCCGATTGCCAGAACACGTCGATCGGGATGCCGCCGCGCGGATACCAGTAGCCACCGATGCGCAGCCATTGCGGGCGCATTTCCTCGAACAGGCGCACGCCGATGCCGACGGTCACATCCTCGTGAAAGCCGTTGTGGTTGCGGAACGAGCCGAGAAACAGCTTGAGGCTCTTGCTCTCGACGATGGTTTCGCCCGGCACGTAATCGATCACCAGATGCGCGAAATCGGGCTGGTTCGTCACCGGACACAGCGAAGTGAATTCGGGCGAGACGAAGCGCACCAGATAGGTGAGGCCGGGGCGCGGATTGGGGACGTAATCCAGCACGGCCTCGTCGGGAGAAGCCGGAAGCGGCGTCTCCTTGCCGAGGAACTGCGGGGCAGGCTTGGGGGGCTGAGGTGTGGTCGTCATGGGACGGGCTGTTGCCTTGAATGGGGGATGGGCGCAAGCGGGCAACTGGACGAGGGCGGGCAAGGTTCCCTATGGGCCAGCAAATGTTCAGCTGGCGAGCGCCAGCATATCCGATCCCGAACCCATGAACCGCGCGCGCCCCGCTCCTCTCATTCGCCACTCTGCTGCGCTTCTCGCGCTGGCCGCTGCCGCGCCGCTGGCGGCGCAGGCGACGCCGGGCGGCAGCTTCTCGCTGCCCGAGCCGACACCGACCCCTTCCCCCGCACCGGCCGGACCGGCTGACGAAGTGGCGGGCGTGGCAATCCCGCCGCGCAGCGTCGAACAGCCCCGGATCGCGCCCGCGCCGGTGCTGGTGCCCGAAGCATCGCCTTCGCCGCGCCCTGCCCCCTTGCCCGCTGCGCCTGCGCGACCCGCTGCCGGCTCTGCTCCGACGCCGCTCCCGAGCCCGGCACCGACCTCGGCTGCCCGGGTGGATGCGGACGCCGTGGTGCCGGACACCATTCCCGCGCTCTCGCAACCGCCCGGCACGGACGAGCCCGGTGCACTGCCGGGCTTCGAGGCCTTCACGCCGCCTGTCGCAGCCGCGCCGACCGCCGCCCCGTCCGAGGCACTGAGCACTACCGTGGTCGACTGGCGCTGGCTTGCCGCAGGCGCGCTGTTGCTTGCCACTCTGCTGGGCGGCTGGCTGCTGTGGCGGGGGCGCAGGCCGAGGGTGCTTCGCCTCGCCGCCCCGGTCGCGGCCCGGGCGGAGGAGGATGAACCCGTCCCGCCCCGCATCGATGTCTCGGTCGAAATCCCGGGCGCGAGCCGCAGCGTGATGAACTTCACCTTGCGGTATCGCATCATCCTGGCCAACCGGAGCGAACGCGCGGTCAATGATCTGGCCGTCGCGGTGCAGCTCACCACAGCCCGGCAGGGACACAGCAACGCCGCCCCGCTTGCCGCCGCGCAGGCCGTGACGCGGATCGAGCGGATCGGCCCGCACCAGAGCCGCAGTGTGGCAGGCGAGGTGCAGTTGCCCTTCGCCGGGATCGCGCCGGTGATGCAGGGCCAGACCATGCTGTTCATCCCGCTGCTCCACGTCACGCTCGAAGGCGAAGGACAGCAGGCGCTTACCCGCAGTTTCGTGATCGGCACGCCGGGCATGGCCGAAGGCCGGGTCCAGCCGCTGCGCATGGACATGCTGCCCGGCTCCGTTCCCGATCTGCGCGCGCGGGCGATCGAGGCACCGCCGCCGGCGTGATCGCCTGCTCCCCTTGGCGGATTGCGCATTGCCCGCTAGGCCGAGCGGTATGAACGATACCTTCCCGAGCCTCGTATCGACCGAGTGGCTGGCCGCCCGTCTGGGCGAACCGGGCCTTGTCGTGCTCGATGCCTCCTACCACCTGCCCGCAGCCGCCCGTGATGCGGCCGCCGAATTCGCCGCCGGGCATGTTCCGGGCGCGCGATTCCTCGGCCTTGCGAGCCTGTTCGACGCGGGATCGAGCGTTCCCTACGCCTTCCCGACGCCCGAGCAGATCGCCGCGCGCCTCGCGGATCTGGGTGTCGGCGCAGGCGATGCAGTGGTGATCTATGATGACAGCGCGATCCGCACGGCGGCGCGGGCGTGGTTCGTGCTGACCGCGAGCGGGCGCCGCAATGTCGCCATCCTCGACGGCGGCCTGGGCAAGTGGCGCGCCGAGGGGCGCCCGCTCGAAAGCGGCGTGGCGGCTATCGCGCCCGCCGCCGCTGCAACCTTCACAGCGCCGGAGCGGGTGCGGAGCAAGGCCGACATGCTCGCCAACCTCGAAAGCCAGACCGAACAGGTGATCGACGCGCGCGCCGCCGAGCGGGTGTTCGGCACCGGCACCGATCCGGTCAACGGCCTGCCGATGGGCCGGATTCCGGGCAGCGGCAATCTGCCCTATACCGCGCTGTTCAACCCCGACGGCACCTACAAGTCGCCCGATGCGCTGCGGGCCGCCTTTGCGGCGGCGGGCATCGATCTTGCCCGCCCGCTGGTCACCACCTGCGGCAGCGGCGTGACCGCAAGCGTCGTGCTGTTCGCCGCCCACCTGATCGGCAAGCACGACACTGCGCTCTACGATGGCAGCTGGAGCGAGTGGGGCGCGGACCCGGCGACCCCCAAGGCGCAAGGGGCAGATGCATGAGCGGCGGCGGCGACGACTCCACCCGCAGGCCTGCCACTCGCCTCGTGCGCGGCGGACGGCGGCCCGAATGGACCGGCCCGGTGGTCAACCCGCCGGTGTGGCGCGCCTCGACCCATCTCTACGCCAGCGATGCCGAGCGGCGCGAGGCGGGCAAGCACAATAATGACGGGCAGTTCTTCTATGGCCGCCGCGGCGCGCCGACCCAGTGGGCGCTGGCCGAGGCGCTGACCGCAATCGAGCCGGGCGCCTACGGCACGGTGCTCTACCCCAGCGGCGTGGCGGCAATTGCAGGGTGCCTGCTCAGCGTTCTGAAGCCGGGCGACAAGCTGCTGATGGCCGACAATGCCTATGACCCCTCGCGCAGCATGGCGACGGGGCTGCTGGCGCGCATTGGCGTGGAGACAGCATTCTTCGATCCGCGCGATCCGGCGCGATTTGCCGCGCTCTGCGGCGAGGGCGCGCAGGCCGTGTGGCTCGAAGCCCCCGGCAGCCTCACTTTCGAGCTGTGCGATGTCCCCGCGCTCGCGGCCATCGCCCGCGAGTATGGCGCGGTCAGCCTGATCGACAACACCTGGGCCAGCCCGCTGGGCTTTGCGGCACTGGAGCATGGCTGCGATATCGTGATGATGAGCCTGTCGAAGCACGTCGGGGGCCATTCCGATCTGATGATGGGCAGCGCGAGTGCGGGCAGGCGCTGGTACCCGGCGCTGCGCCGCACGGCACAGGAACTGGGGCAGGTGGTCTCGCCCGACGATGCCGCACTGGCCGCGCGCGGCATGGCACAAGTGCGAGCCATGCGAAATTCCGGCACCATCTATCTGGTCGGGGCGGGGCCGTGTCCGGATGACCTGCACAACCTCCGCGCCT
>CAZQOO010000088.1:5702-10165 GCA_964594845.1 uncultured Porphyrobacter sp. | reverse complement strand
TTCCCGCTCGCGGTGATCTATCACGGCGGGTGCTGGGCGGGGATGGGCGGCACCGCCAACGTCGCCGCGCTCGCCAGCTTCCTGGCGAAGAACGGCGTGGCGACCTGGACGCCCTCCTACCGCGAGATCGGATCGGACGGCGGCTGGCCCAACACCTTCACCGACTGGGCGCAGGGCCTGATGCACGTGAAGAAGCTCGCCAAGACCTATCCGCTCGATCTCACGCGGATCACGGTCATGGGCCATTCCGCCGGGGTGACGCCGGTGATGTGGCTGCCGAGCGGGCACAAGGGCGACGAGGCGATCAGCGCCGAACTGCCGCCGATTGCCGCTGCGGTGGCGCTCGACGGGCCGCTCAGGATCGCGGATTTCGTCGGGGTGGATCAGGCGGTGTGCGGCGCGCCGGTGATCGCGACCATGATGGGCGGCTCACCCGCCGAGCAGCCGGTGCGCTACGCGATGCTCGATCCGCTCGCCAACAAGCCGCTGGTGGGGCGCCTGCTGGTGGTCGACGGGGCGCTGCCCGATCCCGATCCGGCGATGATCGAGGGCCTGCGCGCACAGGGCATTGCGGTCGAGGTGATCAGCGTCACGCAGGACCAGCACTTCAACCTGCTGGTGCCGGGCACCAAGGATTTCGCCGCCTACGGTCCCGCGCTGCTGGACATTGCCGGCGGGCGCTGAAAAAGCGGGAGCCATGGGAATCGAAGGGCTGAGCGAGGCGGATGCCGCCAACGAGCTGATGCGGCTGGCGAAGGCCATCGCGAAGCATGACCGGTTGTATCACGCCGAGGACAGCCCGGAGATTTCCGACGCTGAATATGACGCGCTGGTGCGCCGCAATGCCGAGCTTGAGGCCGCCTTCCCGCATCTGATCCGCGAGGACAGCCCGTCGCGCAAGGTCGGCCATGCCGTGGCCGCTTCGCCGCTCGGCAAGGTGACGCACGAGGTTCGCATGATGAGCCTCGACAATGCCTTCAGCCCCGACGAAGTGGGGGAGTGGCTGGCGCGGATGCGGCGCTTCCTCAACCTGCCCGAAGGCGAGCCGCTGGCGATCACCACCGAAGACAAGATCGACGGGCTGTCATGCAGCTTGCGCTACGAGAACGGGGTGCTGGTGCGCGCCGCGACGCGCGGTGACGGGCAGGTGGGCGAGGATGTGACGGCCAATGTCCAGTTCATCGACGACATTCCCAAGATCATAAAGCCCCTTCCCTTGAAGGAAGGGGTTGGGGATGGGTGCTCGACATCGGTGGGCATGGAACCCCCACCCCCAACCCCTCCCCAAGGGGAGGGGAGTATTCCCGCCATCTTCGAAGTGCGCGGGGAGGTCTATATGGAAAAACAGGCCTTTACCGCACTCAATGCTGCGCAGCATGAAGTAGGCGGAAAGCTGTTTGCCAACCCGCGCAATGCCGCTGCGGGAAGCCTGCGGCAGAAGGATGCGAGCGTCACCGCGAAGCGCCCCTTGCGGTTCTGGGCGCATGGCTGGGGCGCGGCGTCGGCAGTGCCGGGGACGACCCAGACCGAGGTGGTCGAGACCTTGCGCGCATGGGGCTTTCCGGTCTCGCCGCTGTTCGCCCGCGTGGTCGGTGGGACGGACGAAGTGGTCGCGCGCTTCGAGGCGATCGGCAAGGCGCGGCCTTCGCTGCCCTATGACATCGACGGGGTGGTCTACAAGCTCGACCGGCTCGACTGGCAGGAGCGGCTCGGCTTCGTGGCCAAGGCCCCGCGCTGGGCGCTGGCGCACAAGTTCCCGGCCGAGCGCGCCGAGACGGTGGTGGAGGCGATCGACATTCAGGTCGGGCGCACCGGCAAGCTGACTCCGGTGGGCAGGCTTGCACCGGTGCTGGTGGGCGGGGTGACGGTCACCAATGTCACGCTCCACAACCGCGACGAGATCGCGCGGCTCGGCCTCAGGGTCGGCGACCGCGTGGTGATCCAGCGCGCGGGCGACGTGATCCCGCAGGTGGTCGAGAACCTGACGCGCGAGGTGGCGCGTCCCGCCTATGCCTTCCCCGATCACTGCCCCGAATGCGGCAGCGAGGCGGTGGCCGAGGAAGGCGAGGTCGATGTGCGTTGCACCGGCGGGCTGATCTGCCCGGCGCAGCGCACCCAGAGGCTCGAACATTTCGTGTCCCGCAAGGCGCTCGACATCGAGGGGCTGGGGGAAAAGACCATCGCCCAGTTCTTCTCGCTCGGGTGGCTGGAAAGCCCCGCCGACATCTACCGCCTGCGCGAACGCCGCAGCGATATCCTCGCGCTGGAGGGCTGGCAGGAAAAGTCGGTCGACAATCTCCTCGCCGCGATCGAGGCCAAGCGTGCGCCCGACGCCGCGCGCCTGCTGTTCGCGCTCGGCATCCGCCATGTCGGCGAGGTGACGGCGCGCGATCTGATGAAGAACTTCCATGAACTACCGGTGCTGCGCGCGCTGGCCGAGCGGGCGCACGCAGGCGATAGCGACGCGGCGGCCGAACTCGCCGCCATCGACGGGATCGGGCCTTCGGTGGTCGAGGCGCTGGGCGATTTCTTCCACGAGCCGCACAATGTCGGGGTGTGGGAGGACTTGCTCTCGCAGGTCACCCCGCCGCGTTTCGAGGTGCAGACCGTCGCATCGCGCGTTGCGGGCAAGACCGTCGTCTTCACCGGCAAGCTTGAAACCATGAGCCGTGATGAAGCCAAGGCACAGGCCGAACGGCTGGGCGCGAAGGCGGCGGGCAGCGTTTCCGCGAAAACCGATCTGCTGGTCGCCGGGCCGGGGGCCGGATCGAAGCTGAAGAAGGCCGCCGAGCTCGGCATCGAGGTGGTCGACGAGGCCGGCTGGGCGGCGATTGTGGCCGAGGCGGGGTAGGGCAGTGCGCAGGCTGGCAAAGTGGCTCGCGGTGCTGGCGCTGATCGTCGTGATCGGCCTCGCCGCGGCATGGGCGACCTCGCCCGATCCCAAGGGCAATCCGGCGAGTTTCGAGGGGGTCGCGCTCGCCCCGCAGCTGGCCCCGATGGCCGAGGCATTGACGCTGGCGCGCTATCGCGGCGAGGATGGAAAGCCGTCCACGCTGCTGGTCACCGGCTTCGACGGTACGTCGGTCACGGGCATCCCGCTCGCGGCGCTGGGGGTGGCCGAGACCGGCGATCCGCTGCGCGATCTCGCCACGCTCCCGCGCCTGCCGGACGCTGAGGCTGCGCTGCCTGCCGGCCCGCGCCTGCGCCTGCCCTACGCCGCGCTGCTGCCTTCGGCGCCGAGCGGCGCCATTCACATCGGTACGGGCACCAATTTCCCCGAACATGCCGAAGAGGCGAACAGCGGCGCGGTGTTCCAGTTTCCCAAGTTCGGCGCCGCCTCGCCGGCGCGTACGACAATCGCCGCGCAGCCGGGTATCCTGCTCGATTACGAGGTCGAACTGTGCATGCGCTTCGACCGCGACATTGCCAGCCTCGCCGATTTCGACGCGGCGCTGAAGGGCGTGTTCCTGTGCGGCGATTTCACCAATCGCAACGCGCTGGTGGAGCTGGCCGACCCGGACAATCTCGATTCGGGCTTCGGTTTCTCCGATGCCAAGAGCGGCCCCGGCCATTTCCCCTCCGGCCCCTTTCTCGTGGTGCCGCGCGACTGGCAGCGGTTTGTTGCCGACACGCGCATGACCACCGCGGTCAACGGCGAGCCGCGGCAGGATGCGCGCGGGGGCGAGATGGTGATGGACTTCCGCGCGCTTGTCGCCAAGGCGCTGGGTGACATGGAGCGCCCGCGCTTTCTCTATCGCGGGGCCTTCCACCGGCTGACACCGCAGGGCCGGATCACGGCGGACATGACGCTGATGTCGGGCACGTCGGAGGGCGTGATCTTCACCCCGCCGTCGCGCGCGGACATGATCGAGGGGGGCCTCGCCTATCTGCTGGCCGGCGGTCCGTTTTCGGGTGCCGGACTGGTCGATACGGTGAAGCGCGAATTTCTCGCCAACGAACTGGCGAGCGGACATTTCCTCAAGCCCGGCGACCGCGTGCGCCATGGTTCGAACTGGCTCGGCGAGATTGACGTGGAGGTGACCCCGCCATGAGCGACCTGCTCACCGAACTCCACCCGCAGGCGCTGCGTATCGCGGCGCTGCTGCGCGGGCGCGGCGAGAAGGTCGCGGTGGCCGACGGGGCGACCGGCGGCCTCATTGCGGCCACGCTGCTCACCGTCCCCGGCGCGCTCGACTTCTTCGCGGGCGGGGGCGTGGTCTATTCCTTCCGCGCGCGCGACGTGCTGTTTGCGCTCCCGCGCGAGGCCTACAAGGGGATGCGCGGGGCTACCGAGGATTACGCGCTGCTTCAGGCCCGCGCCATCCGCGACAATTTCGGCGCGGAATGGGGGCTGGCCGAGAGCGGCTCGGTCGGCGGTTCGAGCCATCCCAGCGGCGCGCCAGCAGGGCGCTCGGTCGCCGCGCTGGCGGGGTCGGGAGGGGAATATACCCGCCTCATCGAAA
>CAZQOO010000088.1:0-5692 GCA_964594845.1 uncultured Porphyrobacter sp. | reverse complement strand
CGGATGACCGCATCGCCAACATGGCCGCCTTCACCCGCAATGCCCTCGCGCTGCTCGAAGACACCCTCGCGCAATAAATTTCGCGGCCCCTGTCGAATCCCCGTTGCCAGCCGCGTCTCCCTGTCAGAGCCTCGCCACTTCCGGCCGGGCCGATGACGGAGACGACGCGATGCAATTCATGCTGATGATCAACGAGGACGAAAGCGCCTATGCGGGCGAGGGCGGCGCGGCGCTGCTGGAGGCGACGCTGGCGGGGCACATGAAGCTGGCCGAGGATCTGGTCGCCGCCGGGGTGCCGTTCTCGGGCGAGCGGCTGAAGCCCGCCGCCACCGCCACCACGCTGCGCTTCGATCATGGTTCGGTGAGCCTGCACGACGGCCCCTTTGCCGAAACCCACGAGGAGCTCGGCGGATTCTACATCATCGACGTGCCCAGCCTCGACGAAGCGCTCGAATGGGCGAGGGCCATTCCGGTGCCCAAGGGCGGGATCGAGGTGCGTCCGGTGTGGCCGATGGGGCCAGAGAACTGAGCGCCAGGCTGAGCGCGGCGCTCGCCGATGCGATCATGGCGGCGCGGCCCCGGGTGGTGGCCGCGCTTGCCGCTTCCTTGCGCGATCTCGATGCTGCCGAGGAGGCCTTTGCCGGGGCGGCCGAACGCTGCCTCAGGCTGCCTGAACCCCCGCGCGATGTGGCCGCATGGCTGTTCGTCGCCGCGAAGCGCTGCGCGCTTGATGCGATCCGCAAACGCTCCGCCGAGGTGCGCGGCACCGAGGCGCTCGCTCAGGTGACAGGCATGGCCGACATCCTCACGCTCCCCGAACCGATCCCCGACGAACGCCTGCGGCTGCTGTTCATCTGCTGCCACCCCGCGATTGCGCCCGAGGCGCGCACCGCGCTGGCGTTGAAGGTGATCTGCGGCCTGCCGGTCAGTGCCATCGCGCGGCTGTTCGTGGTCAGCGAACAGGCCATGTTCCAGCGCATCACCCGCGCCAAGGCCAAGGTGCGCGAGGCGGGGATCGCCTTCGAACTGCCCCCGCGCCGCGATTGGCCAGCGCGGCTCGAAGCGGTGCTGCTCGCGCTCGAACTGGCTTTCACCGCGGCCTATGCCGATGCCGGGGGCGAGCTTTCGGCGGATCTGGGCGAGGATCTGGGCGGCGAGGTCGAGCGTCTGGCGCTGCTGGTGGCCGAGCTGGTGCCGGACGAGCCCGAGGCGATGGGCCTTGCCGCGCTGGTGCTGCTGGCACGGTCGCGGCAGGCAGCGCGGGTGGACGGGGAGGGCGCGATGGTGCCGCTCTCGCAGCAGGATTGCGGGCTTTGGGACAGGGCGCGGATCGAGCGGGCGCGGGGGATGCTCGATGCGGCGGCGCTGCGCGGGCGATCAGGCCCCTGTCAGGTGATGGCCGCTATCCAGCTCACCCATGCGCGCCGCGCCTTTGACGGGGTGGTGGACTGGCAGGCGGTGCTGCGGCTCTATGACGTGCTCCTCGCGCTGCGCCCCTCGCCGATGGTGGCGCTGAGCCGGGCGCTGGCGCTGGCGCAGACCCAAGGGGCCGAGGCGGGGCTGGCGGCGCTCGATGCGCTCCCCGCCGAGCGCCTCGCACTGGCGCGGCCGTGGCATGTGGCGCGCGCCGATCTGCTGGCGCGGGCGGGGCAGGCGGTGGAGGCGAGGGCGGCGCTCGATACCGCGCTGGCGCTCGATCCCCCGCGGGCCGAGCGGCTGTGGCTGGAGGCGCGGCGGGCGGCGCTTTAGCGCGCCCGTCCCCAATCCCTCCGGCGCCGCAGCCACAGGATCGCCCAGTCGCCGCTTTGCAGGCGCGCGGCCATGCGGAAACCGGCGCGGCGCATGGCGCGCTGCACGGCCTCTTCCTGCTCGCCCGCGAGCAGCCCGGCGAGCAGCAGGCTGCCGCCCGGCGCCACGCTGCGGCCGAAATCGGGGGCGAGGCTCACCAGCGGGCCGGCGAGGATATTCGCGATCAGCAGATCATAGGGCCCGCGCAAGGTGAGCAAGGGATCGTCCATCCCGTCGGCGACGATCATCACCGCCTCGCCCGCACGCGGCCCCATCGGGATGCCGTTGGTGGCGGCGTTTTCCTCGACCACCGGCACGCAGACCGGATCAATGTCGGTCAGCGTGATAGACGCGCGCGGCCACAGGGCGAGAGCGGCAAACCCGAGCAGCCCGGTGCCGGTGCCGATGTCCGCCACGTTGCGCACCGCCATGCCGCTTGCCTTCATGTGGCCCAGCATTTCGAGGCATCCGGCGGTGGTCTTGTGCTGGCCGGTGCCGAAGGCCTGACTGGCCGGAATGATGAAGTCGATCGCGTCAGGGTCGGGCGGAAAATCGGGGGTGTGGACATGGAAGCGCCCGGCGCGGATCGGCTCGACGCCCTGCTGGCTGAGGGTCACCCAGTCGGCGGGCGGCAGTTCCTCGACCGTGATCGGTGGCGCCTTGCCTTCGAACAGCCCGGCGAGCGCGGCTTTCTCGGCCTTGCCGGGCTTCTTCGGATACCAGCCTTCGAGCACCCAGTCGTCGGGCCGGTCCTCGGCCACCTCGCGCCCGGCGATGACGAGTTCGTAATCCCAGTCGTCGATCAGGTCATGCGCCAGCAGCGCCGCCTGCACGATGGGCTTGGTCGCGAACAGCGAGAGCTTCCACGTGGTGGACAAATCAATACTCCGTCATCCCCGCGTAGGCGGGGATCCAGCTTCTTACCTTGGGGCGTCCGAAAAGAAAGCGGGATCCCGCCTGCGCGGGGATGACAGGGATAAGGGTCAGATCAGATCGTCGAACCGGTCGCGCCAATCGGGGTTCTGCTCCTCGATCAGCCTGATCTTCCAGTCGCGGTTCCATTTCTTCAGCTGCCGTTCGCGCAGAATGGCTGCGGCGATTTCCGCGTGTTCCTCGACATAGACAAGCAGCACGCATCCATATTTCGCCGCAAACGCCGATCCGGCTTTGTCCCGGTGCTGCATGGCGCGATGCGGTAGCGAGGAGGTCGCTCCGATATAGAGCGTGCCCCGATAGCGATTGGTCATGATGTAGACCCAGCCGGGTTTCATCGGCTCTCCCGTGTCATTCCCGCATGCCTGCCCCCGCGAAGGCGGGGGGGCGGGAACCCAGCTAAGCGTCTATCATGTTTGGTGAAAATGAAGAAGCTGGATCCCCGCCTGCGCGGGGATGACAATGATGAGATTACCGGACAAAGCTCGCTCCATTGGCGTCGATCACCGCGCCGGTCATGCTCGGGGGCGCATCGAGCGCGCAGAAAGTGATGATCGCGGCGATTTCTTCCGGGGTGGCGACACGGCCCAAGGGAATGTCGGCCAGCAGCCCCGGCCCGCCGCGGCTGGCGAGATAGTCGCCCGCCATGCTGGTGTCGGTGAAGCCGGGGGTGACGGCAAAGCTGAGGATGCCTTCCCTGGCATAGGCCCGCGCGATGGTCTTGTGCATCCCCACCATCCCGCTCTTGGCGGCGGCATAGTGCCAATGCGCGGGAGAATCGCCGCGATAGGCCGCGCGGCTGGCGACATGGACGAGCCGTCCGCCGAAGCTGCGGCTCTGCCAGTGCAGCACCGCAAAGCGCGACAATTGCGCGGCGCTGGTGAGATTGACGCGCAAGGTATCCTCCCACGCATCGAGCCATTCGATGTCCGAGCGATCGAGCCGGTTGGCCTCGAACCGCCCGGCGTTGTTGACCACCGCGTCGATCTCTCCGCCCGCTATTTCAAGTGCCTGTTCCCACAGCGATTGCACCGACAGCGGATCGCCGAAATCCGCCGCGATGATCGGCACGCCCGCTGGCGCGTCGGTGACAGGGCGCGAAGCGTGGCCGATCACCTTCGCGCCGCGCGCTGCCAGTGCGTGGAGGGCTGCCTTGCCGATGCCGCGGCTCGATCCGGTTACTAGAATGTGTCCCATGCAAGTCGCGATCCGAAACTTTGCAAGCCGTGTCCACCATGTCGCGGCTTGCCTCAGCCGACAGCCGCGCTAAGTGGAGTGGCGACAAACAGGGACACGACGGGATCACCATGAACCAAAGACCGCTTTCGCCCCATCTCCAGATCTGGCGCTGGGGGCCGCACATGCTCGTATCGATCCTCCACCGCGCCACGGGCGACGGCATGGCCGTGGTCGGCCTCGGGGTGCTGGTGTGGTGGCTGGGCGCGCTGGCGGGCGGGCCGGAAGCCTACGCCAGCTTCCAGGCGATCATGGGCTCGATCCCGGGCATGATCGTGCTGGTTGGCCTGTCCTGGGCCTTCTTCACCCACATGATGAGCGGGCTTCGCCACTTCGTGCTCGATATCGGCGCGGGCTACGAGCTCGACACCAACCGCCTGTGGTCGATTGCCGCGCCGGTGATCGCCGTTGTTCTCACCGCGGCCTTCTGGGCCGTGATCCTGACCAAGTAAGGGGCACGGCACATGGGTAACGGAACCTCCATCGGACGCGTGCGCGGGCTCGGCGCGGCGCATCACGGGGCGCACCACTGGCTGGTGCAGCGCTTCACCGCGATCGGCAATCTGGTGCTGATGAGCTGGCTGCTGGTCAGCCTCGTCATGCTCGGCGACTACGGTCATGCCACTGTGATCAAGTGGCTCACGCACCCGCTCAACGCGACCGCGATGATCCTGCTGGTGTTCAGCCTGTTCTGGCACGCGCGGCTGGGCCTGCAGGTGCTGATCGAGGACTATCTCCACGACGCAGGCACCAAGTTCGGGGCGCTCGTCGCGCTCAACCTCGCAACCATCGGCGGCGGCGCCTACGGGATTTTCAGCGTTGCCGCGCTCGCATTCGGAGGACAGGCCTGATGGCTACCGCAGCAGCACCCGGCACCGCCAACGATGTCGGCGGTGCGCACCTGAAGGGCGCGTACAAGATCATCGATCACACCTATGACGTGGTGGTGGTGGGCGCGGGCGGATCGGGCCTGCGCGCGACCATGGGCGCGGCCGAAGCGGGCCTGCGCACCGCGAACATCTCCAAGGTGTTCCCGACGCGCTCGCACACCGTCGCGGCGCAGGGCGGGATCGCCGCCTCGCTCGGCAACAATTCGCCCGATCACTGGACCTGGCACATGTACGACACCGTCAAGGGGTCGGACTGGCTGGGCGATCAGGACGCGATCGAATATCTCGCGCGCGAGGCTCCGGCGGCGGTCTACGAACTGGAGCACGCCGGCGTGCCCTTCAGCCGCAATGCCGATGGCACTATCTACCAGCGTCCGTTCGGCGGGCACATGCAGAACATGGGCGCCGGCCCGCCGGTGCAGCGCACCTGCGCCGCGGCCGACCGCACCGGCCACGCCATGCTCCATGCGCTCTACCAGCAGTCGCTGAAGTATGACGCGGACTTCTTCATCGAGTATTTCGCGCTCGATCTCATCAAGTCAGAACGCGACGCCCCGAAGTTCAGCGTCGGCGACGGCACCTCGAACGCCGGGTTGCGATGGCTGCGTGCCAACGCGCCGCGCCAGTCGTCGAGCGCATCGAGCACCCGGCGCATGCCGTCGATCGCATTGTTGCCGAGCGCCGGGTTGCTCGCATGGCCGCTGCGGCCGGCGAGCGCGATGCCCATCTGGGCCACGCCCTTGTGCATGCGCACCGGGCGCAGGCCGGTCGGCTCGCCGATCAGCGCGAAGCGGCCCAGGCGGCGCCCATCGTTGAGCAGCTGGCGGGCGCCGGCCATCGAGGTC
>CAZQOO010000087.1:5951-10167 GCA_964594845.1 uncultured Porphyrobacter sp. | reverse complement strand
TCGGGCAGATCGGCGAACAGCTCCTCCATCATGCTGGCCGATTTGACAAAGGCCTGCGGGTTGGAGCGCGGGCGGTCCTCGGCCTCGATCTGGGTCGAATGGGCAATGCACAGCATCGCGTCATGCGCGCGGTATTCGTGCGGCTCGGCGAAGTTGGCGGGGTTGGTGGCGACCAGCGGCAGATCGCGGGCATAGGCCAAGTCGATCAGCGCCGCCTCGGCCCGTTCCGCCACCGGATCGCCGCCGCGCGCGATCTCGACATAGAGCCGCGCGGGGAACAGTGCTTCGAGCCGGTCGGCAAGCCGCGCCGCCGCCTCGTGCTGCCCGTCCGCAAGCAGCCGGGTCAGCCCGCCCTCGCCCGCGCCGGTCAGCGCGATCAGCCCGCCGCTGCGCCCTTCGAGGTCCGCAAGGGTGACATGCGGATCGAGCTCCAGCGGGCGATCGAGATGGGCCTTGCTGACGAGGTGGCACAGGTTGGCATAGCCCTCATCGTCCTGGGCATAGAGCGGCAGGTAGTCGATCGCCCGCGCGCCCGATCCTTCCACCCCCTCGCGCGCGACGCCCAGCAGCGTGCCGATGATCGGCTGCACGCCTTCGCCCTTGCATGCGCTGGCGAAGGCCATGATGCCATAGAGGCCATTTCGGTCGCAGATCGCGATGGCGGGAAAGCCGCGCTCCTTGGCCAGCTTGGCAATCGCCTTGGGGTCGATCGCCCCTTCGAGCATCGAATAGGACGACAGCACGCGCAGCGGGACGAAGGGAGCGAAGGCCATGGGATCACTATGCGGATCGCAGCCGGATTCGCCAAGGCGCGGCCGCGGGCTTTTCCGGCATCTCGTCGTCGCAGGGCGCCCGCGGGGACGAGGCTAGAGCAGCTTCTCGATGTCCTTGGCGATGGCCTCGGGCTTGTCGGTCGGGGCGTAGCGCTTCACCACGTTGCCCTCGCGGTCGATCAGGAACTTGGTGAAGTTCCACTTGATCGAAGTCGAGCCCATCAGCCCCTTGGCTTGCCTTTTCATCCAGTCGAACAGCGGCGAGGCATCATCGCCGTTGACGTCGATCTTGGCCATCAGCGGGAAGGTGACGCCGAAATTGATCTTGCAGAACTCGGCAATCTCGTCGGCGCTGCCCGGCTCCTGTGCGCCGAACTGGTTGCAGGGAAAGCCGAGCACCTCGAAATCCCTGTCCTTGAACTGCTGGTAGAGCTTTTCGAGGCCGTCGTACTGGGGCGTAAAGCCGCACTTGCTGGCGGTGTTGACCACCAGCAGCACCTTGCCGAGCTTCTCCTTGAGGGCGAGCTCCTGCCCGCGGTTGGTGGTGACGGTGAAATCGGCAATCGTGGTCATGGCGGTGATCCCCTGTCGTCGGAATAGGTTGTCAGTTTCCTTCGTGCAGCACGCCGTCCTTCAGCCGCACCACGCGGTCCATCCGCGCGGCGAGGCGTTCGTTGTGTGTGGCAACGAGGCCGGCGCTGCCCTCGCCCCGCACCAGCGCGAGAAACTGCGCGAGCACGGCGTCCGAGGTCGCCTCGTCGAGATTGCCGGTCGGCTCGTCGGCCAGCACCAGCGTCGGCCGGTTGGCAAGGGCGCGGGCGACCGCGACGCGCTGCTGCTCGCCGCCCGACAGCTGGCTCGGCCGGTGAGTCAGGCGCTCGCCCAGGCCAAGGCCGGTGAGCAACGCATCGGCGCGCTCCTCGGCCGCGGTGCGATCGACGCCCACGATCATCTGCGGCATCACCACATTCTCGCGCGCGGTGAAATCGGGCAGAAGGTGGTGGAACTGGTAGACGAAGCCGAGATGCTCGCGCCGCAGTTGCGTGCGCTCGTCACCTGCAAGATTCTCGGCCTGTTGCCCCGAAATGCTGATCGAACCCTCGAACCCGCCTTCCAGCAGGCCCAGCGCCTGCAGCAAGGTCGACTTGCCCGAGCCCGAGGGGCCCAGCAGCGCGACGATCTCGCCCGGCATGATGTCGAGATCGACCCCGCGCAGCACGTCGATGCGCGTGTCCCCCTGTTCGAAGGAGCGCTTCAGCCCCCTGAGCGAGACGATCGGCTGACGGCTATTCATAACGCAACACCTGCACCGGATCGGTATTGGCCGCTTTCAGGGCGGGATAGATGGTCGCCAGAAAGCTCATTCCCAGCGCGAGGCCCACGATGCCGAGAATCTCCCACGGATCGGTGCGCGAAGGCAGAGTGGAAAGGAAGCGCACCTCCGGGTCCCAGATCTGCTGGCCGGTGGTAAAGGCGATGGCTGCGACGATCTGTTCGCGGAAGAACAGGATGATCGCTCCCAGCACCAGTCCCGCCGCCGTGCCGATGGCGCCGATGGTGGTGCCGGTGGTGACGAAAATCTTGAGCAGGGATCGCCGCGTCGCGCCCTTGGTGAGCATGATCGCGATTTCGCGGGTCTTGGCGCGCACCTGCATGTCAAGGCTCGAAAGAATGTTGAAAGAGGCCACCACCACCATGAAACTCAAGGCAAAGAACATCGCCACGCGCTCCACCTGAAGCGCCTCGAACAGGGCCGAGTTGATGGTCTTCCAGTCGGACACCACCGCCTGCCCCGCCAGCTTGTCGGCCATCGGCTGAAGGATTTCGCCGACCTTGTCCGGGTCTTCGACAGTGACCTCGATCATCCCGATCCTGTCGCCCATCAGCAGCAGCGTCTGCGCCGCCCTGATCGGCAGCACGACGAACTTCTCGTCATAGTCGTAGATCCCGACTTCGAAGATCGCGCCGACTTCGTAGCCGATCTGGCGGATCGAGGTGCCGAACGGGGTCGCGCGGCCCTGCGGGTTGATGATGGTGATGGTATCGCCCACCCGGATGCCGAGGTTCTGCGCCAGCCGCGAACCGATCGCCACGCGGCCCGCCGCGCCGATCGCGGAAGGCTGGTAGAGCGTGCGGATATCGCCCATCAGCACCTTGTCGCCCAGCGCGTCGATGTTCCCGTCGGTCTCGCCGCGCACGAACACCGCTTCCACCCGCCCGTCGAAGCTGATCAGCAGCGGCTGCTCGATCAGGGGCGAGGCCTCGATGACGCCCGGCGTGCGTTCGACATTGGCGAGCACGCTTTCCCAATTGTCGAGCTTGCCGCCATAGGCCTGCACGATGGCATGGCCGTTCAAGCCCACGATCTTGTCGAGCAGTTCGGCGCGAAAGCCGTTCATCACGCTCATCACCACCACCAGCAGCGCGACCGAGAGCGCCACCACGCCCACCGCAATGCTTGCGACCAGCGCGATGAAGGCCTCTCCCTTTCCGGGCCAGAGGTAGCGCTTGGCGATCATCCATTCGAAAGGGGAAAGCATGGGAGGTTGCGTGCTGCCTGTAAGATGAATGCTGGCTGTAGTGCGCTGACTTGGCAGCCGCAATCCCGCGAAGGGTGCTGTCCCCGCCGCAACGCGGGGCCGCCTGTCACATCGCGGTCAGCAAAAAGGCGGGCATCGCAAGGCGGCTTTCCCTTGTAATTGATCCGTCACATCGCCATTGGGGCTGTGCCCACCCCGCGGCAGGATTGCGGGCAGGTCTGGTGATGCCGATGACACCCCTCAATGTGACTCACCCCTTCCTCGATGCTGATGGCGACAGCTTGCGCGAGGAGTGCGGAATCTTCGGTGCGATCAACGCCTCGGATGCCGCCGCGGCGACCGCGCTGGGCCTCCATGCGCTCCAGCATCGCGGGCAGGAAGCTGCGGGAATCGTCAGCTGGGACGGCAAGGAATTCTTCGTCCGGCGCGGTCTTGGCCATGTCGCCGAGAACTTCTCCTCCTCCGAAGCCATCGCCGAACTGCCCGGACACATGGCGGCGGGCCACGTGCGCTATTCCACCACCGGCGGATCGGGCCTGCGCAACGTCCAGCCGCTCTATGCCGATCTCGCCAGCGGCGGCTTTGCCGTGGCGCATAACGGCAATATCTCCAACGCGATGATGCTGCGCGCCGATCTGGTGAACAAGGGTTCGATCTTCCAGTCGACCTCCGACACCGAAGTGATCATCCACCTTGTCGCCACCAGCCGCTACCCCACGATTGCCGACCGGCTGGTGGACGCGCTGCGGCTGGTCGAAGGGGCCTATGCCCTGATCGTGATGACGCCCGAAGGCATGATCGCCTGCCGCGATCCGCTCGGCATCCGTCCGCTGGTAATGGGCCGGATGGGCGAATCGATCATGTTCGCTTCGGAAACCGTCGCCTTCGACGTGGTCGGCGCCG
>CAZQOO010000087.1:5577-5941 GCA_964594845.1 uncultured Porphyrobacter sp. | reverse complement strand
TTCGGCAGCCCTGCCCCGCGCCCCTGCATCTTCGAGCACGTCTATTTCAGCCGCCCCGATTCTGTCTTCGCCGGCCGTTCGGTCTATGAAGCCAGAAAGGCGATCGGGATGCAGCTCGCGCTCGAAGCCCCGTGCGAGGCCGATCTGGTGGTGCCGGTGCCCGACAGCGGCGTTCCGGCCGCGCTCGGCTTTGCGCAGGCCTCGGGCATCCCCTTCGAGCTTGGCATCATCCGCTCGCACTATGTCGGACGCACCTTCATCCAGCCGGGCGACGGCGCGCGCCATTCCAGCGTGAAACGCAAGCACAATGCCAACCGCGCCCTTGTCGAGGGCAAGCGCATCGTGCTGATCGACGACTCGATCG
>CAZQOO010000087.1:2750-5567 GCA_964594845.1 uncultured Porphyrobacter sp. | reverse complement strand
CCTCAAAATCGTCGAGATGATGCGCGAAGCGGGCGCGAAGGAAGTCCATTTCCGCGTCGCCAGCCCGCCCACCGCCCATTCCTGCTTCTACGGGGTCGACACGCCCGAACGCTCCAAGCTGCTCGCTGCGCGCATGGAGCTGGAACCGATGCGCGAATTCATCAAGGCCGACAGCCTCGCCTTCATCTCGATTGACGGGCTGTACCGCGCGGTCGGGCACGAGGCGCGCGACACCGCCCGCCCGCAGTTCTGCGACGCCTGCTTCACCGGCGACTATCCGACCTCGCTGACCGACCTCGCGCTGGCCGAGGCCAGGAGCGCAGAGCTTCCCTTCGCTGACCCCAAGGCCGCGTAATCCATGACCGACACTGTGAAACCGCTTTCCGGGCGCACCGCGCTTGTCACCGGCGCCAGCCGCGGCATCGGTGCCGCCACCGCCAGGGCGCTGGCCGCTGCGGGTGCCCACGTCATTCTCGTCGCGCGCAAGGTCAAGGCGCTCGAAGCGGTCGAGGACGACATCCATGCCGCCGGCGGCACCTCGACCATCGCCCCGCTCGATCTGACCGAACCGGATTCGGTCACACGCCTCGCCACGGCCATTGCCGGGCGCTGGGATAAGCTCGATATCCTCGTGCTTTCAGCAGCCTATCTGCCGGAGCTCACACCGGTTGCGCAGATCGAGCCCAAGCAGTTCAATCAGGCCCTGCTGACCAATCTGGTCGCCACCCAGGCGCTGATCGCTGCCTTCGACACGATGCTGCGGAACGCCGAGGCGGGCCGCGTGATCGGCCTCACGAGCAGCCTCGGCAGCGCGCCGCGGGCCTATTGGGGGGCTTACGGTGCGACCAAGGCAGCGTTCGAGAACCTGCTCGAAACCTATGGCGCGGAAGTCGAAAAGCTCAGCCGCCTGCGCGTGGCGATCATCGATCCGGGCGCGACCCGCACCGAAATGCGCGCCCGGGCCTTCCCGGGCGAGGATCCGCAGACCGTCAAACCGCCCGAAGCGGTGGCCGAACGGCTGGTCGAACTGCTGGTGCAAGGCTTCGACAGGCTCCACCGTGAACGGGTCGGCTGAGAAAAGATTTTTCCTGCGTTTTTCAGTTCCTCGCACGGTTGTTAAGCAATCACGGTAACCGGTCCTTAGGGATTTTGCTGGCATGGAAACCGGTAGCCCTCGCCGCGCGGAGCGGCACGGGTCTGACACGAGGTTGAACGCCATGCCATCGGAAACCGATTCCTACCGCCTTGCCGCGCAGGAAGATCGTTGCAGCCCGCGCACGCGGCTGACGATCCCGGCGACCTTGCGTGCCTCGGGTGGCCGCGCCTTCCAGAGCGTGGTCCATGATCTGTCGATCTCAGGCTTCTCGGCCGCCTCGATCAACCGCATGCACGAAGGCCAGCTGTGCTGGCTCACCCTGCCCGGCCTCGAATCGCTTCAGGCCGAGGTGGTGTGGTGGGACAACTGCATCGTCGGCTGCGCCTTTTCCGAGCTGCTCAGCCCGATCGTGCACGACAACATCCTGCAGCGTTACAGCAATGTCGGGGTCTACCGTCAGGTGATCTGAGGCAGGAGCGCCGCCCGGTCTATTCGACCTCGGCGGCGACCTTGCGGGCGAGATCGAGGAACTGCCCGCGTTCGGGCCCGCCGCTCGCGGTTGCCCAGTTGCCGACATAGGCGAAGACCACCTTCTGCTCGGGGAAGATCGTGATTCCCTGCCCGAAGATCCCCTGCGCGCCATAGGTGCCCTGCGGGTAGGTCCACCACTGGTAGCCATAGCCGAAGCCGCTGTCGCCGAAATCGACCGCGCTGCCGGTTGCCTCGGCAAACCAGCCTTCGGGCACTGCGCCCTTCCCGCCTTCCAGCGCGAACTGGCCCATGCGGGCATAGTCGGCGAGCGTGATCGACAGGCAGCACCCGCCGATATTGCCGCCGCGCGGATCGACCATCCAGAACAGCCCGCCGGCAAAGCCTGCCGGATCGACGATCTTCGTCTTGGCATATTCAGCCAGCGGCTTGCCGACCGCGTTTTCCACCAGGACCCCGATAAGATTGGTTTCGCCGGTCTTGTAGACCCACTTCGCCCCCGGCTCCGCCTCGCGCGGCAGCTGCTTCATTTGGGCCACGATCGCGTCCGCGCCGTATTCGACCACGAAGCGGTTCATCTGCGCAACGTCGGACTTGGGATCGGTATAGTCCTCGTTCCACTTGACCCCGCTGGTCATGGTGGCGAGCTGGCGAACGGTGACGCCATCATAGGCGCTGCCCGCAAGGCCCGGGATATACTTCGTCACCGGATCATCGAGGCTGGCGATATGCCCGTCCTTCACCGCCGCGCCGAGCAGCGTCGCGGTGAAGCTCTTGGCGACCGAGAAGCTGGTCCAGCGGTCAGCGGCGGTAAGACCGAGGCCGTATTCCTCGTGCACCACCTTGCCGTCGACCAGCACCATCACGCCTGCGGTGGCGGTATCGGCCATCAGCGCCTTGATCTCGGCCTGCAAGGCGGGGCTCAGCGGCGCACCCTTGGGTAGCGCGCGCGGGGCAGAGGCGGCGGGGACCTCATGTCCGGCGAACCACTGCTCCATCGCGCGGAAGCGCTGGCTGCGCTGCTCATCGTTCCAGAACAGCACCTGCAATTCGGACTGGTCGCGCGCCGGGGGCTGGGTCAGCGTCACGGCGGGCGCGGCGGGGCCTTGCTGCTGCGCAAGCGCACCTGCGCTCGCCAGCAATGCCGCCAGCACCAGGCCCGAAGCTGCGTGTCTGATCATGCCCATTATCTCACCCTCTTGTATGTTGTGGGCGGATGCATAGGCGGACGC
>CAZQOO010000087.1:0-2650 GCA_964594845.1 uncultured Porphyrobacter sp. | reverse complement strand
TCATGCCCATTATCTCACCCTCTTGTATGTTGTGGGCGGATGCATAGGCGGACGCGTGCGGCGCGGGCAAGCCCTGCCTAACCGTCCTTCATCGCCTTCAACGCCGCCAGCGCGCGTTCGCGGGCGAATTTGTGGGAGACGATCTTGCGCGGATAGCCTGCGGGCCGCCGGGCGAATTCCTCGGGATCGTGGACGTAGGGTTCGTCAATTCCTTTTAATTCAGGGACATAGGTGCGGATATAGCGCGCCGCGTCGAACTTCTCCGATTGGCTCAAGGGCGCCATGATTCGGCTGAACATGTTGGAGTCCACCCCCGTCCCCGCGGTCCACTGCCAGTTGGTGGCGTTGGAGGCATAGTCGGCATCGCACAGCGTATCCCAGAACCATGTCTCGCCCTCGCGCCAGTCGATCAGCAGGTGCTTGATGAGGAAGCTGGCGGTGATCATCCGCACGCGGTTGTGCATCCAGCCAGTCTGCCACAGCTGGCGCATCCCGGCATCGACGATGGGGTAGCCGGTGCGGCCCTGCTGCCATGCCTTGAGGTCGCGCGCGGCGGCGGGGTCATTGGCGGGATCGCGCCAGAGGAAGCGGTCGAAATCCGCGCGGTAGTTCTGCGTGGCATAGGCGGGGAATTGCAGAACCGCATTGGCCGAATAGTCGCGCCAGATCAGCTCGCCCTCGAAGGTTTCCCAGCCTTTCGAGCGGCGATCCTTGAAGCGGTGCCAGATCTGGATCGGCGAGATTTCCCCGAAATGCAGATGCGGCGAGAGGCGCGAGACCTTGTCGACGCTCGGCAGGTTGCGCTTGTCGTCATAGTCGTCGACGTCGGCTTCCCACGCGGCAAGGCGCGCGTGGGCGGCGTCCTCGCCCACCTGCCAGAAGTCGCGCATCCCGCCTGCCCAGTCGGGCTTGGTCGGGAGCAGGTTCCATGATGCAAGGTCGTCCGAGGCAGGCCATTCGGCAGGCGCGTCCAGCCGCTCGGGCGCGGGGAGTTCGGCGCGCGGCGGGAATTCGGCGCGCACGGCGCGGGAGAACGGCGTGTAGATCTTGTACTGCCCGCCGGTGCCGGTGGTGATCGAGCCGGGGGGCATTAGGTAATTGCCGTGATGGAGTCGCAGGTCGAGGCTCTTGGAGAGCTTGCGCTCGGCATTGAGCCACCACGGTTCGTAATGGCAATTGGCGTGGATGGTGCTCGCGCCTGTTTCCGCCGCCAGCTTGGTCAGCTCCGCCACCGCCTCCCCGCGCCGCAGGATCAGGCGGCTGCCCTTGGCTTCGAGGGACTTCGCCAGACTCGCCAGCGAGTGATGCAGCCACCAGCGCGAGGCGCCGCCATAGGCGTGGTGCCTGGGGCTTTCGTCGTCGAGAACGTAGACCGCGATGACGGGGCCAGCCTTGGCGGCGTGGTAGAGCGCGGGATTATCAGCCAAGCGCAAATCGCGCCGCAGCCATACGAGTTGGGTTTGAGGCATCGGTTTCCTTCTGGTCCCTCTCCCCGTGCGGGGAGAGGATAGCGAAGCTTGCTCCTGCACGGAGCTAGCGCAGCTTGGAGAGGGGCGCTCCGGCGGCGCGATGGCGAACCGCCGAACCCCCACCCCCGGCCCCTCCCCAAGGGGAGGGGAGATGCTCGCGCAACGCGGCTAGGGGCGGGTCAGTTCCTCACACTTCACATCCGGCAGCGCGACCGAGAACCGGTCCCGCGCGCGCGGATCGTAGAAGCGGGCGTCGTAGAGGATCACCGAGCCGTCCTCCGCCCGCACTGCAAAAGGCGCGCGCGACCAGAACAGGAAGGCGTCGAGCTGCGCGTTGGTGCGGCGGGCCTCGGTGAAGTCGGGCAGGCGGCAGTCGCCGACCACGTCGCTGTCGATGGCATAGCGTCCGTCCTCTCCGCTGATCAACTCGTGCCCCAACGGGCCGAACAGAGGCAACGGGCTGGCAATGACCGTCGATCCGCTGACCGGCGTAAAGTCGTAGTAGTTTCTGGCGGCCCAAGTCGAAGCGGCGTTCACCCCGATATAGGCCAGCACAGCCGCGATCCCCACTCGCGCCGGCCCCACCCAAGCGCCCCCGGACTTCTCCCGCCGTCGCGAAAGCCAAATGCTCGCAATCAGCAGCGCCCACAGCCACACGTCGATGATGAACAGCGTATCGCCGTAGAACCATTGGCTCGAGAACGGCTCCAGCAGCCGGATGCCGTAGACGTTGAGCCAGTCGAAGAAGGGGTGGCTGAGGCACCCGATGAAGGCGAGTCCATAGAGCCAGCCAAACCGAACCGGCAGCCGTACCTCGGGCCGTGTGCCGCGCCGGGTCTGCCAGCGGTCGAAGCCCCACAATAGCCCCGCCAGCACCAGCGGCAGCAGCACCAGCGCGGGCGGGCCGTGGGTGATGCCTCGGCGGAAGGCGAGATGCTCGGTGCCCTCCAGCCAGAAAAAGCACGCCGCGTCCACGTCCGGCAGGTTCGCGCCGATGATCAGCGCCGGCATGGCAAGACCCGTGGTGCGCTTCAGCCCCGCCTGCCCCAGCACCGCGCCGACAAGGCTATGTGTCAGATTGTCCATATGTTAGAGAGACTATCGCGCCCGATTGCACCATGCTATATGAAATGCGCTTGGAAATCCGCCTCTCCCTCGCCTATCGCACCGCCAAAGACACC
>CAZQOO010000086.1:0-10194 GCA_964594845.1 uncultured Porphyrobacter sp. | reverse complement strand
CCATGAGGACCCCGATGAGCCGCGCCGAATTCGACGCGCAGGTAGAGCTTCTGCGCACGGGCGCTTTTTCGGTTTCTGGACAGTGTCTCCATTGTCTCCCCGTTCAGCGTCGACACCGCAGGGATGAACGACTAGGGGAAAACGCGATACCGGCCCGGCAAGGTGGAGCACGCGGCGCAATGAAGATCATCATCGGCAACAAGAACTACTCAAGCTGGAGCTTGCGCGGCTGGCTCGCGGTCAAGCAGTCGGGGCTGCATTTCGAGGAACTGACCGTGCCGATCATGGGCGAGGAGTGGGACCGGCTGAAGCAGGACATGGGCGAGGTTCAGCCTTCCAGCGGCAAGGTGCCGATCCTGTGGGATGGCGACGCGGTGGTGTGGGACAGCCTCGCGATCATGGAGTATCTCGCCGACAAGGTCGGGCGCGAACGGTTCTGGCCCAAGGACGATAGCGCCCGCGCGATGGCCCGGGCGATGGTGGCGGAGATGCATTCCTCCTACCAGTCCCTGCGCAAGGAACTGCCGATGAACATCCGCCGCCAGGTCGAGCTCGCAGGGGTCTCGGATCAGACGAAGCACGATATCGTGCGCATTCTTACGCTGTGGGCCGAGGCTCGCGCCCGCCACGGCAGCAGCGGGCCCTATCTGTTCGGAACCTTCGGCGCTGCCGACATCTTCTATGCTCCGGTGGTGACGCGCTTCGTGACCTACGGGATCGGGGTGCCGGGCTTCGCGCAGGCCTATATGGACGCGATCACCGGACATGAATGGATGCGCGAATGGAGCGGCGCGGCCGAGGAAGAACAATGGGTCATCGAACAGTACGAAATGGTCGGCTGAACATCGCGGTGCTGGCGTCGGCGCTGCTGGCGTTGCTGTTGACGCCGGTGGAGGCCGGGGCGTGGGGCGCCTATGCCCACCGCAAGACCGCCGAGATCGCCGAGGCCAATGTCTCGCCGCAGGTGCGCGCTAAGATCGCGCGGCTGCTGCGTTCGGAGAAAGCGCTCGGCACCCCCGATTGCCCGCTCCGGTCTCTGGCGGACGCGTCTGTCTGGGCCGATTGCGTGCGAGCCGAGGGATGGCGCTGGGGCTATACCGCAGCGTGGCACTATCGCACCGCGCCGGTATGCGAGGCCTTCAACCCGCGCGCCAACTGCGCCGGGGGCAATTGCGTCACTGCCCAGATCGAGCGCGCGCACCGCATCCTCGCCGACGAACGCCTGCCCGATGCGGTGCGGCTGGAGGCGCTGGCCTTCATGGTCCACTTCGCGGGCGATGTGCACATGCCGCTCCACTCGGGCGACAACGAGGATCGCGGCGGCAATGACCGCGAGGCCGATTACGGGATCAAGCCGGGGCTGAACCTGCATTCGATCTGGGACGGCCCGCTGGCCGAGCGGGCGATCAGCGATCCGGCCGAGCCGGTGGTGCGGCGCTACTCCCCTGCCGAACGCGCGGATCTCGGCGGCGGCGTGCCTGCCGACTGGGGCCGCGAGAGCTGGGAGATCGCGCGCGGCTTCGTCTATCCCACCGCCTTCGATACAGAGGATCTGTGCTCGGCACCGCTGCCGGCAAAGACGGCGCTCAGCCAGGAGGACATCGTGCGCGGGGTGCCGATCGCCAAGCGGCGGGTGCAGCAGGCGGGCATCCGCATCGCCGGCCTGCTCGAAAGCGCCTTTGCGCCGGGGCCGCTGGTGCCCGACGAGGTGCGGCGACGGCGCTAGGCGAAGGCCTTGGCGAGGAACCACGCGGCTACCGCCAGCATCGCCAGCGCCAGCGCGCGGCGGACGAGGCGGGCGCGGCTCTCTGCCATCAGGGACCCGCGCAACCGCCCCGCGCCGAACACCAGCACGAGGTGGATGGTGGTCGCGATGGATACGCTGATCGCTGCGAGCGCGAGCCCTTGCCCGAAGCTCGGCCGCCCGCCGGGGATGAATTGCGGCATCACCGTGATGAAGAACAGCGCGGACTTGGGATTGAGAAGGTTGATGACAAACCCGGCGAAGGCGTGGCGCTGGCTCGCCTTGCGCGGGGTGGCAGCGGTCGAGCTGATGCCTGCGTCCCGCCACGCCTCCCACGCCAGCCAAGCCATCATCGCCGCCGCCAGCGCGGAGACGGTCTGCCCCAGCACCTGTTCCTGCGCGAGGATCAGGCTCGCGGCAAGCACGCTCAGCGCGGCATTGGCGGCGAGGCCAAGCGCGATGCCGGTGATCGCGCCAAGCCCCGCGCGCCGCCCCTCGGCCAGCGTCAGCGTCACCAGCCAGCCCATGTTGGGGCCGGGGGTCAGCTCGATCAGCAGCACCGCGAGCGCGAAGCCGGCCCAGTTGATTCCGGGGTCCATTACGGCAGGCGTTCGGCCGGGTAGCGGGTGCCGTCCTTGCGGGCATAGCCATCGGCATCGAACACCATGTCGATGTCGGAATAGACCCCGCTATCGGCCTCGCGGTCTCCGGCGCTGATGGCAACGAAGACGCAAGGCGCATCGGAGCGGTTGTGCAGGTGATGGCCGTTTGCCTCGCCCGCCGGGAAGGTGAGCACGTCGCCGGGGCCGACGGGCGTCTCCCCATCATCGTCGATCAGCACCGCCTCGCCCGTAATCATCACCACCAGCTCGTCCTGCCCGCGGTGCCAGTGGCGCTGCGAGGAATAGCCCCCCGGCGCGAGCGTCACATGGGTCGCGCCCATCAGCGTCAACCCGGCCACCGGCGCGAGGCGGCGATACCAGCGCCCCTCGACCAGCGCGTCGAAGGGTGGCGGGTAGCCGGTGGCATTGGTCTGGGGAATCGCGTCAAGATCGAGCTTGGGCATTCTCGGCAACTCCTGCTAGGCCAAACAGGATGAGCGACGTTCTCGACCTTGCCAAGCGCCTGATTGCCGCCCCGAGTGTGACGCCTGCGACAGGCAGCGTGTTTGCCGAGCTCGAAGCGATGCTGGTGCCGCTGGGTTTCGCCGTTCACCGCTTCACCCGCGGCGAAGGCGCGGAAGGGAGCGAGGAAGCACCGGTCGAGAACCTGTTCGCCATCCGGCAGGGCCCGCAAGGCTCGCGCCACTTTGCCTTTGCCGGGCACCTCGATGTCGTCCCGCCGGGCGAGGGCTGGGCGAGCGACCCGTTCGTGCCGGAAGTGCGCGGCGAGCTGCTCCACGGGCGCGGCGCGGTCGACATGAAGGGGGCGATCGCGGCGATGGTCGCGGCGGTGGCCGAAGTGCCCGCCGAGGCCGGCACCATCAGCTTCATCATCACCGGCGACGAGGAGGGTCCCGCGCTCCACGGCACCCGCGCGCTGATCGACTATATGGTGGCACAGGGCATCCGGCCCGACCTGTGTCTTGTCGGCGAGCCCACCAGCGTCCACCGTCTCGGCGACATGGTGAAGATCGGACGGCGCGGCTCGGTCAACATCTTCATTACCGCCGAGGGCACGCAGGGCCACGTCGCCTATCCCCACCTTGCCGACAATCCGCTGCCGCGGCTGGTCACGATCCTCGCCGAACTCGATGCGCTCACGCTCGACACCGGCACCGCATGGTTCCAGCCCTCCAACCTCGAGATCACCGACATCAATGTCGGCAACAAGGCGCACAACGTGATTCCCGCCAAGGGCGAGGCGCGCATTTCGATCCGCTTCAACGACCTGCACACCGGCAAGAGCCTGTCCGAGCGGGTCATGGCGATCGCCTCCAAGCACGGCGGCCACGCGCGGCCGGTGATTTCGGGCGAGCCGTTCCTGACCGAGCCCGGCGCCTTCTCGGCGCTGGTGAGCGCGGCGGTCGAGGCCGAGACCGGGCTCGTGCCCGAACTCAGCACCACCGGCGGCACCTCGGACGCGCGGTTCCTGCGCGCGGTCTGCCCGGTGATCGAATTCGGCCTGTGCAACGCGACCATGCACAAGCGCGACGAGGCGGTGGCGATTCCCGATCTGACCGTGCTGGCCCGCATCTACGCCCGCATTGCAAGCACCGCGCTGGCGCTGGAGGAGGATTAGAGTTTTGGCAGTCTGGTTCAGGATCCCGCTATGGCAGCGTGTCATCGCTGCGCTCATCCTCGGCATCATCGTCGGACGGATCTGGGGGCCTGAAGCGGAAAGCATCAAGATCGTCGGCGACGTCTTCGTCGCTTTCATCAAGATGCTGGTGGTGCCGCTGATCTTCTTCAGCCTCGTCGCCGGGGTGGCCAGTATCGGCGATCTGCGGAAGCTCGGCAGCGTCGGCTGGCGGGCGATGGCGCTGTTCGTCGTGACCGGGCAGATCGCGGTCTGGCTTGGGTTGGCGCTGGGCACGCTGATCGGGCCGGGCGTGGGGGTCGACACCTCGGGCATCGACATGGGCACACCGCCCCCGCCCAACGAGACCACCTGGCGCGACATGGTGTTGGGCATGATCCCGCAAAGCCCGGTGCAGGTGATGGCCGATGTCAACGTGCTGCCGCTGATCGTGTTTTCGCTGTTGATCGGGATCGGCATCCTGATGGCGAAAGCGGAAGGCGAGCCGGCGCTGAGGATCTTCGAGAGCGGCAGCGTGGTGATGCAGAAGGTCACCATGGTGGTGATGGAGCTGACCCCCTTCGGCGTCTTCGCGTTGATGGCGTGGGTGGCGGGCACGCTCGGCTTCGATGCCCTGGCGGCACTCGGCAAGCTGGTGTTCCTCAACTATCTCGGCTGCCTGCTGATCATCGCCATTGTCTACGGCGCGATGATCAAGCTGCTGGCGCGCCAGTCGGTCACGGGGTTCTTTCGCGGCATCGTCGATGCGCTAGCCGTGAGCTATTCGACCGCCAGCTCCAACGCGACCCTGCCGGTCACGCTGCGCTGTGCCGAGCGCAACCTCGGGGTGTCGAACTCGGTCGCGAGCTTCGTCATCAGCCTCGGCGCGACGATCAACATGAACGGCACGGCGATGTATCTCGGCCTTGCCACGCTGTTCGGCGCGCAGCTCTTCGGAGTGGAGCTGTCGTGGGGCGATTACGGCATGATCGCCTTGCTCGGCACGCTTGGCGCGGTCGGTGCGGCGGGGATTCCGGGCGCGGGACTGATCATGATGGCGCTGGTGTTCGGCGCGGTCGATGTGCCGCTGGAAACCATCGCCTTCGTGGCCGGGGTCGACCGGATCATGGACATGATGCGCACCACCACCAACGTCGCCGGCGATGCCGCGGTGGCGGTAACCGTGGCCAGCCTGACCGGCGAGATTGACACAGCCGAGCTGCTCAGCGCAGACGACGTGTAAGCAGGCGTACGCTCATCCTCGCCCTGCGATTCGACGGAACGGGCGGCAGATGGATCGCAAGCTTACCCTCTATATTCTTATCGGCATGGTGCTTGGCGTGATCGTCGGGCAGGTGCTCAACCAGACGGTCGATGCGGCGGTGATCAAGGAATCGATCGCGCCGTGGTTCAAGCTGCTGTCCGACATCTTCCTCAATCTCATCAAGATGCTGGTCGCCCCGCTGGTGCTCTCGACCATCGTGGTCGGCATCGCCCACATGGGCGACAGCGCGGCGTTGGGGCGCATCGGGGTGCGCGCGCTGACGTGGTTCATCACCGCCAGCCTGATCTCGATCGGTCTCGGCCTTGTGATGGTCAACCTGTTCCAGCCCGGCATCGGCGCGCCAATTCCCGACGTCGCCGAAGCCACCGCAGCCGTGGGCGAGGTCAAGGAATTGAAGGCGACCGACTTCATCCTCTCGATCTTCCCCAAGAACGCGGTCGAGGCGCTGGCGACCAACAACATCCTGCAGATCCTGGTCTTCTCGATCTTCGCGGGTGTTGCCCTGTCGGCGATCGGCGAACGCGGCCATGCGCTGGTCAAGGGCGCGGATGCGCTGGCGGAGATGATGCTGCAGGTCACCGGCTACGTGATGCGCTATGCGCCGGTCGCGGTGTTCGGCGCGCTTGCCAATGTCGTCGCGGCGAGCGGGCTTGCGATCCTCGGCACCTATCTCACCCTGCTGCTCGAGTTCTATTTCTCGCTGGTGCTGCTGTGGGTGATCCTGCTGGGCGCGGGGGCGGTGTTCCTCGGCAAGCGGATCGGGGCGCTGGTCCGCTACATCCGCCAGCCGCTGATGATCGCCTTCTCGACCGCCTCGTCGGAAGCCGCGCTGCCCAAGCTGTTCGAACAGCTCGACCGCTTCGGCGTGCCGCGCCGCATCTCGGGCTTCATGCTGCCGCTGGGCTATTCGTTCAATCTCGACGGTTCGATGATGTACATGAGCTTCGCGACGATCTTCATCGCGCAGGCCTACGGCATCGATCTCAGCATCGGCACGCAGATCATGATTCTGCTGACGCTGATGATCTCGTCCAAGGGCATCGCCGCGGTGCCGCGCGCGAGCCTCGTGGTGATCACCGGCACGCTGGCGATGTTCGGGCTTCCCGTGGAAGGCGTGGCGATCATTCTCGCGATCGATCAATTCCTCGACATGGGCCGCACCGCCACCAACGTGGTCGGCAATGCCGTGGCGACGGCCGTGATCACGAAGTGGGAAGGGATGCTGGAGGTCGAGGAGCCCGACTATGTCGAGCACCCCCACGCCCCTGCCCGCACGGCTGCCGATGGCCGTGCGGGACTGGAGCTGGATCCCAGCAATTTCGAGAAGGACGGCTGAGCGCTATCAGTCGTCGGTTCTGTCTTCCCGCACATACTCGACCGGCACGAACTGTCCGAGCGAGCACCCTGCGCCCCTCTGCGGCCTGCCGCCGATGTTCTGCAGCACATAGATGATCTGCGGCGAGCACAGCTGGTCGATCGAGGTTTCGTAGGAGATTGCACGGTCCATCCCGAGACCGGGACAATTGGCGTTGAGGATGTTGCGATAGACCTTGCCGCCCTGCATCTCGAAATCGATCACGCGGTCGGAGCGCACGATGGTGTTGCGGATCTGGCTGCGGTTTATGCAGGTGCGGGGCTCGCCCACCACGGTCGCCTCCGGCGCTCCGGCGGTGGGGTTGGCATCGGTGGGTCGTTCCCTCTGGGAGGCGCAGCCTGCCGTCAGCAACGGCAGAGCAAACAGGGCAAGGGCGATCATCGGAGCAGGTCGTTGCATGGCACCGGTATCCTTTTCAGACGCAATACCGGCCTCAATGCGGCCAGCATTGCTAGCTCTGTCTGATCCCACGCGGGTCTTGTAGCACCTTTCTGCGGTAGCTGCATAGGTCTGCAACCTTGCAGCGCCAGCATTCGGGGGTCCGCGCCTTGCAGACGTAGCGGCCGTGCAGGATCAGCCAGTGGTGGGCGTGCAGGCGGAAGGGCTGGGGCACGCACTTTTCGAGCTTGGCCTCGACATGATCGGGGGTCTTGCCCTTGGCCATCCCGGTGCGGTTGCCGACGCGGAAGATGTGGGTGTCGACCGCGAAGGTCTCCTGCCCGAACCAGCAGTTGAGCACGACATTGGCGGTCTTGCGCCCGACGCCGGGCAGGCGGACGAGATCCTCGCGCGTGTCCGGCACCTCGCCGCCATACTCGTCCACCAGCAGCTGCGAGAGGAGGATCACGTTCTTGGCCTTGGAATTGAACAGGCCGATGGTCTTGATGTGCTCCTTGAGGCCCTCTTCGCCGAGCTCCAGCATCTCCTTCGGGGTCTTCACCCTGGCGAACAGGGCGCGGGTGGCCTTGTTCACCCCCACGTCAGTCGCCTGCGCCGATAGCGCGACCGCCACCACCAGCTGATAGGCATTGCCATATTCCAGCTCGGTGCGCGGGGCGGGATCGTCCTCGGCGAGACGGCGGAAGAACTCGAAGATCTGGTCCTTGGTCATTCGCTTGCCGGGGCGCCCTCGGGATGGGCCGCCTTCCATTCCATCGCCATCAGGGCGCGTTTTTCGACCGAGGGGTGGGTGTAGAACAGCGCCTCCTGCAGTGCGGAGGGGCGCGGGTAGCGGTATTCGGCGGTCTTCACCAGCGCGGTGGCGAGCGCATCGGGCTCGTTCACGGTCTCCAGCGAATACTGGTCGGCCTCGGTCTCGCCGATGCGGGTGAGGGTGTTGGTGACCGGCGTCGCCAGCAGGCCGAGCACCGATCCCACCACGGCAAACACCGGCAGGCCGCGCGGTTCGTCGAGCCGCGCATCGCTTCCGAGCAGGCGCGCGCTGGGGACAAAAAGCCGGTCGAGCAGGAAGAAGAACAGCACCGCCAGCAGCGGCAGCAGCACGACCGAGCGCCATACGTGACCGAGCTTGTAATGCCCCGCCTCATGCCCGGTCACCGCGCGCACCTCGGCAAGGCTCGCTTCCTTCAACGCCACGTCGGAAATCGCGATCCGTGCGGCCGGCCCGATGCCCGAAACGTTGGCGGTGAAGCGATCGGACTGTCGCGAGCCGTCATACATGAAGATGCGGTCCTTGGGGATGTCGACATCATCGGCGATCCGTTCGAGCGCATCGCGCACCTCGCCCGGGGGCACGGGCTTGTATTCGTTGAACAGCGGCTCGATCAGCGGCGGCCCGGCGAGCAGACCCAGCAGAGTCACCACCCCGGCCAGCCCGCCGCTCCACAGCCACCAGCGCTTGCCGGTCTTGCGGATCAGGGCATAGACCCCGGTCAGGAACAGCCCGCCCAGCATCAGGCTGATCGCCTCGCTGATCGCCATCTGGCCGAGGAAGTCGCCGATCGGCTGGCTGGAGAGACCATAGGCGCGCTCGCGGTGCCAATCGGTGTAGATCGTCCACGGCAGGGCGATCACGCTCGAAATCACGAGGAAGGCCGCGCTGACGGTAAAGGTGGCAAGGAACCGCTCGGGCCGGGCAAAGCGCGCCGCGATCCGATCGAGCAGTTTCAGGCGCACCATGATCAAGGCCACCAGCAGCGACACGACCACGCCCGCCAGCAGCACCCAGTGGTTGCCTGTGGTGTAGGCCTCGGCTCTGGCCAATGCCTCGGGGCCGAGGCTGTCGACCAGCCGCGCGGCTTCCTGCGCGGGGGTGAGCGTATTCGTCATGCTGTGTGATCCCTGGTGTGTTGCTTATGCAATACAGCCTGGCGGCGGGCGGTCAAGCCTCACAGCCCCAGCACGTCGTTCATGGTGTAGCGCCCGGCGCTCTGGCCGGTCAGCCACTCGGCCGCCCGCACCGCACCGCGCGCGAAGATCATGCGGTTCTCGGCCGAGTGCGAGAGCGTCAGGCGTTCCTCGCTGCCCGCGAAGATCACCGAATGCTCGCCCGCCACGGTCCCGCCGCGCAGGGTGGCAAAGCCGATCGCGCCTTCCGCGCGTGCGCCGGTCATCCCGTGACGGCCGCTCTCCATATTGTCCGAGAGGGTGATGCCCCGCCCCGCCGCTGCCGCCTCGCCCAGCAGCTTGGCGGTGCCAGAGGGCGCATCGACCTTCATGCGGTGGTGCATCTCCAGAACCTCGATATCCCAGTCCGGCCCGAGCCGCGCGGCCGCCTCGCGCACCAGATGGGCCATCAGCGTGACGCCGAGCGAGAAATTGCCCGATTGCAGCACCGGCACCGCGCGAGCGGCCTCGGCCAGCATCACGAAATGCGGCTCTTCCAGCCCGGTGGTGCCGATCACGATCGGCTTGCCCGCTTGCCTTGCCGCGCCGAGATTGGCAGCGAGGGCTTGCGGAGCGGAGAAATCGACCAGCACGTCGCACTGGCTGGCGAAGGGTCCGATGCTGCCCCCGGCATCAACGCCCGCAAACAGCACATGGCCCGCCTGCGTGATCGCCGCCTCCAGCGCCTGCCCCATGCGGCCCTTGTGCCCGATCACTCCGAATTGCAGCATTGCGCAAACCTCCGTTCGGGCCGAGCTTGTCGAAGCCCCGCCCTTTCTTCTACTCCCGTAAAGGGAAAGGCAGCCCTTCGACAAGGTCAGGGCGAACGGGTGGAAAAATGGACGGCCCACGCAGCATCGTCATCCTCACCGGCGCAGGGATTTCGGCCGAGAGCGGGATCGATACCTTCCGCAGCGCCGGAGGGCTGTGGGAACAGCACCGGGTGGAGGACGTCGCCACGCCCGAGGGCTTCGCGCGCAATCCCAATCTTGTGCTCAATTTCTACGATATGCGTCGCGCCGCGCTCGCCGATGTCGCGCCCAACCCGGCGCACTTGGCGCTGGCGCGGCTGGAGCGGGAGTTTTCCGGCGATCTGCTGCTGGTGACCCAGAACGTCGATGACCTCCACGAACGCGGTGGGTCGGCACGCGTGCTGCACATGCATGGCGAATTGAAGAGCGCGCTGTGCACCGCGTGCGAGACCCG
>CAZQOO010000085.1:8435-10645 GCA_964594845.1 uncultured Porphyrobacter sp. | reverse complement strand
CGAGGAAATCCGCTACGAAGGCTACGGCCCGGCCGGGGTCGCGCTGATCGTCGAGGCGCTGACCGACAACCGCAACCGCACCGCCACCAATGTCCGCACCGCCTTCTCCAAGAACGGCGGCAACCTCGGCAGCGAAGGCTCGGTGTCGCATGGCTTCGAACGGCGCGGGATGATCGAATACAAGGCCGAAGTCGGCGACGAGGAAAAGGTGCTCGAAGCTGCGATCGAAGCGGGCGCGGATGACGTGGAAAGCTCCGAGGACGGTCACACCATCTGGACTGCCGCTGATGCGCTCCACGGCGTGGCGGGCGAGCTCGAGAAAGTGCTCGGCCCGGCCGACAATGTGAAGCTGGCATGGAAGCCCTCGCTCACCGTCGACGTCAACGAGGAGACCGCGACCACGCTGATGAAGCTGATCGACACGCTCGACGACGACGACGACGTGCAGACCGTGTGGGGCAATTATGACATCTCGGACGAGGTGATGGAGAAGCTGGGCTGATCATCCTCGGCCTCGACCCCTCGCTGTCTTCCACCGGCTGGGGCGTGATACGGGCCGAGGGCGCGCGCATCAGCCACATCGCCAACGGCCCGATCACGACCGACACTTCCGCGCCGATGGCGGAGCGGCTGGCAGCTTTGCAGGCGGGCCTTGCCGAAGTGATCGCCGCGCACCGCCCCGCCCGCGCCGCGGCGGAGGAAATCTTCGTCAACAAGAACCCGCAATCGACCCTCAAGCTGGCGCAGGCGCGCGGGAGCGTGCTGGCGGCCTGCGGGGCAGCGGGGCTGACGGTGAACGAACACGCCGCGCGGCTGGTCAAGAAGGCGGTGACCGGCACCGGCGGGGCCGAGAAGGCGCAGGTTGCCGCGATGGTGAAGGTGCTGCTGCCCGGTGTGCAGATTGCGGGCAGCGACGCGGCCGACGCTCTGGCGGTGGCGATTGCCGACGCGCATCTCGCCCCGCGCTCTTGACCCTCTCACTCGTCATTGCGAGGAGCGTCAGCGACGAAGCAATCCATGGACGAGGCACACCCGCAGCGCGGCGTTCGCGTGTGAGCCCATGGATTGCCGCGCAGCCTGCGGCTGCTCGCAATGACGAGGAAGTTTAGCGTGATCCACCTCTACGGCATTCCCAACTGCGACACCGTCAAGAAGGCCCGCGTGTGGCTGGACAGCCAGGGCAAGGCCTACACCTTCCACGACTACAAGAAGGAAGGCGCAGACCCGGAACGCATCGCCGGCTGGATCGCGACCGCTGGGCTGGATGTCGTCGTCAACCGCAAGGGCACGACCTTCCGTGCGCTGTCGGACGAGGACAAGGCGAAGGCCGCCGATGCGGCGAGCGCGCCTGCCCTGCTCGCCGCCAACCCCTCGGTGATCAAGCGGCCCATCGTGGAGCACGCGGGCGGGCTGCTGGTCGGGTTCAAGGCGGACGACTGGGCCGCCGCGCTCGGCTGATCCCGCAACCCGCCCCATGAACGTGCTGGAAATCATCGCGGTCGCGCTCGGCATCGCCAATGTCGGCCTGCTCGTGCGGCGCAGCATCTGGAACTACCCGTTCGGCATGGCGATGGTGACGCTCTACCTCGTCATCTTCTGGCAGGCGCGGCTCTATGGCGAGGCGGGCTTGCAGGTATTCTTCTTCGTCGTGCAGGGCTGGGGCTGGTGGCTCTGGGCGCGCTCCGGGGGCCTTGCGCAGATGGTGGAGGTGGAGTGGATGGGCTGGCGCGCGCGCGCCTTGGCGCTGGCGCTGATAGCCGGATCGAGCCTCGGCATTGGCTGGGCGATCGCGCGCTTCACCGACGCCGCGCTCCCCTATGCCGACGCGACCATCGCCGGGGCGAGTGTCGTTGCGCAAATCCTGCTGGCGCTGCGCCGGGTGGAGAACTGGGCGCTGTGGATCGCGATCGATGTGCTTTCGATCGGGGTCTATGTGAACCGCGAGCTCTATCTGACCGCCGGGCTCTATGTGGTGTTTCTCGGGCTGGCCAGCATGGGCCTGATCGCCTGGGCGCGGGCCGCGCGCGATGGCGAGGTCATAGCGGCATGACGAAACGCGGCTTCCTGCTCGGCAAGTTCATGCCCCCGCACGCGGGCCACATGGCGCTGATCCGCGCCGCGCGGGCGCTGGTGGATGAGCTGACCGTGCTGGTGTGCTGGCTGCCCGATGATCCGATTGCGGGCGAGACGCGGCTGGCATGGATGCGCGA
>CAZQOO010000085.1:5869-8335 GCA_964594845.1 uncultured Porphyrobacter sp. | reverse complement strand
CTCGCCGCCGAAACCGGCGCGCTCACCGTCGGCGAATATGGCCGCAGCCATTGCGAGGCGCACAAGGAGCCGCTGTCTCTCGACGACCTTTTGCTGATCGGCCGGGCCCAGCAGGCGATGGTTGCCGCCGCTGCCGAATGGGCCGGACCGCTGCTGCTGGTCGATACCGACGCGCTGATGACCGCGGCGTGGTGCGAGATGCTGCTGGGGACACGCCCCGCAGAACTGATGGCCGCGCCCAAAGCCGATCTCTATCTGCTGCTCGAACCCGACCTGCCGTGGATCGACGATGGCACCCGCTTCTTCAGCGATCCCGCCGAGCGTCACAGGTTCGCAACCATTGTTGGCCAGGTGCTGGAGGATGCCGGAGTGCCCTTCGTGCGGATTTCCGGGCAGGGAGAACAACGGCTCGCCGCCGCGCGCGCCGCGATTGGAGCATTGCATGATTGACCTGCGCATGACCCTCGCCGCCCTGCTGCTCGCTGCCACGCCGGCCGTAGCGCAGGACAGCGAGATGCTGATCATCGCCCATCGCGGCGCAAGCGCGGAGCGGCCCGAACACACGCTCGCCGCCTATGAGCTGGCGATCGATCAGGGCGCGGATTACATCGAACCCGATCTCGTCGCGACCAAGGATCTGGTGCTGGTCTCGCGCCACGAGAACGAGCTGTCGGGCACCACCGATGTCGCCACCCGCGAGGAGTTCGAGGATCGCCGCCGCGAAAAGACCATCGACGGACGGCTGGTGGCGGGCTGGTTTGCCGAGGACTTCACCCTCGCCGAACTGCGCACCCTGCGCGCCAAGGAGCGCATCCCCTCGCTGCGCCCGGCCAATGCGCGGTTTGACGGGCTGTATCAGGTGCCGACCTTCGAAGAGATCGTGAAGCTGGTGCGCGCCAAGGAGGCCGCGACAGGCCGCCGCATCGGGCTCTACCCCGAATTGAAGCACCCGGATTTCCTGCTGCAAAGCGCCGGTATAGACATGGTCGATCTGCTGCTGCGCGACCTGCGCGCGCTGGGCATCACGGCCGCGGATCCGGTGTTCATCCAGAGCTTCGAGATCGCGCCTTTGCAGCGCCTCAAGCAGCGGGGCGGCGGGTTCAGGCTGGTGCAACTGGTCGCCCCAGGCGAAGGCCCGGCGGATGAGCCCGCGATGCGCTATGCCGAAATGGTGACGCCCACCGGCCTTGCCGAAGTGGCGAAATATGCCGATGCAGTGGGCGCGCATATCGCGCTGGTGCTGAACCCCGATGGCACGCCGACCTCGCTGGTGGCCGATGCCGGGGCAGCGGGTCTGGCAGTCCACGCATGGACGGTTCGGCCCGAGAACGAGTTCCTTCCTGCGATGCTGCGCACCGGCGCTGATCCCAAGGGCAAGGGCTGCGGCGACGTGAAGCTGGCGGAGATGCTCAAGGCGGCCGGCGTCGCGGGGGTGTTCAGCGACGGGCCGCTGAAGCTCCGGAGCTGCCCCTAGGCCCGCCGCGCGCTCAGAATGTAGTTAAGCGCCATATCCTCCGACAGGTGCAGCCCCTTGCCCGGTCGCCATGCAATCCCGCGCTTGGCCGTGACCGTCAGGCCAGCGTCAGCCAGCAGGCCCTCGAACTCCTCGGGGGTTATGAAGTCCTCCCAGTGGTGGGTGCCCTTGGGAACGTAGCCCACCGCCTCCGCCGCGCCGACCAGCAGGACGCGTGACGCCGCCGTGCGGTTGGGGGTGGACATGACCAGCAGGCCATCAGGGCACAGCCGCGCTGCGACATCGCGCAGGAAGGCCGGCTTGTCGGCCACGTGCTCGATCACCTCGACGCAGGTGACGAGATCGAAGGTGCCGATGTCGAGCGCGCCGACCTCACCCGCCATGTAGCGGATATCGAGCCCGACGGCTTCCGCATGGGCCGCCGCTGCCGAGACATTCTCGCCCGCCGCATCGACACCGGTCACCTCGGCCCCAAGCCGCGCCAGCGGCTCGCACACCAGCCCGGCCCCGCAGCCGATATCGAGCGCCGACTTGCCCGCCAGCGGCCGCATGGCGCCGCGCGCGTCCGGCCAATGCGCGTCAATCGCGTCCCGGATGAAGGCGAGGCGTACCGGGTTCACCTGATGGAGCGAAGCCATCGGCCCCTTGGGGTTCCACCAGTCACGCGCCAGCTTGCTGAAGAATTCCGCTTCCTCTGGCCGGATAGTTACATTCGATACGTTTGCGTTTCCCATGAACCCACCCTAACAGCGCGCGCGAACACTCACCAGCGGGAGCATGGACCCCTTGGCACGTATCGTGATGAAATTCGGCGGCACCTCGATGGCCGGGACGGAGCGCATCCGCCGCGTCGCCAACATCGTGCGCGCGCAGGCCGCGCGCGGCGATCAGGTCGCGGTGGTGGTCAGCGCCATGGCGGGCGAGACCGACCGGCTCGTGAACTTCTGCCGCGAGGCCAACCCGCTCTATGATCCGGCCGAGTCTGACGTGGT
>CAZQOO010000085.1:0-5859 GCA_964594845.1 uncultured Porphyrobacter sp. | reverse complement strand
GAGCAGGTCACCAGCGGGCTGCTGGCGCTGACCTTGCAGGCGCTGGGCTGCAAGTCGCGCAGCTGGCTCGGCTGGCAGCTGCCGATCCACACCATCGAGGCCCATGCCAAGGCCCGCGTCGAATCGATCGACGCCGAGGCGCTGATCGCCTCGATGGAAGCGGGCGAGATCGCGGTGATCCCGGGCTTTCAGGGGCTTTCCGAAGACAATCGCGTCACCACGCTCGGCCGCGGGGGTTCGGACACCTCGGCGGTGGCGGTGGCGGCGGCGATCAAGGCGGACCGCTGCGACATCTACACCGACGTCGACGGCGTCTACACCACCGACCCGCGCATCGTCGCCAAGGCGAAGAAGCAGAAGGCGGTGACCTACGAGGAAATGCTCGAACTCGCCAGCGTCGGGGCCAAGGTGCTCCAGACCCGCTCCGTGGGCCTTGCCATGAAGGAAGGCGTGCGGGTGCAGGTGCTGTCGAGCTTCATCGGCGAAGGCGCACCGCCCGCCGATGATCTGCCTGGGACAATGATCGTCTCGGACGAAGAAATGGACGAATTGGTGGAGAAGGGCCTGATGGAACGCCAGCTTGTAACCGGCATCGCGCATGACAAGAACGAGGCCAAGATCATCCTCACCCGCGTGCCTGACCGTCCCGGCGCGGTGGCCAACATCTTCGAACCGCTCGCCGCGGCCTCGATCAATGTCGACATGATCATCCAGAACGTCGGGCGCGACAAGGGCGAGACCGATGTGACCTTCACTGTGCCGCAGTCCGACCTCGCCCGTGCGCAGGCGCTGCTGGAAGACCGTCGCGACGCGATCGGCTTCAACCGCATCATCACCGACAGCAAGATCGCCAAGATCTCTGTCGTCGGCGTGGGCATGAAGAGCCACGCCGGCGTTGCCAGCACGATGTTCCGCGCGTTGTCGGATCGCGGCATCAATATCCAGGCGATCTCGACCAGCGAGATCAAGATCAGCGTGATGATCGACGAGGACGAGACCGAACTCGCGGTGCGCGTGCTGCACACCGCCTATGGCCTCGATGCGGTTAGCTGACCGGTAGCCCGCTTCACCCCGATTAACCCTGTTCCGTTACCGGGCCTTAACTTTTGGGGCCGGACTCTGCTGCGCACCCCCATGCAAGCGGAGTCCCGTCCCCATGGCTATCAAGGCACATCTCGATCAACCCACGCCCGGTGAAAGCCAGTCCAGTGGTCTGCACCGCGCCCCGCGTCGGGCCCTGCGGCTGGAGACCAGTGGGAGCCTGCCCGACGGGCGGGAGGCCAATGTCACCATCCACAACATTTCCGCCGCCGGGCTGCTCATTGAAACCCGCCTCGAACTGGCGCGCGGCGAGACGCTGACGCTTGATCTGCCGCAGGTCGGCGCGGTCGAGGCGGCAGTGGTGTGGCGCAGCGAAGCCCTGCACGGCTGCGCCTTTGCGCGCCCGCTTGGCGCGGGCGCGCTGGCGGCCGCGCAGTTGCAGGGGCTTCCGGTCGGCGAACTGCCGGCCGCCGCGCCGCCCTCCGGTCCCTCCGGACAGACCGCCGCAGGCGAGGCGCTGGGCGTGCGGCTCAACCGGCTGCGGCGCGAGGCTGGACTGACGCTGGCCGATGTCGCCGCCGCCCTCGGGGTCAGCAAGCCGACCGTCTGGGCATGGGAAAAGGGCAAGGCCCGCCCTCTGCCCGAACGCATGGCAGCGATTGCCGAAACGCTCGGCGCGGCGCCCGAGGATCTGACCGAAGCCGGCACCCAGACGGCCGATGCCGCCGCACTGATCACAGAGTGCCGGAGCCGCATCGCAGAGGCCTGCGGCACCACGCCCGCAGCCGTGCGAATCATGATCGAACTGTGAGAAGCGGCGGTTCCCGCAACTAGAAGCGGCTACTTACCGCGCCCAATACGTATGGAACTGCTGGCCGTATTGAAAAATATGGTAAACCAAACTCGGAGGTGATTCGTTTTTTAGTCTGGTAAGGTTACATAGCTAACAAAATCAAGAGTCGAATTCGGGGAAACAGGGGAAAAGTTGATCCTGAATAGCTTTCGTTAGTTACCAAGTAAATCTGACTAAGAGCGAGTTGGCGAATCTTTCGTTGGACCGCTGGGGCACTGTCGGTATGAAAATTGGTCTGAGTGACGTTGAAGGTCGCGTGCTGCATGGCCTGATCGAGGAAGCGTCCGGCGATATCGTGATAAGGATCGACCGGCGCGGGTTCATCATTCACGCATCGGGCAACATTGCCGAGTTGGGGCTCGATTTCAGTGCGGCGCTGCTGCTCCCCCACATCACCGATCTGGCCGAACCCGATCACGCCGCCTCGCTGGGCGAGCATATCGGTGCGGTGCTGGCGGGCGAGACCCGGCCCGGCTGGATCGAATTTCCGGTCGCGCCCTTCAACACCGCCGAGGTGGCCGATGCACGGATGCCGCTCGGGCGGGAGTGGTACGCGATCAGCCTGCGCCCGATGCACGATGCCGCCGACCCGGCTGGCACCCCCGACGGGGCGCTGTGCCTGATGCGCTCGGTCCAGCGGCTGCGGCTGCTGGAGGGCGAGCTTTACAACCGTGCGGTCACCGATCCGCTCACCGGCCTTGCCAACCGCCAGGCCTTCTGCGCGAGCCTGAGGCGCCACCTGGCGGGCGGCGGCGGGCAGATCGCCGCGATCTTCGCGGTCGACGGGATGCGCGCGCTTCTCATGCGCTACGGCCAGCGCACCGCAGACGAAGTGCTGTGGGGGTTCGCCAAGTTCCTGGAGACCATGGCTCTCCCCGGACACGAGGTGGCGCAGCTCGATGGCGAGCGCTTCGGCGTGCTGCTGCCCGAGATGACCTTGCGCACCGCGCGCGAATGGGCCGAGGATGTGGTGCAGACCTTTTCCGCCCTGGCCGCACCCGGTTCGGCCAAGGCACCGCAGCTGACTGCCAGTGCCGGGCTGGCACGTGTCGAATGCACAGTCGACTGGACCTTGCGCGAGGCGGAGCTGGGACTGGTGCTGGCCCGCGCGGGCGGCGGCAAGCAGGTGGCGATCGCGGGGCATCGCAGAGTGGCATAACTGGACTCGCGCGGGCGGTGCGCTAAACCGCCCGCATGAGCCACATTGCCACCATCCTGCTGCTCGGTTCGGGCGAGCTGGGCCGCGAATTCGTCATCTCTGCCAAACGCCTCGGGGCGCGGGTGATCGCCTGTGACAGCTATGACAACGCCCCAGCGATGCAGGTGGCGGATGCGCGCGAGGTGTTCTCCATGCTCGACGGCGCAGCGCTCAGGGCGGCGGCGGAGAAGTATCGCCCCGATCTGATCGTCCCCGAGATCGAGGCGATCCGCACCGAGATGCTGGCCGAGCTGGAAGCGGAAGGCTTCACCATCGTTCCCTCGGCCCGCGCCGCGCAGCTCACCATGAACCGCGACGCGATCCGCGATCTGGCGGCGGGCGAGCTGGGCCTCACCACCTCGCAATACGGCTATGCCGAAAGCTTCGCCGAGGCACAGGCGGTCGCGGCGCGGATCGGCTATCCGCTGGTGATGAAGCCGGTCATGTCCTCCTCGGGCAAGGGCCAGAGCAAGGTCGACACGCCAGATGCGCTGGAGGCCGCGTGGCAGTATGCCGTCGCCAACATGCGCGGCGACCGCGCGCGGGTGATCTGCGAACAGTTCATCGATTTCGACTATGAAATCACCCTGCTGACCATCCGCCATGCAGGCGGCAACAGCTTCTGCGCGCCGATCGGCCACCGGCAGGAGCGCGGCGACTATCGCGAAAGCTGGCAACCCGCCGCGATGAGCGCCGCCGCCCTTGCAAAGGCGCATGACATGGCCGCCAAGGTCGTCATGGCGCTGCAAGGCGGCGGGCGTGGCTGGGGCCTCTACGGGGTCGAGTTCTTCGTAGCGCGGAATAAGGATGGGAGCGAGGAGGTGATCTTCTCCGAACTCTCCCCCCGCCCGCATGACACCGGCATGGTCACCCTCGCCAGCCAAGACCTGACCGAATTCGATCTCCACGCCCGCGCAATCCTCGGCCTGCCGGTGCCAGGCAGCATCGCCGCCCGCCCCGCGGCCTCGGCGGTGATCCTCGCTGACCGCGAGAGCGAGAGCTTCGCCTTCGAGGGGCTGGCCGACGCGCTCGCGCTGGGCGACACCGATGTGCGAATCTTCGGCAAGCCCGTCACCCGGCCTTACCGCCGGATGGGCGTGGCGCTGGCCCGTGCCGCCGATGCGCCTGCCGCCGTGGACCTTGCCAAGCAGACCGCCGCCGCCGTGCGGATTGTCTATTCCCCGACAACCGACTAGGGCGCGCCTCCATGAACACCTATCCCCACACCGCCGCGATGATGAAGCGCGGGACCGACTTCCTCGGCTGCGAGACCGCGATCCTGTGCGGGGCGATGAGCTGGGTGAGCGAGCGCAACCTTGTCGCCGCCATCTCCAACGCGGGCGGCTTCGGCGTGATCGCCTGCGGGGCGATGACCCCCGAACTGCTCGACACCGAAATCGCCGCGACCAAGGCGCTCACGTCCAAGCCCTTCGGCGTCAACCTCATCACCATGCACCCCGCGCTGTTCGATCTGATCGCGGTGTGCCGCAAGCATGGCGTGACCCATGTGGTGCTGGCGGGCGGCATCCCGCCCAAGGGCAGCGTCGAGGCGATCAAAGCCGACGATTCCGGAATCAAGGTGATCTGCTTCGCGCCGACGCTGGCACTCGCCAAGAAGCTGCTGCGCTCGGGCGCGGATGCGCTGGTGATCGAAGGGATGGAAGCGGGCGGGCATATCGGCCCGGTTTCGACCTCCGTTCTCGCGCAGGAAATCCTGCCGGAGCTTGCGGCTGACCATCTGATCTTTGTTGCGGGCGGCATCGGCCGGGGCGAGGCCATCGCCTCCTACCTCGACATGGGCGCGGCGGGCGTCCAGCTCGGCACGCGCTTCGCCTGCGCCACCGAAAGCATCGCCCACCCCGATTTCAAGAAGGCCTTCTTCCGCGCCTCGGCCCGCGAGGCGGTCGCCAGCGTGCAGGTCGACCCGCGCCTGCCGGTGATCCCGGTGCGCGCGCTCAAGAACAAGGGCACCGAGGAGTTCACCGCCAAGCAGCGCGAAGTTGCCGCGCTGCTGGATGCGGGCGAAGTCGACATGGGCGAGGCCCAGCTCCAGATCGAACACTTCTGGGCAGGCGCCCTGCGCCGCGCGGTGATCGATGGCGATGTCGAGAACGGCTCTGTCATGGCCGGGCAGTCGGTCGGCATGGTGACCAAGGAAGAACCCGCCGCCGAGATCATCGCCGAGCTGATGAGCCAGTGCGAGGCGGCGCTGGCGAAATAGCATGGCCGCACCGCTGATCCTCACCCTCGCCTGTCCTGACCGGCCCGGCATCACCGCGCGGGTCACCGGCTTCCTGTTCGAGCGCGGGTGCAACATCCTCGACGCGCAGCAGTTCAATGATCGCGCCGAAGCGGGCGGGACTGACCGCTTCTTCATGCGCGTGGTGTTCGATCCCGACGGCTCGACCGCAGAGGGCCTGCGGGCGGACTTTGCCGCTCTGGCGGGCGCGTTCGGAATGGACTGGGAGATGGTCACCGAAGATCGGCCGCGCCGTACCATCATCCTCGTCAGCAAGTTCGATCACTGCCTTGTCGATCTGATCTACCGCTGGCGCACCGGCGAGCTGGCGATCGATCCGGTGGCGATCGTCTCCAACCATCCGCGTGGAAGCGCGATCCGGGTGGATATCGGTGACATTCCCTTCCACCACATTCCCGTCACCCCCGAGACCAAGCCCGCCGCCGAGGCGAAGTTCCGTGCGCTGGCGGAGGAGACGGACGCGGAACTGGTGGTGCTCGCCCGCTACATGCAGGTGCTGTCCCCCGA
>CAZQOO010000084.1:0-10769 GCA_964594845.1 uncultured Porphyrobacter sp. | reverse complement strand
GAAATGCCCGCGAGCGGATGTTTCCAGATCAGCAAGGCTGCGCTGGAAATCGCGATCCCGGTCCATCCGCCCATGCCCAGCCAGGCGGCGGGCACATGGATGAACAGGATGCGCACGGTCTCGCCCATCAGCCGGTCGGGCGGGACCACGAACAGGCCCCACGCGATCGCACCGAGCGACAGCGCCAGCCCGCTCCAGAACAGCAGCGGCATCAGCCACTTTGCCAGGGCGAGGAATCGGGTGGGGTTTGCGTAGATGTGCATGGCGTTAGGGTCTGGCGGGGCTTGTAGCCTTACACCCGTCAGGGACAAGACTGCAATTCATGCACGCCCCGATTAGTTCCCCCCAGTGCCCGCGCCTTCAACCGCGTCCGATCAGCTGCGACCGATCAGTTTCTGGGCCATCCGGTCGGCGACCACATCGGACGGCGTGCCGGTGGCATCGCTTTCGGCCCAAATCGATTCGAGCCGTCCGGGGATCTGCGCGAGGCGCTTGCGCACCTCGTTGATGTCGGCCGGTGCACCCTCGCGGCGGGCGAGATATTCGAGCGCGACCGAGATGATCCCGCCCGCATTGATCACGTAATCGGGGGCATAGAGAATGCCGCGCTCCGCCAGCAGCGCGCCATGCTCGGGGCGGGCCAGCTGGTTGTTGGCGCCGCCCGCAACGATCGCGCAGTCGAGCCGGGCAATCCCCTCCTCGTCGAGGATCGCGCCCAGCGCATTGGGGCTGAACACGTCGCAGCCGACCGACATGATCGCCTCGGACGCCACGGCCTGCCCGCCCAGTTCGCGCGCAAGACCGGCGGCGCGTTCGGCATGGATATCCGCGAGCGTCAGCTTCGCGCCATCCTTGGCCAGCAGCCGCGCCACGCCGCCGCCGACCGAGCCGGTGCCCTGCACCGCGACATGGACGCCCGCGAGGCTGTCCTTGCCGAGCTTGTGGCGGACCGCTGCCTTGATGCCGAGGAAGATGCCCATCGCGGTGAAGGGGCCGGGATCGCCGCCCGCACTGCCCTCGCCCGCCACCGGAAGCCCCGAGACATGCGCCGTGCGCTGGGCAACCGCGACCATGTCCGCTTCGGTGATGCCGACATCCTCGGCCGTGACATAACGGCCGCCTAGCGCCTCGACCGCATCGCCGAAGGCGGCGAGCATTTCAGGGGTCTTGATGCGCTGTTCATCGGCAAGGATCACCGCCTTGCCGCCACCCATCGGCAGGCCGGCCATGGCGTTCTTGTAGCTCATCCCGCGCGACAGGCGCAGCGCATCGCGCATGGCGCCAGCGGGATCGTTGTAATGCCAGAAGCGGGTGCCGCCCGCGGCGGGGCCGCAATGGGTGGAATGGATCGCGATGATCGCGGTCAGGCCGCTCGCACGGTCATGCACCAGTTGCACACATTCGTGCGCGTCGAAATCGGGCTCGGCCCAGAAAGCGGTCATCAGCGTGTCCCCGTTTCCGGCGCGGGACAGCGTGACAGGGGAAGAGGAAGATGGGGCGACCAACGGGGTTCGAACCCGTGACCTCCGGTACCACAAACCGGCGCTCTAACCAACTGAGCTATGATCGCCACACGCCCCTGCCCGAAAACAACCTTCCCGGTCGCTGCCAAGCCCGCGCTAGAGGCGCGCGGTTTACGCAAGGCACGCGCCCGGTCAAGTGCGCTTTGGGCGGGCGCGAGCCTCTTGCACAAAGGCCTGCCGATGGGAAGCGAAAACTGTTTTCCGCAAGCTCTCGCGCAAGATTGTTTCGCGAGGCGCGAAATCGTTGCGCCGGCGGTCTGGCCAACTATCCTTGAAGCCATGACCGGGACCAGCGAATCCATCGCCGCACGTCTGTCCGCGCATGACGGCGTGCAGCGCCTGCCGACTCCGAAGGCCGAACTGTTCCAGCTGCGCGGCTTTGCCGATCCCGCCCTGTGCGCCGAACTGATCGCGCTGATCGATGCCGGTCGCCGCCCCTCGACCATCGCCGACGACAATGGCGATGCCTATTTCCGCACCAGCGAGACCTGCGATCTGGCTTCCGGGCTGCCTCCGGTCGAACGGATCGAGGCGATGATCGCGCAGCTCTCCGGCCTCGATCCGGCCTTTGGCGAGCCCTTGCAGGGGCAGCGCTATGCCGAGGGGCAGGAGTTCAAGCCGCACACCGACTATTTCACCCCGGGCGGGCGCGACTTCGCGAAGTTCTGCACGCTGTCGGGCAACCGCACCTGGACTTTCATGATCTATCTCAATGAAGTCGCTGCGGGCGGTGCTACCCGTTTCAAGGTGCTCGACAAGACCTTTCAGCCGGAGATCGGAAAATTGCTGTGCTGGAACAACTGCCTGGCGGACGGAAACGTCAACCCGGCGACGCTCCATCACGGCATGAAGGTCAGAAAGGGCGTCAAATACGTGATCACCAAGTGGTATCGCGAAAAACCGTGGAGGGGATGATGACCGACTACACCGCACTGGCCACCAAGCTGCAGGCAAGGCTGGCCGAACTGGCCGGACGTTCGGAGGAGATCGAGGACGATCTGCGCAGGCCGCTGGATGCCGATTTCTCCGAACAGGCGGTCGATCTGGCCGATGACGAGGCGCTCGAAGGGATCGACGATGTGCTGCGCGCCGAAGCCGCCCAGATTCGCGCGGCGCTCGCCCGGATCGAGAACGGCACCTATGGAACCTGCGCAAATTGCGGCGCGGAGATCGGCGCCGAGCGGCTCGAAGCCCAGCCGGTGGCGACGCGCTGCATCAAATGCGCGGCGTAGTGATCGCGTTCACCCGGTGAACGACAGACCGTCCACGCGTAAGCGCGACCAAGACCAGAAACGAAAAAGGCGACCCCGTCGGGCCGCCCTCCTCGTTGCGGGCCGAGACCCGCGCAGCTTGTGATGAAGCTTACTTCTTGAGGCTGAGGCCACCGAAGCGCTTGTTGAACGCGGCCACACGACCACCTTCGGAAACCTGCTGCTTGCCGCCGGTCCATGCCGGGTGGCTCAGGGGGTCGATTTCGAGCGACATCACGTCGCCTTCCTTGCCCCAGGTCGAACGGGTCTGGTATTCGGTGCCATCGGTCATCTTGACCGTAATCATGTGATAGTCGGGGTGCCCTTCGGCCTTCATGACGCAATTCCTTGTCAGCTTTCGCCGGTGCCGACCGGCGGTGCTATGAAACGGGAAGCGCGGCTGCTAGCGGGGTTTGCCTTGAAAGGCAACCCCGCCTGCTGAGTCTTTGTGTTCCGCAACCCCTCCGGGTTGCGAAATCCTCGCTCACACGCCCTGCGGGCGGGTGCCCCGCCTTTGGCGGTTCAGCTTCGCTTCCGCTGCGGGCGGCCAGTCGGCCTTGCGGTCGCTACGCAACCGATACCGGGAGGACCCTCGGAGAAAGTGCATGGATCGGTGCCGCAGGCACCGCGAGCGCACGGCGCGAGCCGCAGGTGCCCCGCAGCAAAGCGGAGGGAACAGCACCGAGGACGCGGGCCCGGAGGGGCCCGCGCAAATCAAATACTATCCACCATCATCGCGGTGAATTCGACCTCGCAGGTCGTCTTCCCCTCGACGCTCGCCACACCCTTGAACTTGTAGACGCGGCTGCGTTTCTGGGTGAACTCGACGTAAAGATCGAGCAGGCAGCCGGGTGTCACGGGGGCGCGGAACTTGGCGTTTTCGATCCCCATGAAGATCACCAGCTTGCCGGTCCCGGCCAGTTCCATCGTCTCGATCCCGAGGATGCCGGCGGCCTGCGCCAGCGCCTCGATCTGGAGCACGCCCGGCATGATCGGCGCACCCGGGAAATGCCCCTGGAAGAACTGCTCGTTCATGCTCACGGCCTTGACCGCGTGGATCCGCTCGCCAAGCGTGATCGACCGCACGCGATCAACCAGCAGCAGCGGATAGCGATGCGGCAAGGCCTTCAGGATCTTGCCGATATCGTAATCCACAAGGTCGGGCTGGCGGGTTTCACCCTCGCTCATCGCTTGCTCCTTCGCGCAGCGTGCAGCCGGCCTCAGCGGCCAGCCGGTGCCTGCGGGTTGCCCTGCTGCTGCTGCTGCTGGCGCTGCTGGAGCAGCTGGGCGGTCATCAGACGCTGCTGGATTTCCTGAAACAGCTGCACGCTCTCGCGCGCCGGCTGCCAGCCCTGCGGCGGGACGATGCCGACCGAGGGCACCTTGGCGTTGAGCGCGGTGGTGATCGCTTGCGTAACGTCGGCCTCGGGCGCGACAAACAGCAGGGAGTTGGGATCGAGCACGACCTTGATCTGCTGCTTTGTCACCACTTCCTGAAGCGCCGCACCATACTGGAGGATCACCTGCTCGACCGCGTAGACGCGGGCGGCGTCGATCTGGTTGGTAAGGGCCTGGATCTCCTGCTCCAGCGTCTGGAGCTGGGTGAACTGCGGCGAGTTCTGCTTGGCGGCCAGCTCGGCATCATCGACCTGCTTGTCGCCGTTGGTGTCGAACGACTGGAGCAGGGTCTGACGCTCCTGCGCCTTGGTGCGGCGCAGCTCGTTCTGCTGGGCATAGGTCTGGTTGACCTGCTCGTAGGCGGTCTGGAAGGCGGTGGTGCCGAGCACGGCACGCGAGATGTCGACCGTCGCGATGCGGCCTTCGACCTGGGCCTGGGCGGGCACGGCAGCCACGGCGCACAGCGCCACCGCTGCCGGGGCGATCAGCTTGGAGAGAATAGTCATCAGAATTGGGTTCCTACGTTGAATGTGAACTGGCGCTCGTCATCGCCCGGGACCTTGCGGATGGTCTGGGCGAAGTCGATGCGGAACGGACCGAAAGGTGAATTCCAGTTGACCCCGATCCCGGCGGTAATGCGCGGACTGGGCGAATTGCCGAGGAAGGTTTCCTTGATCGCGCTGCCCGGACGGATGATCGCGGTGTTGGGCGTGCCGTCGGGTGCAAGCGGGTTGGTGGTCGGATCGAACACCGGTTGGCCGTTGACCAGCACCGGATCGCCGTTGGCGTCAAGCCGCGGGGTGACATAGAGCAGGTTGCCCTGGGCATCGCGTTGCTGCAGCCCGTTGGGGTTGTCCTGCAGCACAGGCGTTTCCACGCCCCACAGCGCACCGATATCGGCCCAGATCGAAGGCCTCAGGCCCAGCTCGCGGGCACCGGTGCCAAGCGGAATCTCCAGCTCGGCGCGGCCGAGATAGTAGTTGCGCCCACCGATAGCGTCGTCGCGGGTCTGATTGCGCGCGGTCACGAGCACCGGGTTTCCGTTGGCATCCTCCTCGTAGCGCTGGGTCAGCACCCGCGGCCCGACACCGCGGATCGCGAAGCCGCGGAACTGCGGCTCGCCGAGGAAGAAGCGGTCGGTCAGCAGCACGTCATCGACACCGGCGCCGGGACGCTCCTGCAGCGGGATGATGGTGCCGCCTTCAAGCAGGACCGAGAAGATGAAGCCCGAATTGCCGACGTTCCAGAACTGCTGGCCGCGCCCGCGGAAGCGGACATAGCGCACATCGCCGCCCAGCCCGGCCCATTCGCCGCTCAGCGAGATGGTCTTGCCGCGGGTCGGCCGGATGCGCGAGTTGAGCGAGTTGTAGTTGAGGCTGAGGCCGAGGATCGAGCTCAGCCGGGTGCCGATCGCGTCGCACAGGAAGCGGCCGGCAAGCAGCGGATCGCATTCGCGCGTCCCGTCGCCATCGAGATCGGAGAAGAACTGGTTCTCGTCCAGCGTCACGTCTTCGTAGTTGAGCGTGTAGCTGCCGACCAGCGACATGTATTCGGTCAGCGGCACGCCCGCACGCGCCGAGAAACCGGTGGTGGACTGCCGGAAGGTGGTGTTGCGATCGCGGTTGGTGAAGTTGAAGCTGTTGAAATCGCGCCGGTAGATATCCACCCCGGCCGAGATGTTGCGATCGAACAGATAGGGTTCGGCAAAGCTCACCTGCGCCGAACGCGAGAACTGCGAATAGTTGACGCTGAGGCCGATGGTCTGCCCGCGCCCGCGGAAGTTGCGCTGGCGGATCGAACCGGCAAGGATGAACTGTTCGATCGACGAGAAGCCGGCCGAGAACTGCAATTCGCCGGTCGGGCGTTCCTCGACATTGGCTTCGAGCACGATCCGGTCGGGCGCGCTGCCTTCGACCTGGCTGACCTCGAAGTTCTCCTGGAAATAGGCCAGCGAGTTGATGCGCGCCGTGGTACGCTGCACGGCGAGGCTGTTGAAGGCATCGCCCTCGGCGATACGGAACTCGCGGCGCACGACCTTGTCCTGCGTCAGCGTGTTCCCGTTGATGTCCACCCGTTCGACGTAAACCCGCGGCGCCTCGCGCAGGATGAACGTGATGTTCATCGTCAGGTCGTCCTTGTTCGCGCGGAAGCGCGGCTGGACGTCGGCAAAGGCATAGCCGAAACGGCCCGCCAGCTCGGTCAGCTGCTCGACCGTGTCCTCGACCGACTTGGCGTTGTACCAGTCGCCGGTCTTCATCGGCAGCTGAGCGCTCATCGTTTCGCTGTCGAAGTCGCGCAACTGGCTGTCGACGTTGACCTCGCCGAACTTGTAGCGCTCGCCCTCTTCCACCACGTAGGTGATGATGAAGTCCTTCTGATCGGGCGTGAGCTCCGCCACCGCCGAAACGACGCGGAAATCGGCATAGCCTTCGGTCAGGTAGAACTGGCGCAGCTTCTGCTGGTCGAAGGCGAGACGATCGGGATCGTAGCTGGTGTTCGAACTGAAGAAGCTGGTCAGGCGTGCCTGCTTGGTCACCATCTCGCCGCGAAGATCGCCATCGGAGAACTTCTCGTTGCCGAGAATGTTGATCTGGCGGACCTTGGACTTGGGCCCTTCGGAAATCTCGAACACGATGTCGACGCGGTTCTGCGGCAACTGCACCATCTTCGGTTCCACCTGCGCGGCGAACCGGCCCTGACGCTTGTAGAGTTCGATGATGCGGGCCACGTCCGCGCGGACCTTGGAACGGGTGAAGATCTGGCGCGGCGCGAGCTTGATTTCGGGGAGGATCTTGTCCTCCTTCAGCCGCTCGTTGCCTTCCAGCACGATGCGGTTGATCACCGGATTCTCAGTCACGGTGATGACGACATTGCCGTTGTCGTTGCGGATCGAGAAATTGGCGAACAGCTCGGTCGCGCCGAGGTCCTTGAGCGCCTCGTCCGCGGCGGCCGAGGTGTATTCCTGCCCGACGCGCAGGCGGATGTAGCTGAGGATGGTGGTCGGCTCGAGCCGCTCGGCCCCGACCACGGAGATGGTGCGGATGGTATTGCTCTGAGCCGCGGGCGCCGGCGCAGGTGCCGGTTGGGCAGTGTCCTGCGCGAAAGCCGCGCCGGGCACGCCTGCAAGGATCGAGCCGCAGGTCAGCATCACTGCGAGCCGTCCGGCCCGGGACAGGGTGCGCGAAGTGCCGGTCTGGCCGCTGGTCGGGCCGCGGCCTGTCTCGCTCATAGGGTTCATGCAGCTAAAGTCCCGTCCAACCTGAGAGTGATCCGCCCCCGCGAAACCGGGCGCGCTCGGGGGAAGCCTCTGCCCGATGCACGCCGCGCAATCAAGCCGCGAGGCCGAGGGTGGTGCGCTGCGATGCAGGCTTTCCACGGCAAACCGCAGCTTTTTGCAGATAACGGGTCAGGACCCGAACAGTGGCAGCGAAAAGAGGTCATTCACTGTCACCACCACCATCAGCATCAACACCAGCGCAATACCGGTGCGATAGGCCCATTCGGTCGCCTGCGGCCCTACCGGCTTGCGACGGATCGCCTCAACCAGATAGAACATCAGATGCCCGCCATCGAGCGCGGGGATTGGCAAGAAGTTGATGAATGCCAAATTAAGCGAGATCAGCGCGGCGAAGTTGATGAAGGCCGCAACACCAAGGCTCATCTGCTCGCCCGAATACTTGGCGATCTTGAGCGGCCCGCCCAGTTCCTGGAAAGATCGGTCGCCGAGAAGGATCTGCTTGATGCCGGTGACCATCATGCCCATCAGGTCCCAGCTCTGCTTGACGGCGAGCGGTACTGCCTGAAGCAGTCCGACATCCTCGAACACATATTTCCCGCCCGCCGGGGCGACCCCGATCTGCCCGACCGCGGTTGCATTGCCGAATTCATCGGTCCTGACGACCCGCGCGGTGGTGAGGGGATAATCGATTGCCTCGCCATTGCGCTCGACGGTGAACACCATCTTGCGCGCCGGATGCAGGCCGACTGCGGTACGCAACTGATCGAAGTCCTTCACCGGCGTGCCGTCGATGGCGATGATCGTGTCGCCTACCTGCATCCCCGCGGCCTTTGCCACGCTCTGTTCGGCAAAGCCGCCGATGGTGCGCGAATCCTCCGCACCCTCGATCACCGGCTTGCCGAGAATGGCGTAGAAGGCCGCGAAGATCAGGATCGCAACCACAAGGTTCGTCACCGGCCCCGCCGCCACGATAGCTGCGCGTTTCCACAAGGCGGCGTGCTGGAAGCTCCCCTCCTCCTTCGGCGCGGAAGGATCGGGGATGCTCGCCGGATTCATGTCGCCCTGGAACTGGACATAGCCGCCCAGCGGCAGCACCGAGAGTTTCCAGCGGGTGCCGAGCTTGTCGGTGAAGCCGGCGATTTCCTTGCCGAACCCGACCGAGAAGGCTTCCGCCTTCACCCCGAACAGGCGCCCGACCAGCAGGTGGCCAAGCTCGTGCAGCGTGACGAGCGGCCCGAGCAGCAGCAGGAAGCCGGCCACGTACATCCAGAAGGGGGGCGATTCAAACAAGGGCTGTGTTCTCCAGCAGGCTCATGGCTTGCCTGCGAGCCGATTGATCGACGGCGAGCACTTCATCGAGGCTCGCCGGGCGCGGGGCATCATTGCTGCGCTCGAGGGTTTCCTCGACCAATGCGGCAATCCGGGTGAACCTTATCTGACCGGCGAGGAATGCGGCCACCGCCACTTCGTTCGCGGCATTGAGGATCGCAGGCGCGGCCCCGCCTGCCGCAATGGCTTCGCGGGCGAGGCGCGTGGCAGGGAACAGCGCCTCGTTGGGCGCCTCGAAGGTGAGCTGACCGATAGCGGAAAGATCGAGCGGGCTGAGCGGCGTTTCCATCCGCTGCGGCCAGGCGAGGCACGAGGCAATCGGCACGCGCATGTCCGAAGGGCCCAGCTGCGCCAGCGTCGAACAGTCGCGGAATTCGACCATCGAGTGGATGACGCTCTGCGGGTGGACGACGATAGCAAGCTTCTCCAGCCCGACCGGGAAGAGGTGATAGGCCTCGATATATTCGAGCCCCTTGTTCATCATCGTCGCGCTATCGACGCTGATCTTGGTGCCCATCGACCAGTTGGGATGCGCGACCGCTTCCGCAGGCGTGGCGGCGTGGAGGCGCTCGGCGCTCCATGTCCGCAAGGGCCCGCCGCTGGCTGTCAGGGTGATGCGCGCCACATCCTCGATCCGGTTTCCGGCAAGGCACTGGAAGATCGCGTTGTGTTCGGAATCGGTGGGCAGCAGCGTCGCGCCGTGCCTAGCCACCGCCTCCATCAGCACCTCGCCCGCCGAGACCAGCGCTTCCTTGTTGGCGAGCGCGATGGTACCGCCGCGCTCCACCGCCGCCATCACCGGGGCGAGCCCCGCGCAGCCGACAATCGCCGCCACCGTCATGTCCACCGGCCGCGCTGCCGCTTCGACAAGCGCCCGCGCGCCGCCGGCCGCTTCGATCCCGCTGTTGCCGAGCGCCGCGCGCAATTCGGGCAGGCAGGTCTCGTCGCCCACCACCGCGAGCTTCGCGTCGAATTCGATCGCCAGAGCCGCCAGCTCGGCCGCGCTGCAATGGGCGGTCAGAGCCTCGATGCGCCATTCGCTACGATTGCGGCGCACCAGATCGAGGGTCGATGCGCCGATCGAGCCGGTGGCGCCGAGCAGTGTGAGCGAGCGGGTCATCGTCGCATCATCCCAGCAAACGCAGGCCCAAGGCAATCACAAACAGCACGAAGAACACCGCAAGGAAGCCGTCGAGCCGGTCGAACAGGCCGCCATGGCCGGGAATGAGGTTGCTCGAGTCCTTCATCCCAGCCCGCCGCTTCATCCAGCTTTCGAAGAAATCGCCGGTCTGCGCCACCACCGCGATGAGCAGGCCCGCTGCCAGCGCCAGCGCCAGACTGACCATGTCGTAACCGGGCGAGCCGGCCGCCGGCCCGAAATCGGCCAACTCGTTGCCAAGCCCCACAAGCCCCGCCGCCAGCGCCCCGCCGGCCAGCCCCGCCCAGGTCTTGGACGGGCTGATCTTGGGCGCGATTTTGGGCCCGCCGATGGCACGGCCCGCGAAATAGGCTCCGGCATCGACCGCGATGATCGGCGCGATGTAGCCGATCAGCACCTCGAACGGACCATAACCGAGGCTCTGGCCGTTCACAGGCAGGAATTGCGCGCCGTTCCTCAGCGCCAGCATCGCCAGCGCGGCCCCGCCAATGTAGATCACGCCGCCGAAGAACCACAGCGTCTCGGCGATGTTCGAGGCGCCGAAGCGGCTCACCAGCCGGTTCCATTCCCACAGCACGCCGAGCGCCAGCACGCCGACGAATCCGGTCCAGAACCACCCGCCGAGCCACAGTGCCCCGGCGGAAATCACCAGCATCACGATCGCCGAGCCGAGCCGCACCGGCAGATCGGACACGGCTTGCTTGCGCACTTCAGCGCCCGCCATAGCGCCGCTCCCTCCGGGCAAAATCATCGAGCGCCTGCGTCAGGTGCGCAGGCTCGAAATCGGGCCAAAGCGTGTCGACGAACAGCATCTCGGCATAGGCCGATTGCCAGAGCAGGAAATTCGACAGGCGGATCTCGCCGCTGGTGCG
>CAZQOO010000083.1:0-11195 GCA_964594845.1 uncultured Porphyrobacter sp. | reverse complement strand
CCGGGCCGACCCGCACCTTCGGCGGCGGTGGCAACGGGGGTGGCGGCAATGGGGGCGGCGGCAATGGCGGCGGCTCCACCACCACCCGCCCGGGCCAGAACCTTGCCTTCGCCAACCTGTTCATCGGCGATGATGCAGTGTCCGGCGGCAGCGTGACGGTGGACGATCAGGGCCGGATTGTCGGCTATCAGAGCCGCGCTCAGGAAGTCTTCAGCCAGGGCAGCACCGCCATTGTCGAAAGCGGCAATGCGGCGGGTGTGACCTGGACACGCTGGGCCAACGGCACGCCGACGGGTAACTATTACGGCGAGACCGCCTTCGATCCGGTCGGCCCCAATGGCGGCTGGCACGTGATCGCGGGCGATGCGCTCAGCAACATCCCCACCAGCGGCACCATCGCCTACAACCTCGTGGGCCAGACCACCCCGACCCGTAGCGGGGAAGGCACCTCTACCGGATCGATTGCCGGTTCGGCCGCGGTGCAGTTCGGCAGCACCGCGCGCTTCGGGCTTGACCTGACCGTCACCAGCGGAGCGGACCAGATCCGCATGGCCACCGATGGTGGGGTGACCGATGTCAGTCAGTCGCGGCTGCTGATCGGGGCGAACGGGGTGTTCAGCTCGGGCGCGTCCAACCCCGAAGTCACCACCACCAACCTTGCCGGCAGCTTCTGTGCCGGGGGCTGTCTCAGCTTCGTGCAGGGCTTCCTGTCGGGTGACGGCGCGAGCGGCGCAGGCCTGTCCTACGCGATCCGCCAGCAGACCGTGACGCCGCAGGGCTTCATCAACGGCACTGCCGCCTTCGCGCGCGGCCAGGCGATCGGGGGCGGCGATGCCAGCGGCCGACTGACCCGCTACCTCGGCGGCTTCCCGGCCAATACCGGCCGCGCCTATGCCACCGATGGCGGCAACAGCCAGCCGGGCAATCAGGCCGCAGTGGTCGGAGCGAGCGGTGCGCTAGAGACGGCCGGCGATCTGCGCGCCGGAACCGCGCCTGCGGTGGATGTCGCGGGTGACGAGCGCGCGGTGCTGGGCCGCTTTGCAGGCGGCACCGCGACGTTCCGGGGCGGCACCAACACCTATGCCGCCAATGATGGCCTGCCCTATGTGGTGATGGCCCCGATGGTGGGCAGCCTGCCGACCAGCGGGCAGATCGACTACCGCGTCTACGCCGCTACCAACCCGGTGTTCAACAACGGCGAATCCGCGCCGGGCACCTTTGACGGCTCACTCTCGATCCGGTTCGGCTCGCAGTTGCAATACCGCACGGCCGGGACGATCGTCATGCCCGAGGCGGGCGGCAACGTGACCTACAATTTCGCCTCGACGGGCTTCGATCAGGGCACGTTCCAGAACATCATCAACGCCGGGCCCGGGCCGAACGACCTGTTCCTGCAGGCCAATGTCACCGGCACCGGGCGAGGCTGCGCCGGATCGGGCTGCAACATGAGCTTCTACGGCAGCTTCGGCGGGCAGAACCCGCAGGAGCGGCTGGGACTGGTCTACCAGATCTTCCCCGGCACCTTCTCGCTGCCGCGCATCCAGGGGGCCGTGATCTACGCTCCTGAGGGCACCACGGTGCCTTCGGCTTCGGTCGCCACCACCACCGCCGCCGCCATGGCCTTGCCGCGCGGCAGGGCGCCGGTGCCGGCCACGGCGGCCATATCCCCGGTGGACTGGAGCCGCTGGTCTGGCGGGAGCCCGGCGGGCGGGCGCCTGTCCGGCAATGGCGACACCCTGTCGGGCATCGGCATGGTTCCGCCGGGCGTCGTCGCGAACCAGGGCGCCTCGGCGCAGGAGGATCGCCGCGCGGCGATCCGTCAGGCCGAGCAGCTGATGGGCGGGATGATCACCTTCGGCGACGGCGCAAGCGTGCCGCGCTGAGGTGGCCGGACAACGAACCTAACAGCGATTGTCATGCCCATGACAGGGCATGTGTGTGGCTGGCGTGCGGGCGGAGGCTCATCATCGCTCCATCGAATGCAAGGGGAGAATCACGATGACGAAGACCAATTCCCGCACGCTGGCCGCCGCCCTGATGGTCTCGGCCGCGCTGATCGCGGCTCCGGTTCAGGCCAAGGACGATGACGACGATGCGGTCGATCTTGCCTCCTGCACCGAAAGCCTCGGCACCATCGCCGTGGTCGAAGGAGACACCCAGGGCTGGTCGGAATACGGCCTTGGCTCTCCCCGTGCGCTGATCGACACGCTGGCGCGTGAAAGCGGCTGCTTTACCCCGCACAATGCGGCCGGCGGTGAATCTGCGGACTTTCTGATGAACGTCGTCGCGGGCGACAGCGAGGAGGTCGACCAGTCGATCGAGCTTGCCAAGGGCGCGGCGATGGAAGGGCTGGTGCGCTCGGGCGCGGCGACCTCGCTGCTTGGCAGCGTGCCGGGTGCGGGTGCGGTGCTCGGGATGTTCGGCGGGCTCGGCGGCAAGAAGAAGCGGCTGGCTGCGGGCATCAAGCTGCTCAGCCCCGCCAACGGCCTCACCATCGCCACCGGCCAGGGCGTGGTCAAGAAGAGCACCCTGACATTCGGTGGTGCCGGGGCATGGAACGCTGGCGCCACCGCAGCCGGCTATGGTGGCAGCAAGGACGGCAAGATGCTGGTCGAGGCCTTCGTGCTCGCATTCAACGATCTGGTCGCCCAGAAGGCAACCATCGCCTCGGCCCCGAAGGCTGGCAGCCGCAGCGCCGACAATGATCTCGCGACCGTCGCCTCGACCACCGCAATGCTCGAAGCGCCCTCGGCCAGTGCCAAGGTGCTGCGCAGCCTCAGGGTCGGCACAACGCTCAACCCGACCGGCAAGCGCGAGGGGCTGTTCATCGAGGCCAAGGACAATTTCGGCACCGTCGGCTGGGTGTCGATCGAGAGCCTGAACTGATCGGGACCCCGGTCCCGCCAGCGGCCACCGCTTGCGCCCCGGGGCAAGCGGTGGCAGCACGCAAGGTGAGGGGGGGAAATCCGGTTGGTGTTCCAGGGCCTGCAAGGATGGAAACGACGCCCATGAGAATCCTCTATGTCGAGGACGATCCGCGCTCGGCTGCGGCTGTGGGGGAAATCCTCAGCGCCAGCGGGGATGTGCTGGTGTGGGAGGACAACGGCAGCGCGGCGCTGTTGCGCGCCGGGATGGAGCCGTTCGACGTGATCATCCTCGACCGGATGCTCGGCGACATCGACGGGCTGACCATTACCCGCCGCCTGCGCGAGGGCGGCATCGGCACCCCGATCCTGATCCTCTCGGCGCTGGGCCGCAGTTCCGACCGCGCCGACGGGCTCGATACCGGCGCGGATGACTACCTTGCCAAGCCATTCGAGCCGGAGGAACTGGTCGCCCGCCTGCGCGCTCTGCACCGCCGCGCGACGGGGCGCGAACACAGCGCCGTGATCCTCTACGGCGCGTTCGAATGCCACGTGAAGGCGCGCACTGCCTTCCGCGACAACCGCCACCTTGCCCTGAGCCCCAAGGAATTCGAGCTGTTCCGCTATTTCATGGAGAACGCCGGCGAGGTTGTGACCCGCGAGATGCTGCTGCGGCATGTATGGAAGATGGACTTCGACCCGCAGACCAACGTGGTTGACGTCAATATCGGACGCTTGCGGCGCAAGCTGGAAGACGGGTTCGAGCGGCCCGCGCTCGAGACCATCCTGGGATCGGGCTATCGCCTGCTCGACGGGAGGCCGTGATCGAGGCCCGCCGCTCCATCTTCTCGCGCCTCGTGGCGGGCGCGATCGTGCTCTCGCTGGTGCTGCTGGCGGGCCTGTGGTGGCTTACCCATCAGACCGTCAGCACGACCTTGCAGGAGGCCGCCCGGGCCGAGGTCGATGTCGATCTCGCCGGCCTTGCCGACATCTATGCCACCGGCGGCAAGGCCGAGCTTCAGGCGCGCATCGCCGATCGCATTGCGCTCACGCCGATGGAAGGCAGCGCGTCGCACTATCTGCTGGCCGACGACCGCGGGCGCAGGATCGCAGGCGATTTGGCCGAATGGCCGCCGCTCGATCCGGCTGTCTCGGAGAGCGGGATCATCACCATAGGTGCCAATTCGCGGGGTTTTGCCCGGGCGGTGCAGCTTGGACCCGACCTGCGGCTGGTGGTGGCGCGCGGAATCGATATCGAGGCGCCGGTGCTCTCCAGCATCGCGATGGCCTTTGCGGCGGGCGGGGCGGTGTTCATCGGACTGGTGGCGCTGCTCGGACGGTTTGCCGCGCTCGGGCTGCAACGCCGCATCGGGCGCATCAACCTTGCCTTCCGTGAGCCGCAGGGCGGGGCCGAGCTTGCCGCGGCAGGGCGCATCGACGGCGACGAGATCGACGAGCTGACTGCGCACAGCGGTGCGGCGCTGGCGCGGGTCAATGATCTGCTGGCGGCTTACAAGGACACATCGGAACAACTCGCCCACGAAATCCGCACGCCGCTTTCCCATCTCGACAACCGGCTGGTGAAGGCGCTCGCGGAGAAGCCCGATCCAGCCATCGCCGAAAAGCTGGCGGAGGCGCGCGGGGAGATCCGGCGGATCGTCCAGACGCTCGAATCCCTGCTCGATATCGCCGCCAGCAAGGCCAATCGCGGCGATCGCAGCGGGCTTGCCCTCGTCGATCTCAGCGCGCTGGTGACGGGGATCTGCGAACTCTACGCGGGCAGCGCCGAGGAGGCCGGGCTGGAACTTGGCTGGACAGTCGCGCCCGATGTGACGATCAATGGCGACGAGAGACAGCTCGGCAGACTGGTGACCAACATGCTCGACAATGCCCTCAAATATGTTCCGCCCGGCGGACATATCGCGATCACGCTCGAACCCGGGCCGGTGCTGGTGGTGGCCGATGACGGCCCCGGCATCGACCCGCAGGACCGGACGCGGATCTTCGACCGCTTCTATCGCGGCCGCGGCAAGGGTGAAGAGACGTCGGGCAGCGGGCTTGGCCTTGCGCTGGCGCGGGCGATTGCCGAGCGCCACGGGTTGGCGCTGACGCTGGAGGAGCCCGCAGAAGGCGGACCGGGAGGCGCGGTGTTCCGCATCGCGGCGGCGACATGAGGTGCCTTGGGTCTCTCTCCATGCTGGCATTGCTTGCCGGCTGCGCCGCGCCGGGCGCGGTCGAACCGGCTGCGCCCACGCCGGCGCTCGCCCCCGCTGACCGCGCCGAGCGTGTTGCCGAGGCGCTGGTGCTGGCCGAGCGTGCCGAACGCGCGCAGGATACCGCCGCGCTGGCGCAGGCCGCTGCCCGGCTCGAACGGCTCGGCGCCAAGCCCGTGACCGCGACGGACGAGGCTGCGATGGGCCGCTGGCTTGCCAGCCTGCCCGCCGATACCCAGCCAATGCGCGGGCGCGCGCTTGGTCCGGCCTATCGTTCGGCGGCGCTTGATCCGGGTGCGACCACGCAGCTCAACCAGACGTTCCTTGGCGGGCGCAGCGCACAGATCGTGCTGCGCGTCTCGCGCGGGCCGACACCACGGCTGGTGGTGCGAGACCAGTCGGCGCGGCAGGTGTGCAAACCCGTCGCCGACGATCCCGTAAAATGCCGCTGGGTGCCGCTCTACACGCAGCGCCACAGCATCGAAATCGTCAACACCGGCCCGCAGATGTCGGAATTCTACATCGTTTTCGACTGACGCCGCCCTAAGGTTTCCCGTCTGACGAGGGGGTAAGTCATGATCGCAGGACGCCATCAGTGTGGCAGCCGGAGCGTCACGGCCATTGCATTGGCGCTGATGCTGGCCGCTTCGCCCGGGACGCTTTCAGCCGCCCCTCAGCCGGGAGACGCCGAAGTCGAGCGGCTGCTCCAGGAGGCTTTTGCCCTGTTCGAGCAGCAGAAGACCGATGCCGAAGGTGCAGAGCGCATGATGGACGCGTGGGAGGCGGTGGCGACCGCCGCGCGCCGGATCGCGCCCGATCATCCGCAGATCGCCCGTACCGACATCCGTGTCGCCTCGCAGCTCTATATTCTCGGCCGCAATGCCGAGGCGCGGGCGCGTGTCCAGCGCGGGCTGGCCGCGCTTCCCGATGGCGATCCTGATACGCTGACAGTGCGCGCCGAAGGCGTGGCGCTGCTCGGCACCTTGCTGGCGATGGCAGGCGAGGCCGACGCTGCGGTCACCGCGCTTGAGCAGGGCTATGCCGACTACATGGTCGCCTTTGCAGCCCTGCCGCCTGAGGATATCGGCCGCGGTGCAGTGGTGGCGCGCTCCAATCTCGAATTCTCGCTGTCGCAGGTGTTCCTGCAACTGAGCCGGATCGACGAGGCGCTGCGCTACCAGAAGGCCAGTCTCGATACCCGGGAGGGCTTTCTCGGGCCGAACGATCCCGACACCATCGGTTCCTATTACGGCTATGCCGGCGCGCTGCGGCGGGCGGGGCAGATGGACGAGGCCGAACGCTATGCCCGCATCGCGGTGGAGCGGGCGGTGGCCCATGTCGATCCCTCGCATAGCAGCTATGCCCGGGCGCTGGAGATGCTGGCGATCATCCTGTCGCGCACGGGCCGCCCGGTCGAGGCGACCGGCTATCTTGCCCGCAGCCTCGAACTGAAGCGTGAGCACGAGGGGCCGGACAGCCTGTTCTTCGGATATGGGCTGCACCTGCTGGGGACGATCCAACTCCAGCGCGAACGCTATGCCGACGCGGTGCCCCTGTTCGAGGAAGCCGCGCCGATCTTCGCGAAGTATCAGGGCGAGGGCAGTCCGTTCGGCCTCGGCGCGCAGGGCTATGCGGCGCAGGGCACCTTCGCGCTCGGGCGCACGCAGGAGGCGCTGGCGCGGCTGCGTGCGGTGGATGCGCAGATGGAGGCGAGCACAGTCGATGCCGAGATCGCCAAGCGCATCGGCCCCGATCTTGTGCGTGCGCTCATCCGTAACGGCGAGACCGCCGAGGCGGCGCGGATCGCCGCACGCGACTATGCCCGGCTGCTCGAAACCGAGAATTCGGGGGCCTTCGCGCTGCGTCATGCGCGGCTGGTTGACGTTTGGGCGCAGAGCATTGTGGCAGGTCAGCCCGACAAGGCCGTCGCCGAGGCGCGGGCGATGATCGCCTTTCTCGGGCGTGACCGCGCGCGCGGGCAGACGGGGCAGCTGCTGTCCGAGCAGCGCGCCGCGCTCGATCTGGTGATGGAGATCGCGGTCGCCGCCGGCGCGCCCGACGCAATGGCGCAGGCCATCCAGCTCGCCACCGGATCGGGTCTGGCGCAGGCCAGCGCCTTCCGCGCCGAGCGGCTGGCGACCGGGGATCCGGGGCTGGCAGGGGCGCTCAAGGCCTTGCAGGAGGCCGACGCCGAACTCGACGCCGCCGACCGCGAGTTGCTGCGCGCCCTTGCGGCAGGCACCGCGCCCGAGGCCGCGCGCGAACGGCTGGCGTCGGCGGATGCGGCGCGCACCGCGGCGCTCGCCGATCTGCGCGCACGCGACGCGGCGACCGGACCGCTGCTTGACCCCGATGTCGTCGATATTGCCGTGATCCGTGCGGGGCTTGGCAAGGACGAGGCCCTGCTGGCGATCGCGCCAGCCTATGACGGGGCCTATAGTCTGGTGCTGACCGCCGACCAGGCGCTTGTCCGGCGGCTCGAACTGCCGCGTGCCGAACTGGTGGCGCTCGCCGCAAGCGTGCGCGACGGAGCGGCGGGGCTCGATTTCGATCGTGCCGCCGCGGCGCGTCTGGCGGCGGTGCTGCTACCGCCCGAGACCCGCGCCGTGCTTGGACGGATCAAGACCTTGCGCGTGCTCGCGGGGGGACCGCTCGCCTCCTTGCCGTTCGGGCTGCTGGTGCTCGACCAGGGCGCACAGGGCAAAGGCCCGACATGGCTCGCCGACCGCTTCGCACTGGCCAATGTCGCTGCGCTGGGTAACGATGTGCCTCCCCGCTCTGCGCATGGCAGCGGCCTTGTCGCCTTCGCCGCGCCCGTGCCTTTCGTGTCAGGCGAAGCGGAGAGCATGGCTGACGCGGCCGTGCTCAGCCCCGCCACCTATTTCGAACGCCGCGGCGCGGATGCTGCGCGGCTGGCGCAGCTTCCGCCCTTGCCCGGGTCCGAACGCGAAGCGCGCAGCATCGCGCGCGAATTCGGGAAAGTCGGCGCCCGGTTGTTCCTCGGCGATCAGGCGAGCGAGGCCAATCTGGCCGATCCCGACGTGGGTCGGGCCGAACTGCTGCTGTTTGCCACCCACGGTCTCGTGGGCGGTGAGCTGGAGGGCCTTGCCGAGCCGGCACTGATCCTTTCGCCGCCGCAGGACGGACAGGGCGACGGAGTGCTGACCGCGAGCGAGATCGCCCGGCTTGATCTGGCGGCGGACTGGGTGATCCTTACCGCCTGCGACAGTGCTGCCGGTTTCGAGGGCGGTGTGGCGGCCTTTTCGGGCCTTGTCAGCGCCTTCCGTTTCGCCGGGTCTGGCAGCGTGCTCGCCACCCACTGGCAGGTGCGCGACGATGTCGCGGCCTATGTTGCCACCGAAATGCTGCGTCACTACCGCAAGCACGGCGACAAGGCGCGGGCGCTCCAGCACGCAATCCGCAGCGTCAGGCGCGACAGCGGGCTGCCCGGGGCCGGCAATCCCGAGATATGGGCGCCCTTCGTGCTGATCGATTGACGCAGGCTCTAGGCCGCACGGGCATTCGGCTGGGCAACCAGCACGGCGAGGTCATCGGCGCTCATCGGCCGGCCGACATGATAGCCCTGCGCATAATCGCAGCCGATGCCCCTGAGGAAGGCGAGACACGCCTCGTCCTCGATCCCTTCGGCCACCACCTTGAGCCCGAGTTCGTGCGCCAGCTGCACGGTCGAGCGCACCAGCATCGCATCGCCATGATCAATATGGGCGTGCTGCACGAACATGCGGTCGATCTTGAGTTCCGAGACCGGCAGCATCTTGAGGTAGTTGAGTGTCGACTGACCGGTGCCGTAGTCGTCCATCGAAATGCGGATTCCGGCTGCCCGGAACGCTTCGAGAATGGCGATCGCCTTGTCGGTATCTTCGAACTGGGCGCTCTCGGTGACCTCGAAGGTCAGCCGGTGCACCGGTGCGCCCGAACGTGCGACCACGGCCAGCGCGCGGCTGGCAAAGCTGTCCGAGGCCAGCAGGCCGGCCGAGATATTGACCGCGACGCCTACCACCAGCCCCTGCGCGCACCAGCGCTTCATGTCGGCCAGCGACTGGGCAAGCACCGCAATGGTCAGGTCGTCGATCCGTCCGGCTTCCTCGATCAGCGGGATAAAGCTGTCCGGTGGCAGCATCCCGCGCACGGGGTGCTTCCAGCGCACCAGCGCTTCGACGGCGTCGATCCGGCCGGTCGCAAGGTTAAGCTTGGGCTGGTAGACCACCCGAATATCGCCGTTGTCCAGCGCCTCGTCGAGCTCGCCCAGCAGCGAGAACTGCTCGCTTGCCGCTTCGCCTTCGCCGTCGGCATGGAGCCGCCATGGCTTGCCCGAGCGTTTGGCGAGGCTCGCGGCATGGGCGGCGTTGCCCGCGGCCTCGGCGATGTCGGCGGCTGCGACCCCGTAGGACAGCGATACACCGAGCCGGCGTCCGGCCACTTCGAAAGGACTGCGCATCACCGCCTTGAGGCCTGCCAACAGCTGTTCGAGCTCCTCGAGCGCCAGCGGGCTCGCCCATACCAGCGTGCGCGTGTCGATGCGGTATACTGTCTCGGCGTTCCCGGCCACCTGCAGCCGCTCGACCAGCCGGCGCAGCAGATCGCCGAGGTTGTCCTCGCCCACCGCGAGCTTGAGCGCGTCGAAATCATCGATCTGCGCGGCGATGAAGTGCCGCTCGCCCGGAGCAGGCCTGCGGGTATCGAGCGCGAGCTTGTTGGGAAGTCCGCTTTCGCCATCGATCCGGCGGGTGCGCTCGGTCTCGCGCAGAGTGAGAACCGCCAGCCGCAGTGCGGTTGCCAGGCCGAGCATCACCAGCGCCGGGACGATCTCGAACCACAGCGCCAAAGACAGCCGGGCGGCGAACCATGCCAGCGCCAGACCGGCCGCAGCGATCACGAAGCGCGCAGCCACCCGGCTGCGTCGTCCTGCGGCGGCGACCACCAGCGCCAGCAGCGTCGCAAGCGCGAGCGGGGCTGGCCAAGACCCATAGACCGGCACCACTTCTGCAAGCGTTTCGGCAGCCAGCGCCTGCACGATCACGCCCGGGATCACCCCATGGCGCGGCACCGCGTAGCGATCCCCCAGTTCGATCGCGGTGGCTCCGATGATCACGTCCTTGCCCTTGAGGCTGGCGGCATCGAACTCGCCGCGCTCGACGGCGATGAAACTGTGGCGCGGGATTGCTCCGGGATTGACGCTGTAGTCGATCGGGAAGCTCTCCCCCACACTCCCGGCCCGGCCCGCGACGAAGGCCGCGATCGAGGGCCGCGCAAGGGTGCCGGTCACCGTGCCGAGCGGCATCCGCCGCACGTAGCCGTCGGCATCGGGGATGATCGAGACCGAGGCGAGGTGTGCGTGTTCGCGCAAGGCGGCGATCGGCAGTGAATCGAGCTGGCGGCGTTCGCGGAAGCCTGCGCTCTGGGCAAAGGTCGGTAGCGCCACCGGAGCATTGGCAGCGGCGATGGCCGCGCCGAAGGCGGCATCACCTGCCGGCTCGGAGCGGCTTGAGAAATCGACGTCGAAGCTGATCGAACGCACCCCTGCCTGATCGAGCTGTGCGACGGCTTCGGCATAGTGTTCGCGCGGCCAGGGCCAGCGCTGGATGGCGGCCATGCTGGCAGCGTCCATTTCGACGATATGTACCTGACCGCTGGCCGATCGCTCGAACAGGGCAAAGGTGAGTTCCTCGAGGCGGTGCTCGAAGGACCGGAACACCCCGCCCGTCGCGCCCATCGCTACCAGAAGCGCAAGCGCGAGTGTCCCCACCAGCCGTAGCCAGAGAAGATTGGAAATATCCGGCAGGGCGGAGCGAAGGGGTTTCACGCGAGGTGCTGCCGCCTAGCGGGGCTGTCCGGCTTGTTCGGCGTAATCGACGCGCCCGGCGGTCCCATAGGAAACAGCATCGCCGAGCCCGGGAGCTGCGATGCGGGCCGGGACCGGGTCGAAGCCGTGATCGAACGCCTTGCCTCGCCCGGAGACATCGAACCCGCCGTCGCCAAGTCCGCCGCGCTGGCCCTGGCCCTGGCCATTGCCGCCATTGCCATTGCCGCCGCCGTTCCCGTCGCCGCCGTTCCCGTCGCCGCCGTTCCCGTCGCCGCCGTTCCCGTCGCCGCCGTT
>CAZQOO010000082.1:0-11207 GCA_964594845.1 uncultured Porphyrobacter sp. | reverse complement strand
CGGGCAGCGTGATCGCAGCATCGGCGAAGGTCACTTGCGGCGCGCGCTCGCACCCGGCGAGCAGCACCAGCGCGGCGAGGACAGCTGCGCGCCTCATTGCACCCTCAGGGTGATGCGCTCGATCACGTTGCGGGCATAGCCCGAGGGGTTCCAGTTCAGTTTTTCAGGCTGATCTGCGCCCTTCACATTGGTCGCCCGCGCGCCGATGCCGTCGAGATCGCCAGTCGCCGGCGGCAGCGTCACCGACCAGCGGCGGAAGGCATAGGGGCCGTGTTCGTCGGGGCCGAGGGTGCAGGGCACTTCCCACCCTTTCCCCACCAGATCGACCCGCGCCAGCGCGCTGTCGCCTCCAAACGCGATGCCTTCGAGGGTGAGCGGCTTGCCCTTCGCCACCACCTCGCCGTCGGCATGGCTGGTGATGAAGGCGCGCGGGGGCATGGCGGTGATGGGTACGGTCGGGAAGTCCTTGTCCGCAGGCGTTATCGGCCCGGTCGGCACGCGGTAGGACTTGGCGACGTAGTAGCTGTCGTCCTCGCCGCTCAGCACTTCGATGGTGGCGAGCATCTTGACCCAATAGGTCGAGAACCACCCCGGCACCACGATCCGCAAGGGGAAGCCGTGGAGGATCGGGAGCGGCTCGTCATTCATCCCCCAGGCGACCAGCACATCGTCGCGCATCGCGATATCCAGCGGGATCGACTTGATGAACTGCGGCGCGCCGTCCATCAGCGGCACGTCGAGCCCGGCAAAGCGCACCCGCTTCGCGCCTGCCGCCACGCCTGCCTTGGCCAGCACGTCCTTCAGCCGCACGCCGGTCCACTTCGCGCAGCCCATCGCGCCGTTGCCCCACTGGGTGCCGGTGACGCGCGGCTCGCTGAGCCCGCGCCCATTGCCCGCGCACTGGTTGATCGCGACAACCGAGACATGTTCGCCCGCTGCGACAATATCACCCAGCGTCAGCGAGACGGCCTGCTTCACCGCGCCGCCCACCGCCACGCGGTGCTCGCCCGCCTTGACTTCGGTCGGCATCGGCCAGTTCCAGCGCACGAAGAAGCGGTCGTTGGGGGTGATGAGCCCTTCGCGGAACACGCCCATCGGGGTTTCGAGGACGGGTGCGTTGACGCGCTGGACGATCATTTCGCCCTTGCCCGGGAAGGCCGGGGTGGTGGGGCGCAGGCCGGGGCCGCCAGGCAGGCCGAGATCGACCATTTTCTGGCCGAGCACCGGCGCGGCCAGCGCCGCGGTGCCGACCCCGGCAATCAGCGCGCGGCGGGTGATACGGTTCTCGTTCATGCCTCTGCCCCCTCCAGCCGGTCGATCAGCGCGCCGATATCCGCTACCGCCAACCCGTGCGCCGCAATCAGATCGCTGATATCGTCGATCCGCGCCATTTCGCCATCGTCGCGCATGATCGAACAGATCACCGCCGCATCGCCCGCGCCCGCCATGCGCGCCAGATCGATCGAGGCCTCGCAGGCCGAGGGCCGTGCCCGCACCCCGCCGTCCTGCGCGATCAGCGGGAAGACATGACCGGGCGAGTGGATGTCCGCTGCGCTCGCCCCTGCCGCGATCGCCACGCGCACCGTATGCGCGCGGTCGGCGGCGGAAATGCCGGTCGAGACGCCGTGCGCGGCCTCGATCGAGCGGGCGAAGGGCCGTCCGGTCTGGCGCTCGGTGCCGGGGTTGACGAGGCTGAGGCCCAGCTGCGCGGCGCGCTCGGGCGTCACGGATAGGCAGATCAGCCCGCGACCGTGGGTCGCCATGAAGTTGATCGCCTCGGGCGTCACCGCACTCGCCGCGATCATGAAGTCGATATCGCCGCCGCGCAGCCGGTCACCCGCGATCACCACGATCCGCCCTGCGGCCACCGCCGCCAGCGCGGCATCGAGATCCGTGCCCGTATTCACGCCAGATCCCTTCCCGCCGCAAAGCTCTTCGCGCCCAGCACCACCTGCTTGCCGACCAGTTCGAGCTGCCCGCGTGCGCGTTCATCGAGGCATTCGCCATCGGGCGAGAACAGCCCGCGATAGGTGCGGATCGTCGCGCCCATCGGGGTCGGCCAGCCGCGCAGGGCATGCGTAATCGCGCGCATCGTCAGCAGCGTCGACATCGAGGCCTGATCGCCGAAGGCGGTGGCGATGAGGCCCACCGCGCGGCCGTCGAGATAGGGGCGCTCGTCACGCGCCAGATCCTCGAGATAGTCCAGCGCGTTCTTTACCACGCCCGAGATCGTGCCGTGATAACCGGGCGCCGCGATCAGCAGCCCGTCCGCCTCGCGTACCGCCGCGACCATCTCCGCCCCTTGCGAGGCATCGTGCAGCGGCCCGAGATAATGCGGCAGGGCGGTGAGATATTCGCCGCCGAACACCGTCACCTCGGCCCCTTCGCCCGCAGCGATGCCGGCGGCAAGGCGCAGCGCCTGCTCGGTCGAGGAGCCGGGATTGACCGTGCCGCCAAGGGCTACGATTCGGGTCATGCGGGGGTGATCCTTTCGGTGATGTAGGCGGCGAGACGTGCGGTCTGGTCGGGGGAGAAGTGGAGGCCCAGCTTGGTGCGGCGCCACAGGATGTCGTCTGCGTTGCGTGCCCATTCGCGCGCGCACAGGTAATCGACCTCGGCCGCGCTGAGGCCATGGCCGAAATCCTCGCCCAGATCGGCGGCGCTGGCCGCCTCGCCGAGGAAGTCCTGCGCCAGCGTGCCGTAGAGCCGGGTCAGGCGGCGGGCCTGCGCCTCGCCCAGAAAGGGGTAGCGCCGTTCCAGCGAGCGGGTGAGCGCCGGGGCATCGAAGCGCCCGAAATTGCCGCCCGGCAGATTGGCAGCGCCCGTCCAGTCCGCGCCTTTCAGCACCGGCAGGAAGGGCGCGAGCCGACCGACCGCCTCGGCGCTGAGTTCGCGATAGGTGGTGATCTTGCCGCCGAACACCGAGAGCAGCGGGGGCGTGCCGTCGGTCCCGCCGTCCAGTTCGAAACGGTAGCCGCGGGTCGCCGCCTCGGGCTTGCCCGAACCGTCGTCGACCAGCGGGCGGACGCCGGAATAGGTCCACACCACATCGGCAGGCGTGACGGGCTTGCGGAAATAGTCCGAAGCGCCCTCGCACAGGTAGGCGATTTCCTCCGCGCTGGCTTCGACCTTGTCGAGCCCGGCCTTGTGATCGACATCGGTGGTGCCGATCAGGGTGAAGTCGTCCTCGTAGGGGATGGCGAAGAAGATGCGCCCGTCGGGGAGCTGGAAGAAATAGGCGAAGGGGTGATCGAACAGCTTCCTCACCACGATATGCGATCCGCGCACCAGCCGCATCTTCTGGCGCGAGGGCTCGCCCGCCCGGCCCAGCAGATCGAGCACGCGCGGGCCCGCCGCGTTGACCACGGCGCGGGCCATGAAGCTCTCGCCCCCCGCTTCGATCCGCCACAACCCGGCCTCGCGCGTCAGGGATGTGACCTCGCAGCGGGTGCGCACTTCGGCCCCGCGGTCAGCAGCGTCGCGGGCGTTGAGGATCACCAGCCGCGCATCGTCCACCCAGCCGTCGGAATAGGCGAAGGCGCGGGTGTATTCGGGCTTCAGGGCGGCCCCGGCAGGGTGGTTCGCCAGCGTCACGCTCCGGGCGGCGGGCAGAAACTTGCGCCCGCCGATATGGTCATAAAGGAACAGCCCGAGCCGCAGTAGCCAGCGCGGTCGCAGGCCCTTGCGGTGCGGCAGGATGAAGCGCAGCGGCCAGATGATGTGCGGCGCGATGCCCCACAGCACCTCGCGCTCGGTCAGGGCCTCGCGCACGAGGGCGAACTCGTAATGTTCGAGATAGCGCAGGCCGCCGTGGATCAGCTTGGTGGAGTTGGACGAGGTGCCTTCCGCCAGATCGCCGCGTTCGAGCAGCAGCACCCGCGCGCCGCGTCCGGCAGCATCGCGCGCGATCCCCGCGCCGTTCACGCCGCCACCGATCACCGCGAGGTCGAACGCCTGCTGCATCAGATCATCCACCACGCAAAAGCGAGCGCCACGCCGAGCGATGCGATGGTCGCCGCCAGCACCGGCGTCACTGCGCGCCAGCCGAGTTCCAGCAGCAGATCGGTGCGGGTGCGCATCGCTGTCGCCGTGACGGCGAGCAGCAGCAGGGTCTTGGAGAGGGTGAGCGCGGTGGCGGCGATCAGCGGCGGCATGGCGACCAGCGAATTGAGCACCACCAGCGCAAGAAAGGCGAGGATGAAGCCCGGCAGAAGCGGCACACGCGCGGCATTGCCGCTTGCTGCGACCGGCTGCGCGCGCGCGATCCACAGGGCGGCGAGCGTCACCAGCGGGGCAAGCAGGGCAACGCGGGTGAGCTTCACCACAGTCGCCTGCGCGCCGGCGGCGTCCGAGACGGCAAAGCCTGCGCCGATGGCTTGCGCCACGTCATGCACCGAGGCACCGACCAGAAAGCCGGCCTGCGCATCGCTGAAGTCCAGCATCCGCGCGAGCGGCGGATAGGTGACCAGCGCAATCGCGGACGCCGCGGCGAGGATCACGAGGGTCAGCGTGAACTGCGCCTGTTCGATGCGCTCGCGCCCGATCGCGCCGTAGAGCGCAAGCGCCGCAGAGGCGCCGCAGATCGCGGTCGATCCGCCTGCGAGCAGGCCGACCGCCGGGCTCTGTCCGGTGACGCGCGCGGCAAGCAGGGCCGCCACCAGCGCGGCGGCCATTACCAGCGCAAGGCCGAGGAACGGCACTGCGCCCATCCCGGCGATCTGTATCAGAGTGACTTGTAGCCCCAGCAGCACGATCCCGGCCCTTAACCCATGGCGTGAGGTCGCATCGAGCCCTTCATGGGTGCGCGCATCGCCGCTTGCGAAATTGAGCGCAAGGCCCAGCAGCAGCCCGGCGAGAATGATCGGCACGCCGTAATTCTGGCTGAGCCATGCCGCGGCGGCGGCGGCGATGGCGCAGATCGCAATGCCGGGGACGAAGCGCGACAGCGGCTTGCGCTCGGGCGGCGCGATTCCCGCAGCGGCGGTGTCGGCGAGCATCATCTCGCCGTACAGATCGCCGGCATAAGCATCGAAATCGGGGCGCGAGCCTCGCTTCATGGCCTTGCCGTCCCGGCCCTATGTGTAACGGTATGTCTCACGGTGTCACACACTATCCCCCGCGCCGCGCCATTGCAACCGCCTCAGGCGGCAGAATCAGCCGGCGACGCCCAGCGCGCCCTCGTCGCGGCGGATGTCGGGCAGCAGCCACTGGAACCACGCCAGCGCCAGCAGATAGGACGCGGCGGCGAAGATGAACAGCGGCACGAAGCCGAAGCCCGCATCCAGAACCCGTCCGGTGACGAGGCTGATCAGCACGCCGCCCATGTTGCCCATGAAAGCCCCGAAGGCCGTCACCCGCCCGACCTTGGCATTGGGGACGACATCGGTGATGGTCGAGAACAGCGAGAGCGAAAAGCCCTGATGGCCCGCCATCACCACACCAATCATCACTGCCACCGGCCAGAAGCCCCCCGCCGCCAGCACCAGCGGCAACGGGGCCACCACCAGCGCCGAGACCAGCATGACGCTCTTTCGCACGCGGTTGGGGCTGATCCCGCGCTCCAGCAGCCGGGTCGAGGCCCAGCCCGCCAGCAATGCGCCGAGGCCTGATCCGGCAAAGGCGATCGCCAGCGGCACGGCGAGTTCGAGCGTCGAGAGGCCGAACTCCTTGCGGTAGTAATCGGCGAGCCAGAAATTGATGAACCACCAGGTCATGTCCGACAGCGCCTTGGCGACGACGATCGCCCAGGTCTTGCGGTTGGCGAGGATCGGGCCGTAGCTCTCCGTCCCGTGCTCGTCGGCGGGCCGTAGGGCAGCCGTTGACGTGTCGTTGCGCAGCTGTGCCACGCCCCGCGCCAGCCACATCCAAGCCAGCAGCGAGGCGAAACCGCCGATCCCGCCTGCCACCAGCGCCCCGCGCCAGCCGACGCTGAGCGCCAGCGCCGGGATGACAAAGGGCATGGCAATCGTCCCCGCACCCGCCAGCAAGGTCGCAAAGCCGAAGGCGAAAGAACGCTTGTCGGGCGGGAACAGGCTGGCGACGGTCTTGATCGTCAGCGGAGTCTGCACCGCCTCGGTCACCCCGAGCCCGACGCGCGCAGCGACCACATGGGCGGTGGTCATCGCCCAGCCATGCGCCATCGCGGCAAGGCTCCACGCCGAAGCACCGACCTGCATCGAACGGTTCACCCCCAGCCGGTCGACCAGCCAGCCGGTGAACAGGAAGGCGAAGGCGGCGGAGAATTGCGTCACCGCGGCGAGATCGCCGAAGTCGCTGTCGGTCCAGGCGAAATCGGCCATCATGTCGGGCTTGAGGATCGCGATGATCGGCCGGTCCATCGCGTTGAACACGCCCGCGATGCACAGCACCGTGAACAGCGACCAGCGCAGGCGGGTGGTAATCGGCGTGGGCGCGGTGTCCATCACGGGTTCCTAGAGTTCGCGGAAAGGGCAGACAAGAAGGGCCGCCGGATTGCTCCGGCGGCCCTGTCCTGTGGTTACGACCTGAAGGCGCACATCACATGCGGGCGCGCAGGGAGACCCCGAAGTAGCGATCCGCATCGCGCGGGATCTGGAGCCGTTGCCCGGCCGATACGTTCAGCAGCACGTAGCTGTTGTCGGTGATGTTGCGGGCGTGGAAGGTCAGGCGGTAGTTATCGTCCGGATCGGAGAAGCCGACCGAGGCGTTCCAGATGCCGTAGGGATCGATCGGCCCGGCTTCGCCCAGATCCGAGAACTGGCGGCTGGTGTGGCGGAAGTCGGTGTTGAGATAGAGCCGGAAAGCCCCCAGATCGGTCTCGTAGTCGCCGCCGATGGTGTAGACGAACTTCGGTGCCAGCGGCAGCTGGGTGCCGTTGATCGCGCTCGGCGCGTTGGTCAGCGGGTTGGGGTTGAACTCCTTCACCCGGGCATCGGCATAGGCCGCGCTGGCGCGCAGGGTCAGACCGTCAACCGGCGCGACCACGAGGTCGGCTTCGAAGCCTTCGCTCTTGACGGTGCCCGCATTGGTCAGGTTCGACACCACCGCGCCGTTGAGCAGCACGAAGTTGTTGGCCTGGAAGCCGTCATACTCGACCGAGAAGGCCGAGACATTGAGCTGCACGCGGCGATCGAGGAACTGCGACTTCACGCCGATTTCGAACGAGTCGGAGATTTCCTCGTCGATCGGGATCGCGTTGGTCGGTGCAGTGTGGTTGAAGAACACGTTGAACGCCGGGCCCTTGTAGCCGCGGGTATACGAACCGTAGAGCATCACGTCGTCGCTCGGCTCGAACTGGATCACGGCGCGGCCCGACAGATTGCCGTTGTCGGTCGATCCGGCCGAGGTGTTGGTGCCGTTCCCGCCGCTGGCGATGGTGCCGCCTGCAGGTGCGCCCGACACGCCCGGCCCGGTCGCGGGCAGGCCGTTGAAGGCATTGACGCCCGGCGCGCGAATGTGGGTGAATTCGAGATCGTCCCAGGTGTAGCGCAGGCCGCCGGTGAACGAGAGCTGTTCGGTGAAGCGATAGGTCGCCTGCCCGAAGATCGCGAAGTTCTTCGAGGTCACGTCGCTGAACGAAGTTGCGGTCGGGAAGATGGTGTTGACCGTGTCGGCCACGTTGCACGGGCGTCCGCCGGTGGCCGGATCGACCGGCAGGGTCGAGCTGGCACAGGTGATGTTGCGGCGGGTGAAAATCTGGCTGTTGTCCGACTGCCACGCGAACACGCCGGCCTGGTAGAAGAAATCCTTGGTCTGGTCGGAAGCGATGCGCGCTTCGATCGAGTATTGCTCGGTGCGCACCACCCCGTCGTCATGCAGTTCGCCGGTGCCGACCAGCGCGCGCGGCAGGAAGTCGCCTTCGCGGATCTCGCGGTTGAACCAGTTGCGGTAGCCCAGCACGACGCTGAGCGTGTGGGTGTCGCCGAGCTCGAAATCGCCCGAGCCGGTTAGGCTCCACTGGCGGTCGCGGGTTTCGGTGACGAGGTTGTGATTGATGAAGCGCTGGTCCTCGCCCTGCGCCGAACCGCCCGGCAGGCCAAGTTCGGCATCGAGGACAGCGCCGCGGCTGACGCCGGTCACGTCGGCGCAGCAATCGTCATTGGCTTTCATGTAATCGGCGATGAAGCGCAGCTTGGTGCCGCCATCTTCGTAATCGATCAGACCCCGCGCGCCGTAACGCTCGTAGCCGTTGACGGTGCGGTTGCGGCCGCCATTGATGTTGGTGATGTTGCCATCGAAGCTGCCGTAGAAGGCGGTGACGCGGGCGGTAAGGTTTTCCGCCAGCGGGCCGGCGATCGCGGCGCGCAGGCGCCACTCGTCGCCTTCGAACCAGTCGGCATTGGCCTGCGCCTCGAAGGTGTCGCTGCCGCCCTTGGAGACGATGTTGACGAGACCGGCCGAGGCGTTGCGGCCAAACAGTGTGCCCTGCGGGCCACGCAGCACTTCAAGCCGCTCGATATCGACGAGGTCCATGAAGGCCTGCCCCGAACGCGACAGCACCACGCCGTCGACAACGGTGGACACACTCGGCTCGGCGGCGACCGAGAAGGTGATCGTGCCGACACCGCGCATCACGATCGCGCTGTTGGCGCTTGTGGTGCCCTTGCGGAACGTCACCGAGGGGACGATGGTGGAGATGTTCTCGAGGTTGAACACCACCGCCTGCTCCAGCCGTTCGCCCGGAACCGCGGTGATCGCGATCGGCACATCCTGCACATTTTCTTCGACTTTCTGTGCAGTAACGATGATTTCCTCGACCTGCGCCATGGCGGGCGCGGTATGCGTGAGGGCAATCGCGCTGGCCGACAGGGCCAGCGTCTTGAGCGCAATTCGGGTGGTGGTAGCCATCGGTATCTTCTCCCCTGCGTGGTGATCAACTCTCTCGGGCGATGATCGGGATCATCACCCTTGCGGCCGATCTTTCGGCGGTTGGGTTGCGCTTTCTGTCCTGATATGTCAAGCGGTGTCAGATCGGACCAACGGGATGGTCGGGAGAGGAAACAGGGGCTTTGATGGTGCGCTTGACGCCATGCGAGGGGGGATTTGACCTGCTGCTCGGCGGGCGATGCATCCTGTCGCATCGGCGTGATTGCCCTTCTGTTTCATTGGCTTGCGGCGATCCCGAGGTCGTCATGGTGCGCGGGAATTTCCGCCTTTCCGACGATGCTGTGGCAGCCGCGCCACTGTTGGCCTGCGAAATGGATGAGGCAGGCCGGATGCGGCTGGCGAGTGCTGATGGCACCGCCCGCTGCGCGGTTGAAGTTGCGGCGGGGGCGAGCCGACTTTTGGTCGAGGCGCTGTCCCGGCATGATCGCATCACACTCGATTTCGCGCTCGGTGAGGCTGACGTGCTGTGGGGCGGGGGCGAGCAGATGAGCTACCTTGCCTTGAACGGCCGCAAATTCCCGATCTGGACCAGCGAGCCGGGTGTCGGCCGCGAACCCGGAACCCCGCTGACCGATCAGGCGAGCGCCGACGGGAGTTTTGCCGGCGGTGATTACTGGACCACCAATTATCCCGAACCCACGGTGCTGTGCTCGGCCGGCTGGGCGCTGAGCCTCGCCAATGCCGATTATGCGGAACTTGATGCGAGCACCCCGGGGCGGCTGAGAGTGCACGTCTGGTCGGGCGACGTTGCCATCGACCTGTTCGAAGGTTCGCCCGCTGACCTCACCCGTCAGCTCGGCGCCCGTTTTGGCCCCCGCCATGCTCTGCCGGAATGGGCCTTGGGTGGTGCGGTTGTCGGTTTGAAGCAGGGGGAGGCCAGCTTTGACCGGCTCGACGCCCTGATCGATGCAGGCGCAGCCGTTTCGGGCCTTTGGTGCGAGGACTGGGTCGGCATCCGCGAGACCAGCTTCGGACGGCGGCTGTTCTGGGACTGGCAGTGGAACCCCGCACGCTATCCCGATCTGCCCGAACGGATCGCTGGCTTGAAGGCCCGCGGCATCCGCTTCCTTGGCTACGTGAACCCCTATCTCGCGGTGGATGGCCCGCTCTATCCCGAGGCGGCGGCGCAGGGCTTCTTTGCAAAGCGGCTCGACAGCGACGCGCCTTACCTTGTCGATTTCGGCGAGTTCGACGCGGGCGTGGTCGATTTCACCAACCCCGCCGCCGCCGCATGGTTCGCCGAGGAGGTCATCGGCAAGCGGATGCTCGATTTCGGGCTCGATGGATGGATGGCGGATTTCGGCGAATACCTCCCCACCGACCTTCGCCTCCACTCGGGTGACCCGATGCAGGAACACAACCGCTGGCCGGTGCGGTGGGCGGAAATCAACGCGCGCGGGGTTGCCTCGCGGGGCCGCACCGGCGACGTGCTGTGGTTCATGCGTGCTGGGCATACGGGCGTGCAGGCCCATTGCCCCTTGCTTTGGGCGGGCGACCAGTCGGTGGACTTCTCGCGCCATGACGGGATCGGCACGGTGATCACCGCCGCCCTGTCATCCGGCCTTGTCGGCAATGCCTTCAGCCATTCGGACGTGGGCGGCTACACCAGCCTGTTCGGCAATGTCCGCAGCGATGAACTGATCCACCGCTGGTACGAGCTCGGCGCCTTCAGCCCGGTGTTCCGCACCCATGAGGGCAACCGCCCCGACGAAAACCTCCAGATCGACAACTCGCCGGAACTGATCGCCGGTTTCGTTCGCTGGAGCCGCGTCCATGCGGCGCTCGCCCCCTATCTGGACCATCTCGTCCGCGAAGCGCAGTCGAGCGGCCTTCCGGCCCAGCGGGCGCTGTTCCTCCACTATCCCGGCGATGCCGAAACCTTCACCATACAGGACCAGTTCCTCTATGGGGCCGACCTGATGGTGGCACCGGTGATCGAAGCGGGGGCAGAGATGCGGAAAGTCTATCTGCCGGGCGACAGCGCCTGGCGCCATGTCTGGAGCGGGCGTGATCATGCTCCCGGCTGGCACGATGTCCCCGCACCCATCGGCCAGCCGCCGGTGTTTTACCGCCCTGACAGCGCCTTTGCCGACCTGTTCGAAGGATTGGCCGCATGAGCCGCGCCAACATCCGCGATGTCGCCGCCCGCGCGGGCGTGGCGGTCAAGACCGTCAGCCGGGTGCTCAACGGCCACCCCTATGTCAGCGCCGAGCTGAAGGCGCGGGTCGAGGCGGCGATGGCCGAGCTCGATTACCGCCCTTCCGTCGCGGCGCGCATCCTGTCGGGTGCGAAGTCGAACCAGATCGCGCTGATCTACGACAATCACAGCCCTTATTACATGT
>CAZQOO010000081.1:7635-11270 GCA_964594845.1 uncultured Porphyrobacter sp. | reverse complement strand
CTAGCTGGACGCTGCGGGCGGACATCAACTCGGACTATGTCTGCCGGGTGCTCGAACACATGCGCAAGACTGGCAGCCCCATCGCTACCCCGGTGCTGACCGCGCAAGAGGAAGCGAAAATCGTCGAGGATGACGTGTTCGATTTCTCGTCGGGCTACATCCAGCGCGGCAAGCACATCATGCCGCGCAATTCGGTCGCCTATCCCTGGCGGCTCAATCAGGAATATGTGGTCGACCGCAAGCGGATGAAGGAAGACCCGCTGCTCGACGGTTTCCTGACCTTCACCCGGCCGGGCGCGAATGCGACGCGCGGCGAGGAGCAGCTGGAAGCGGCTGAATGATTTTCGCAGCCCATCCGGGCTGCGATGTCCTCGCTCACGCGACCTGAAGGTCGCATCGCTGCGGGCGGCCGGTCGGCCTTGCGGTTGCTGACGCAACCGGTTCTTGTGCCACCGGCTGCTGTACGCGCTTGAGACCATCAGACGAAGCGCCTACTCATCCTCCATGACCTCTCCCGAAAAGATCTGGACCGCCGGGCTTATCGTCATCGGCGATGAAATCCTCTCCGGCCGCACGCAGGACAAGAACATCGCGCAGGTGGCCAGCTGGCTGCAGGTGCAGGGCATCCGCCTGGCCGAAGTGCGGGTGGTGCCCGATGTCGAGGCGCGCATCGTCGAGGCGGTGAACGCGCTCAGGGTCGCCTATGACTACCTGTTCACCACCGGCGGGATCGGGCCGACCCATGACGACATCACCGTCGATGCGGTCGCCGCCGCGCTGGGCGTGCCGGTGGTGATCCACCCCGAGGCGCGCGCGCTGCTCGAACGCTATTACGAAACCCGCGGCGGACTCAACGAAGGGCGGCTGCGCATGGCGCGCGTGCCCGAAGGCTCGGAGCTGATCCCCAACCGCATGTCGGGCGCACCCGGCATCCGGCGCGGCAACCTGTTCCTGATGGCGGGCGTGCCGCACATCACCGCCGGGATGCTCGATGCGCTGACCGGCCAGCTCGAAGGTGGCGCGCCGCTCTTGTCCGAAACCATTGGCTGCTGGGTGGCCGAAAGCGAGGTCGCCGATCTGCTGCGTCAGGTGGAAGCCGCGCACGAGACCTGCCAGATCGGCTCCTACCCCTTCTTCCGCGAAGGCCGCGTGGGCGCGAACTTCGTGGTGCGTTCGACCAGCGCGGAAGACCTCAAGAGCTGCTGCGACAGCCTCACCGACGGGCTCGCCACCCACGGCCACGATTTCACACCCGGCGGGATCTGAGCCCGCTCGCGGGCGCCGCAGGAGACAGCATCACCCGGCCTTAACCCTTTGCCGCTAAGGCAGAGGCGGCATGACCCGCGTGTTCATCACGATCGACACCGAGTATTCCTCGGGACTCTACACCGGGCCGGGCGCGGCTGACCGGGCCGACAACTTCGCCCGCTCGATCGCCTGCAACACCCCGCAGGGCCCGGCAGGCATCACCCACAAGCTCGAACTGCTGGCACGCCACGGCCAGAAGGCGGTGTTCTTCGTCGATCCCATGCCCGCGCTGGTGTGGGGCGTGGCCGCGATCGAGGACATCGTCGGCCCCATCATCGCGGCCGGACAGGACGTGCAGCTGCATTGCCACACCGAATGGCTCGCGCTGGCGGGCAGCGCCAACCCGCTGGCCTCCGGGCGCACGGGGCACAACCTCGCCGATTTCCCCTTCGAGGAGCAGTGCGCGATCCTCGACTATGCCCGCACCACCCTGATGGCGGCGGGCGCGCCTGCCCCGGTTGCCTTCCGCGCCGGCAACTACGGCGCCAATGACGATACCCTGCGCGCCCTTGCGGCGCTCGGCATCGGCCATGACACCAGCCATTGTCCCGCGCTCCCCGGCGGAGCCTGCCGCATCAGCCTTGGCCCCGAAGCGCGCGATCCGGTCGCTCACATGGGCGTGATCGAGGTGCCGGTCGGCAGCATCGGCACCCTGCGCGGTGGGCAGCGCCATGCCCAGATCACCGCGCTGACGCTGGCCGAGATGCTCGCCGCAATTGCCCATGCGCGGCAAGCGGGCCGCGAGAGCTTTACGCTGGTGAGCCATTCCTTCGAGCTCATCAACCGCCGCAAGCTGGCAGTGAACCGCATCGTGCGTCGCCGCTTCACCAACCTCGTCAAGGCGCTCGCCGCGATGCCCGGCGTGAGCACCGGCACCTATGCCGAGAGCCCGCCGATGCCCTCTGCCGCCCGCGCGCCAAGCCATGTGCTGCCCGCCAGCGCCCTGCGCACCGGGCGGCGCATGGCCGAGCAGTTTGTCTCGAACACGCTCTACGGCGCGCTCTAGGGGCTTTGTGGGGATGTCCTCTGCCGCCATCAACTTCACGCTCGGCTCGCGCCGCCTGCTAAGCGTGCCGCGCGCGCTTTCGACCTGGAGTTTCGGGCTGGAGGAGGTGCTGTCGCAGGCTCTGCCCGATGCGCCCCCGCCCGGCCCCGACGGACTGCGCATCCTCTCCGCCCCGACCGACCGGCTCGCCGCCATCGCCGCGCGCTTCCCAGACTTCGTCGCGGGCGGACGGCAGGACTATTGCCGCCACTATATCGACATGAACGGCAGCTTTGCCGACTACCTGGCGCGCTTCTCGGGCAAGACCCGCTCGACCTTGCGGCGCAAGGCGAAGAAGCTGGCCGAGGAGGCCGGCGGCACCGCCATCACCGAGCACCGCAGTCCGGCCGAGATCGAGGCCTTCCTCGCCGCCGCCCTGCCCTTGTCGGCGCGCACCTATCAGGCGCGGCTGCTCGATGCGGGCCTGCCCGACAGCCCGGAGGCGCGGCGCGCGATGCTGGAAGCGGCCGAGGATGACCGGATGCGCGGCTTCCTGCTTCACGCGGGCGGCGCGCCGATTGCCTATCTCTCGCTGCCGGTGGTTGGGCCCGAAACAGGGCGCACGCTGGTCTATGCCCATCTCGGCTACGACCCCGATCATGCCCGGCTCTCGCCCGGCACGGTGCTGCAGATGGACGCGCTGGAGCGGCTGTTTGCGGAGCAACGCTATCGCTGGTTCGACTTCACCGAGGGTGACGGCGCGCACAAGGCGATGTTCGGCACCGGCAGCGCCGCGTGTTCGAGCCTCGTGCTGCTGCGGCCGACGCTCGCCAACCGCGCGCTGCTGGCCTCGCGCGGGGCCTTCGATGCGGGGGTGGCGCAGGCCAAGGCGCTGGCCGAACGCTCCGGCGCGCTGGCGCAGATCCGCGCCCGCTTACGCGCCTGAGCGATCGTCCTCGACGGTGGCGGCCTTGCGGCGGTTGCGCAGCTGCTGCCGGGTGCGGTCAATCAGGACGCGGCGGTCGGACGGGCCTTCATCCGAGGCGAGACCGAAACGCAGCACGAAATAGAGCCACAAGGCGGCAAAGCTGCCGAACACTGCGCCAGCCGCAATCCCGAGCCGCAGATCGTAATTGACGATCAGCGCCAGCGCGACGAGCGCAAAGCCGAGCACGAACCATTTGGGATCGAAGAGCGTCCCGTCATCGGGGGAAAGCGGCATGGCTTGCTTGTGTCCTTTACGGCACGCTCGCGGGGGGAGGAGGAGAGAGGACGAGCGACCTGCCCCCAAGGTGCCCATGCCGCGCCGGAAATCAAGGGGCTAAACGACGAATAGCTATGA
>CAZQOO010000081.1:0-7535 GCA_964594845.1 uncultured Porphyrobacter sp. | reverse complement strand
CGCCCCATCAAATCACGCGCCCTCGACTTCCGAGAGGTCGACCTTCAGGCCCGGGCCCATCGACGAGGTCATGGTGACCTTGCGGACGTACTTGCCCTTGGCGCCCGAGGGCTTGGACTTCACAACGGCTTCGGTCAGCGCCTTGAAGTTCGCCTTCAGCGCGTCATCGGAGAAGCTCAGCTTGCCGATGCCCGAGTGGATGATGCCCTGCTTTTCCACGCGGAACTCGACCTGACCGGCCTTGGCGTCGGCCACGGCCTGCGCCACGTTCGGGGTCACGGTGCCGAGCTTGGGGTTCGGCATCAGACCCTTGGGGCCGAGCACCTTGCCCAGACGGCCGACCACGCCCATCATGTCGGGCGAGGCGATCACGCGGTCATAATCGAGGTTGCCGGCCATCATGTCTTCCATGAGGTCTTCCGCACCGACCTTGTCGGCCCCGGCAGCCAGCGCCTTTTCGGCGTTGTCGCCGCGCGCGAACACCGCGACGCGCACGTCCTTGCCGGTGCCCGAGGGCAGCGACACCATGCCGCGCACCATCTGGTCGGCGTGACGCGGATCGACGCCGAGGTTCATGGCGACTTCGACGGTCTCGTCGAACTTGCTCTTGAACTGGCGCAGCGTGGCGAGAGCTTCTTCAACCGAATAAAGCTTCTCGCGATCGAGACCGGCGAGGACCTTCGCCTTCTTGGTAATCTTGGCCATCGGATCAGCCCTCCACCACTTCAAGGCCCATCGAACGGGCCGAGCCCTCGATGATGCGCATCGCCATGTCGACGTCGTTCGCGTTGAGATCGGCCATCTTGGCTTCGGCGATCTCGCGGATCTGGCTCTGGGTCACCTTGCCGGCGACGACCTTGCCCGGTTCCTTCGAGCCCGACGAGAGCTTGGCGGCCTTCTTGAGGAAGTAGGACGCCGGCGGGGTCTTGGTGATGAAGGTGAACGAGCGATCCGCATAGACCGTGATCACGGTCGGGATCGGCATGCCCTTTTCCATCTCCTGCGTGGCGGCATTGAACGCCTTGCAGAATTCCATGATGTTGACGCCGCGCTGACCCAGCGCCGGGCCGATCGGCGGCGAGGGCGTTGCAGAGCCCGCAGGCACCTGCAGCTTGATATAGCCTTCGATTTTCTTGGCCATGAGGCCACTCCTTTTCGCACTGTTGCCCGGCTCTTTCGAACAAGGCTCATGTTAAGCGGTCCAGCGCCCCTGCTCGTGCATCGCAAGGGCTCCCGCACGGAATCACCTGCCCGAGGGGGCAAGCGAAGGCGCGCGCTTAGTCGGGTGCCCCGGGAAAATCAACCCAAACCGCGCGCCGGATCGCGCGGCGGGCGCAGCCCCTTGGTGCGGCTGGTAAGGTGGAAGTGGTGACACAGCGCGCACTTGTAGGTGCGCAAAGCCGCATCCGCCGCCAACGCCGCCGCATCCGCCGCCTCGCGCGAGGCAAAGCGGCGCTTCTTCCGACAGATGCCGAGGCGGGTCTTCATGGACCGGTCACCCCCCTTTGGCTTGGCGATGATCCGGCTTCGCCAGAAGCCGCAAGGCCGAACGGCCGCCCGCAGGCGCCCGTAGGAGCGAAGCGACGAAGGAACAGCGCCGAGGACGTGCCCGCGGAGGCGGGCACGCACACAAAAGGTCCCTACTTCGCGAGCTCCACCTGCTCGAAGTCGAGCTCCACCGGGGTCGCGCGGCCGAAGATCGAGACCGAGACCTTGACCTTGGCCTTGTCGAAATCGAGCTCTTCCACCACGCCGTTGAAGCTGGCGAAGGGGCCGTCGAGGACCTTGACCGAATCGCCGATCTCGTAATCGACGCTGATGTCGCGCTTGGGCGCGGCCTTGGCTTCTTCCACCCCGCCGAAATAGCGCGCGGCTTCCTTTTCGGAGATCGGCTGCGGCTTGTTGCCCGAGCCGAGGAAGCCGGTCACCTTGGGGGTGTTCTTGACGAGGTGGTAGACATCGTCGGTCATGTTGAGCTTGGCGAGCACGTAGCCGGGCATGAACTTGCGTTCGACCTGCACCTTCTTGCCGCGCTTCACTTCGGTCACGGTCTCGGTCGGAACCTGCACTTCCTCGACCCCGTCGGAAAGGCCAAGGCGCTCGGCCTCGGCGATGATCGCGTCACGGACCTTGTTCTCGAAACCCGAATAAGCGTGGATGATATACCAGCGAGCCATGGGAAATCCTTGGAATTGCGTCTGACGGGGGCGCGCCCCGGGAATGGGGTGGTGCTTACTGAACGAGGCCGATCGCGTAGCGCACGATCATGCCGAACACGCTGTCGATGCCGAGGAAGAACAGCGACAGGATCAGCATGAAGATAAACACGAAGATCGCCGTGCGAACGGTCTCCTCGCGGGTCGGCCAGACGATCTTGTTGGTCTCGGCCTTGACCTGGTTGAAGAACTCGCCGGGCGAGGTCTTGCGCTTCTTTTCTTCTGCGACTTGCTTCTGTTCGGCCATGATAGCGGCGTTCCTTCGCGTAAAACTGCTCGTCTGTGTCCGAGGCGGCTTTCAGGTAGGGGTCCGCGCCGCCCGGGACAAGGTCGCCGGAGGGGCTGGATGATTGCCGATGTCGGGAAGACGGGAGCGTCCTTACGCCGGAGCCGGGCGGATTGCAAGATGATGCGGGGGGTAGGCAAAGCGGGATGCCCACTCGGCCAATCGAAAAAAAGGCACTGTAACGGCCCGCCAAAGGACGGGCCGCAAGGCCGAACGGCCTCAAGTAGCGAAGCAATAGGCCGGAAGATCGTGAGAGCGAGGATTTCGCAGCCCGGACGGGCTGCGGAACAAGAAGAATGGCAGGGGTGACAGGATTCGAACCCGTGGCCCTCGGTTTTGGAGACCGATGCTCTACCAGCTGAGCTACACCCCTGCACTCGCGGCAGGCGCGCCCTTTAACGAAGGGGCGTGGGATAGGCAATCCTCTTTGCCTCATGCGGGCGCGCCATGTATTGTGCAGTGCAACCATGCATGCGCCGATCACCCCTCCGGTCCCGGTCGAGACCCTGCTGCTCGCCTATCGCAGCGGGATCTTTCCGATGGCCGACCGGCGCGAGGATGCCGACATCTTCTGGGTCGAGCCGCGCGAACGGGCGATCCTGCCGCTGGACGGGCTGCATGTCTCCAAGTCCCTGCGCAAGGTGCTGCGCGCGGACCGCTATGCGGTGACGGTGGATCAGGCTTTCGAGGAGGTGATCCGCGCCTGCGCCGAGCCGCGCGAGGATCATCCCGAAACCTGGATTTCCGAGCGGATCGTGCAGTCCTATCTCGGCCTGCACCGCGCCGGACACGCCCATTCGGTCGAATGCTGGCTGACCCCGCCAGGCGGCGGCGGGCGCGAACTGGTCGGCGGGCTCTACGGCGTGTCGTTCGACCGGGTGTTCTGCGGCGAATCGATGTTCAGCCGCGCCGACAATGCCAGCAAGGTCGCGTTGGCGTGGCTGGTGGCGCTGCTGCGGCAGGCCGGCTTCACGCTGCTCGACTGCCAGTTCATGACCGAGCACCTGCGCTCGATGGGCGCGGTGGAGATTCCGCAGCGCGACTACCGGCGGCTGGTGGAACAGGCGCAGGGGCGGCCGCGCACCAGCCTGGGCACGGCATGGCGGCACTTCGCCAAGGGCGCGGATTACTCGGCCGGAGTCGGCGTTGCGGCTGGCGCGGGCGCGGGTGCCGGAGCCGGTGTGGCAGGCGCAGCGGGCGAAGGCGTTGCCGCAGGGCTGGGCGAAGTGCCCGGCGCGGGGCGCTTGGCCGACGCCGGATCGGCATCCCCCGGCCAGCGCATCGCGCAGTTCTTGACCCACACGTCATAGACCGGGTGTTCGACCACGTTGAGGCTGGGCGATTCGCGGAACAGCCAGCCCGAGAACACCCGGACGTGCTGATCGGCCCCGCGCTCGCGGATGTCGACCTGGACGAAGGCGCCCACTTCCTGCGGCAGTTCCCACGGCGCGGTGCGCTCGCAGGCGGACAGGCGGATGATCACCGGGCCGATCTCGCGGGCCTCGCCCGGCTTCAGTGTGATCTCTTCGGAGACATTGTTGCGCTTATTGAGCAGGCCGATGGTCGCCACCCGGTCCTGCATCGGGGTTGCACCGTTATCGCTGGTCTCGGCCGCAGCGGCGGCGGCAGTGGCCGCCGGGGCGGGCGAATCGAGCGGGACACCCCTCGTCTCGGGCGCGCCCGTGCTGTCGCAGGCGGCAAGAGCCAAAGCGCAGGCCAAAGCGCAGGCGGGCAGCGCGGCAAGGCGGGGAAACCCCATCGCCCGCCTCAGCCCTCGGTGCTTCCCGGGGTCCAGGCCTCGTAATCGCCGACCGCACGCGCGCGCTTCCCGCCGCGCTCCAGAGCGCCTTGCGGGAAATAGGCCTGCGCGGTGCCGGTGGCGTTGGGGGTGTAGTCGGCCTCCCACACCTTGGGCGGGGGCAGGTGGCTTTCGGGCACCTGGTCATAGGTGCCGTGCAGCCAGCCGTGCCATTCGGCCGGCACGCGGCTGGCATCATTGGCGCCATTGTAGATCACCCAGCGCTTCTCGCGCTGCGTGTAGGAGCCGGTGTTGGCCCCATCCCTGCCCTTCGAGCGGTAATACTTGTTGCCCGCCCCGTCGGTGCCGACGTGCTCGCCGCCGACGCGGCTGGCCCACAGGTGCGTGCCGATGGTCGCACCGTCCCACCAGGTGAAGATTTTTCCAAGGATACCCATGAGCGCGCGCCTAGCGGAATTGAAGTGGAGCGCCAATATTTGATTTTCGCACCCGCCTCCGCGGGTGCGTCCTCGGCGCTATTCCTCCGCTTCGCTCCGGGCGCCTGCGGGCCGCGTGAGCGAGGATTTCGCATCGCGGAGGCGATGCGGAACACAAGAACCCGCCCGCGAAGGCGGGCACGCCAACTAGAACACCACCTTGTCCCCCGGCACGATCCCCAGCGCCTTGGCCCGGCCTGCGCGCAGTTCGAGCACGGCGCTCGCCGGCCCGACCGAGCGCACCGATTCGAGCGAATAGGGCACGGTGTCGGCGGCGATGTTCGCGATGCGGCCATCCGGGCCGATGAAGATGATGTCGAGGCTGAGCGGCGTGTTCTTCATCCAGAAGCTGCGCGGCTCAGGCACGGCGGAGGGGAAGATCATCCCTTCGAAATCGCCCAGCTCGGTGCGGAACATCAGCCCGCGCGCCTGAGCCTCGGGCGAGGCGGCGAGTTCGACCTTGAAGGGGATCTTCTTGCCGCCGCGCTCGACCACCAGATCGATCACTTCGAGCCCCGAGACCGGGTGCCGCGCCGCCTGCGCAGGGGCTGCCGCCGGAGCCTGTGCCCGCGCCGTCGCGCCCTCGCCCGGCGAGCACGCCGCCAGCATCGCGGCCCCTGCCATGCCTGCCATCAGCCAGTGTCTCACCACGTGTCCCTCATCCCTTCTGCTTCGGCCGCCTCGTCCAGCCATTGCGTGACAGCGGCCATCCCCTGACAATCGAGGATGAACCGCACGTGCTCGTAATCGTGGCCCGCGCGCAGCATTGCTGCAACGGCTTTTTCGCGCGCCTTGCGGATGGCGAGCGGATCGCCTTCGGGCGCGGGGCCGAACGGGCCGATCCGCCGCTTCTGCGCCATCAGCACCGCCGCGCGCCGCCGCTCCGCCTCACCCGGCGCACTGTCGGCGCGGATCGTCTCGTCCACGCCGGCCGCCCACAAGGCCTGCTCCACCCGCCTTGCGCCATAGCCGCGCGCACCCAGATCGCGCGCCCGCATCCGCGCATAGGCGGCATCGTCGACATAGCCGAGCTCGACCAGCCGGGCGACCAGCGCGGGGACATCCACCGCCGCCGTGCGCCCGTCCGCATCCTCGGCCACACCGCGCTCGCGCAGCTTGCGCATCAGATAGGCCTCCAGCCGCGCTCCGGTGCTGGCAAAGCGCGCCGCATAGGACAGCGCAAGGTCGCGCAACTCCGCCTCGCCCAGCGGCGGTTTTGCCCGTTTGCGCCCGTCGGGATCACGACCGCGGGATGACGAATTCGCTTTACCTGAAACCATTTCGCCTTATTCGTGCCACCTTCCTATTGAAATGCGAGCCTCAGGATCGCGCCGGACTATGACCGGCGAAACGGGGCTACGCTAGAGCGTGAGCGAGGCATCGCCTTGGAACGCGCCGCAACTGACGGGTATCGTTGAAAAATATGACCGACGCCGTTTTGACGCCGACGCCGAATGACTGCGACCTGCCGCGAATCCGTGCGCAATTTGCAACTTTCAACGAAGCGATCGACTACGCTGCGAAGAGCCGCAAGGGGCTCAACTTCCATGACATGCGCGGGGAACTGGCGCGGGTCTATCCCTATTCGCAAATGCGCGAGGATGCGCTGGTGATGGCGCGCCGCCTGATCGCGGCGGGCATCGGCAAGGAAGATCGCGTCGCGCTGATCGCCGAGACCGGTCCCGATTTTGCCGCGCTGTTCTGCGCCTGCGTCTATGTCGGCGCCTGGCCCGTGCCGCTGCCGCTGCCGACCAGCTTCGGGGGCAAGGAAAGCTTCATCGACCAGCTGGCGGTGCAGCTGATGAGCTCGGATCCCAAGATCCTCCTGTTCCCCGAGGAAATCGCCGAAATGGCTCTCGCCGCTGCCGCGCGGCAGGGCTGCGATGCGGAAAGCTGGCAGGATTTCAGCCAGCGCCCCGCGCCCGAATGCGAACTGCCGCAGGCCAGCCCGGACGATATCTGCTACCTGCAATATTCCTCCGGCTCGACCCGCTTCCCCACCGGCGTCGCCGTGACCCACCGCGCGCTGCTGCACAATCTCTACGGTCATTCGACCACCATGAACCTTGGCGAGAACGACCGCTGCGTCAGCTGGCTGCCGTGGTATCACGACATGGGGCTGGTCGGCTGCCTGCTCTCGCTGATCGCCAACCAGGTTTCAGGCGACTACCTCAAGCCCGATGCCTTTGCCCGCCGCCCGCTGGCCTGGCTCGACATGATCAGCCGCAACAAGGGCAACTCGCTCTCCTATTCGCCGACCTTCGGCTACGACATCTGTGCGCGCCGCATCTCCAGCCAGTCGAACGTCGCCGAACGCTTCGATCTGTCGCGCTGGCGCATCGCGGGCAACGGCGCGGACATGATCCGCCCCGACGTGATGCAGAACTTCGTCAACGCCTTTGCCGAAGCCGGGTTCAAGGCGGCCTCCTTCACCCCGTCCTATGGCCTTGCCGAGGCGGTGCTGGCGGTGACGGTGATGCCGCCGGGCGAGGGCATCCGCGTCGAACTGGTCGAGGAAGAGCGCCTCTCGGGCGCGCCGCGCGATCTGTCGCGCCCGGCGCGCTACCGCGCGATCGTCAACTGCGGCAAGCCGCTGCCCGACATGGACGTGGCGATCCGCGGCGAAAACGGCGAGCGGCGCGGCGATCACCAGATCGGCAAGGTGTGGTGCCGGGGCCCATCCGTGATGCACTCCTATTTCCGCAACCCCGAAGCCACCGAGGACTGCCTTCAGGACGGCTGGCTCGACACCGGGGACATGGGTTACACCGCCAACGGCTATCTGTTCATCGTCGGCC
>CAZQOO010000080.1:0-11369 GCA_964594845.1 uncultured Porphyrobacter sp. | reverse complement strand
CTGGTCGATCACCACCAGATCGCCCTTGCCGAGATGGTCGAACAGCGTGGCGAGGCGGTCCTCGAACAGCGGCAGCCAGTGCTCCATCCCGGCGAGCCGGCGCCCGTCCGACACCGCCTCGTAGAGCGGGTCCTGCGTGGCATTGGCGCCGAACAGCTCGCGGTAACGGGTGCGAAAGCGCTTGATGCTGTCCTCGTCCACCAGCGCCTCGGACGCCGGGAGCAGCAGGTGGCAATCGACCCGCTCGATGGTCAGCTGGGTGGCGGGATCGAACAGGCGCAAGGACTCCAGCTCGTCGCCGAAGAAGTCGAGCCTGAGGCCGGCATCGAGGCTGGAGGGGAAGATATCGACGATCGAGCCGCGGACAGCGAATTCGCCGTGGTCGATCACGGTGTCGGTGCGGCTGTAGCCCTGACGCGTGAGCAGCGCGGCGAGGCTTTCGTGGCCGATGCTGCTGCCGACGCGGAACTCGCGCACCGACTCGCGGACCCGGAAGGGCGTAAGCACGCGCTGGAGGACGGCGTTGACCGTGGTCACCACCAATTGCGCGGCTGCGGCGGGGTTCTGCAGGCGGTGGAGCGTCGCCAGCCGCTCGGCGCTGATCGAGAGCGCGGGGCTGGCGCGGTCATAGGGCAGGCAGTCCCACGCCGGGAAGGTCAGCACCTCGACTTCGGGCGCGAAGAAGCGCGCCGCCTCCGCCGCCGCCCGCATCGCTGCCTCGTCGGGTGCGATGAACACCGCGCGCTGGCCGCCTTTCACCCCCTGCGCGGCGCGCGCGAGGTCCGCCAGCACCAGCGGCAGGCTCCCGCGCGGCAGCGAGGACAGGGTCAGCGGCTCGCGCGCCGACAGGATGCGGTTGAGGTCAGGCATGGTGTTTCCAGTCAAGCCCCGCGCGCCGCAGGGGTTCCCGGCGGCAGGCAGGGCCAGCGCGCCCTAGCGCGGAATGTCGACGTAATCGAGCTTCTGCATCAGCACCAGCAGATCACCCGCCAGATGCGCGGGCGGCGCTTGGGTGCCCAGTGCCCAGGCCATCACGTCGACGTCATCCTCGTCGAGCAGGGCTTCGAACCACGCCAGCGCGTCCTCGTCCCACCCGGCATGATAGCGATCGAAGAAGCCGCCGATCATGTAATCGGCCTCGCGCGTGCCGCGGTGCCACGAACGGAACTTCGCGCGGGCAAGGCGCTGTTCGAAGGAAGGCGTGTCGGTCATGTCGCTCACCTAGCCACAGCTTCCCGCGGCTTCAACTCGCAATGACGCAAAGCCAGTGGTAGCGAAGGGCCGATGCGCCCCGAGGCTCTCAATCCGCTGTTTGCCGAAGTCCAGACGCTGGAAGGCGTCGGGCCGAAGCTGCTGAAGCCGCTTGAACGGCTCGGCCTCGCGCGGGTCAAGGATGTTGCCTACCACCTGCCCGAACGCTTCGTCAGCCGCCGCGCGATTGCCGATCTCGACGACGGCAGTGAAGGCGAACAGGTGATCATCGCGCTCACCCCGGTCGAACATCGCGCGCCCCGCGCGGGCAGCCGCGGGCCGTACCGCGTGCTGGCGCAGGATGCGGTGGGCAATATCTGCACGCTGACATGGTTCGGCAAGGCGGCCTATACCGCGAAGAAGCTGCTTCCCGTCGGAGAGCGGCGCTGGATCGCCGGTCGGCTCGATCGCTATGGCGACATGCTCCAGATCGTCCACCCCGATCATATCGAGGTGGAAAGCGCGGCCAACATGGGCCGGCTGTCGGAGCCGGTCTATGGCCTGTCCGAAGGCCTCACCCAGCCACGGATCGCGGATTTCGCCCGGCAGGCGCTGGCGCGGCTGCCCGAGCTGCCGGAATGGATCGAGCCCGGGCAGCTGGCGCAGTCCGGCTGGCCAGCGTGGCGGGATGCCCTGCGGCTGGCGCACGAGAGCACCGACGAGAAGGCGCGCGACCGGCTGGCCTACGACGAGCTGCTGGCGAACAGCCTCGCGCTGCTGCTGGTCAAGGCGGAAGGGCGGCGGCGGCGCGGACAGGCGCTGATCGGAGACGGAAGCCTCAGGGGCAAGCTGCAACTGCCCTTCGCGCTCACCGGCGCGCAGACCCGCGCGATTGCCGAGATCGAGGGCGACATGGCGCAGGAAGCGCCGATGCTGCGGCTGCTGCAAGGCGATGTCGGGGCGGGCAAGACCGTGGTGGCGCTCAATGCGATGCTGATCGCGGTCGAGGCGGGCAAGCAGGCGGCACTGCTCGCCCCCACCGAGATCCTCTCGCGCCAGCATTTCGAGACGCTTCGCAAGATGGCTGCGCCGACCGGCGCCGAAGTCGCCCTGCTCACAGGCCGCGCCAAGGGGCGCGAGCGCGAGTCGATCCTGATGGGCCTCATCGACGGCTCGATCGACATTGTCGTGGGCACCCATTCGCTGTTTCAGGAGGCGGTTGCCTACCGCGATCTTGGCCTCGTGGTGATCGACGAGCAGCACCGCTTCGGGGTGGCGCAGCGGCTGGCGCTGGCGGGCAAGGGCCGCCGCGCGCCGCATACGCTGGCGATGACCGCGACCCCGATCCCGCGCTCGCTGACGCTGGCGCAATATGGCGAGATGGATGTGAGCCGCCTCGACGAACTGCCGCCCGGGCGTCAGGCGATCGACACCCGCGTCATCCCGCAGGAACGGATGGAGGAGGTGGTCGAAGGCCTCGCGCGGCACCTTGCGAGCGGGCAGCAGGCCTATTGGGTCTGCCCGATGGTGCACGACAGCGAGGTGGCCGACATTGCCGCGGCCGAGGCGCGTTATGCTGCGCTCAAGGAGCGGTTCGGGGCGGATGTGGTGCTGGTCCACGGTCAGCTGCGCCCCGAGATCAAGGATGCGAACATGGAGCGCTTCGCCAGCGGGCAGGCGAAGCTGCTGGTGGCGACCACCGTCATCGAGGTCGGCGTTGATGTCCCCGCCGCGACGCTGATGGTGATCGAGCAGGCCGAACGCTTCGGCCTTGCCCAGCTGCACCAGCTGCGTGGCCGGGTGGGGCGGGGCGCGGAGAAAAGCACCTGCCTGCTGCTGCGCGGCGGGGCTTTGTCGGAAACCGGCCGCGCGCGGCTGGCGCTGATGCGCGAGACGCAGGACGGGTTCCGCATCGCCGAGGAAGATCTCGCCCTGCGCGGCGGGGGCGAGCTGCTGGGCACCCGGCAATCGGGCGAAGCGGCGTTCCGGATCGCCGGGCTCGATCAGGTGCAGCGTCTGCTGCCGGCCGCCCATGCCGATGCGCGGCTGCTGATGGAGCGCGACGGGGGCCTCACCAGCGCGCGCGGAGAGGCCGCGCGGCTGTTACTATACCTGTTCGAACGCGACTGGGGCGTGCAGCTGCTGCGCGGGGGCTAGAGGCGCAGGCTCACACCTTCGCGCGTGAACCGCACCGCGAGTGCTTCGGTTGCGGCTGCGATTTCGCCCCAGACGCGGGCGAACAGGGTCTCGTCACCGTAATAGGGATCGATCACCGGCTTGCCCCTGCTGCCCTCAAGCGCATCCATCAGCAGCGCCACACGGGCTGTGGCATCGCGCGGCGACTGGGCGCGAATTCCGGCGAGATTGGCCTCGTCCATCGCGACGATATGAGTGAAACGGTAGAAATCCTCACGCGTGATCTGGCGCGCCAGCTGGCTGCCGATTTCCACCCCGTTGCCGCGCGCTGTGGCGATGGCACGCGGATCGGGCGGATGACCGATGTGATAGCCGGCGGTTCCGGCCGAATCCACGTCGCATTCCAGCCCGGCGCGCGATGCCGCCGCGCGAAACGCGCCTTCGGCCATCGGTGACCGGCAGATATTGCCGAGGCACACGAACAGCACCCGCACTTCATGATGACCCACCCCATGCATCAATCCGCGCTATAACAGAAAACGCGGGGCTGAAAAGATTGCGCTTTTCCGAACATTACCTGTCCCGGCACGGGGCAGGCCGCGCCGCAGAGAAAGGAGCGGGCGGTCTGGATTAATGGCCCCGCGTCGGTCAGGATGGTCGCCTGATACAGGGAGGGAACGGACATGCGCGAATTGCGACTGGCAACGGCACTGGTGCTGACAGGCATGGCAACACCGCCGCTGCAGGCCGGCCCGGTCGAGGATTACGAGGCCTTGCGCGAGGAGATGTGGCAGGCCACGCTCGATGCCTCGCCCATGCTCGCCACCAGCATCGGTGACCGGCGCGGGGACGGCAAGCTGGGCGATCAGTCGCTCGCCGCATTCGATCGTTCGGTGGCCGAGGCGAAGGCCTTTCTTGCACGCCTCGAGGCGATCGACGAGACCGGGCTGACGCAGGAACTCAAGGTTGATCGCGCGGTGTTGCGCAGCAGTCTGGTCGAGCAGATCGAGGCGGCCAGCCATGATCATGAACGCTATGTGCTGTTCACCAATCGCGGCGGCTGGTTTCTCTACATCGCCGGGCTGCCCGATCGCTCGCCGTTCTTCACGCTCGCCGACTACGAAAGCTATGTCGGTCGGCTGGAGGCCTATGGCCGCCTCAACGCCGACGGCATCGCCCGCAGCCGCGAGGCCGTGGCGCGCGGGCTGACCCAGCCGTGCGAGCTGATGCAGGGGCTGGCCGGGCGCGTCGAGGCGCTGGGCAATGACGACCCGCGGGCAACCGTGTTCTGGCGGCCCTTCGCCAAGCGGCCCGAGGCGATCAGCGTGGACGAGTGGCAGGCCCTGCAAGATCGCGCGGCACTGGCGATGAGCGAGAGCGTCATGCCCGCTCTTGGCGACTTTCTCGATTTCTACACCCGCGAATACGAGCCCAAGTGCCGCAAGGGACTGCCGGGGATTTCGGAAACCCCGGGCGGTGCGGCCTATTATGCCAACCGCGTGAAAAGCTACACCACCACCGATCTCACCCCGGATGCGGTGCATCAGCTCGGCCTGTCCGAAGTCGCCCGCATCCGTGCAGAGATGGAGGCGGCCGCGACCAGGGCCGGTTTCGCCACCCGCGAGGCCTTCATCGCGCACCTGCGCAGCGATCCGCAATACTACATGACCGATGCGGAGGCCTACATGATGCATGCCGCCGCGCTCGCCAAGCATATCGACGGCTTCCTGCCCAAGCTGTTCGGCCGGCTGCCGCGCCTGCCCTATACCGTGCTGCCGATCCCCGACGCGCAGGCGCCGGGCAACACCACCGCTTATTACGAGCCAGGATCGCTGGCGACGGGACAACCGGGGATTTACCGCGTCAACACCACCGAGCTCGACCAGCGGCCCTTGTGGGAGCTGCCGGCGCTCGGCGTGCACGAAGCAATGCCGGGGCATCACCTGCAAATCGCGCTCCAGCAGGAACTCGACATCCATCCGCTGCGGGCCAACGGCACCTTCTTCACCGCCTTCGTCGAGGGCTGGGGGCTCTATTCCGAACGGCTCGGGATCGAGATGGGCCTGTATGATACCCCGGCCAAGGAAATGGGCCGCCTGTCCTACGAGATGTGGCGGGCGGCGCGGCTGGTGGTGGATACCGGCATCCACTCCAAGGGCTGGACCAAGCAGCAGGCGGTGGATTTCATGACGGACAATACCGCGCTGAGCGCCGCGAATATCGATGCCGAGGTCAATCGCTACATCAGCTGGCCGGGACAGGCGCTCGCCTACAAGGTGGGCGAGCTCAAGATCCGCGAGTTGCGCGCCCGCGCCGAGCAGCGGCTGGGGGCGCGGTTCGATCTGCGCGAGTTCCACGATGTGGTGCTCGAGAACGGCTCGGTGCCGCTCTCGGTGCTGGAGGCGCATGTCGAGGCGTGGCTGGCGGCCAAACCCGCCGGATAATGCCTAGCCGACCGGCATCGGAGCGGTCCCCGCCAGCACTTCCTCGGTGATCCGGCGGATGTTGACCTTGGCCTTCAGGCGCGCGCCGAGCAGCGCGGTGCCGGAGACCTTGCGCTGCACGAACAGTGTCTCGATCGGCGGGAAGGCCCAGGTGTCCTTGTCCTGCGCGATGGCAAAGCCCTCGTCGCGCAGCAACGGGATGAAGGCCCGGTCCCCGAAGTCGAAGGGCGCATCCTCGCGCATTTCGTTGATGACGATGTCGATCATCCGGTTCACCCGCTCCGGGTGCTTTTCCGCGACGATCGGCATCATGAAGCCCGCTTCGATGGTGGCGGCGAGCACCTGCTCGGCATTGCCGCGCAGGCCCGCATCGAGCATCTTGCGATAGCCGTTGGCCACCATCGGATCGACCGGACGGCAGGCGCCGAAATCGAGCAGAACGATCTCGCCCGTCTCGCGCCGGTAGCGGAAATTGGCGAAGTTGGGATCGGTCTGCATCACGCCGAAATCGAACAATTCGCGCGCCACCAGCCGGATCAGGCGCGCGAACACCTGATCGCGCCGTTCGGGTGGTTCGTTGCCCAGTTCCTCGATGCTGACGCCCTCTTCGAAACTCATCGCGAGGATCGAGCCGCGCGTCAGCCCTTCGTGGAGTTTCGGCACGACAAAGCCCTCCACTCCCGCCAGCTGTTCGCGATAGAGCGCCATCTGCGCGCCCTCGCGCTGGTAATCGGCTTCCTCGTGCAGCTGCTGCTTGGCCGCAGCCATCAGCTTTTCCATCTCCAGTTCGGGCGGGGCGAAGCCGGCGACCTTGAGCAGCGTCATCACGTTGTCGACATCGCTGTCGATGCTCTTGGCGACGCCCGGATACTGCACCTTGATCGCCAGCTCCTCGCCATCGCGGGTCAGTGCCTTGTGTACTTGCCCGATGCTGGCGGCGGCGATGGGACGCGGATTGAACCAGCGGAACTGGCGGCGCCAGTCCGGGCCCCATTCGCTGCGCAGCACCTGATCGAGCTGCCGGGTCGGCATGAAATTGGCCTGATCGCGCAAGGTCGCGAGGATCTTCGATAGCTCGTCGGGCAGGAAATCACCGGCATCGAGGCTGATCATCTGCCCCATCTTCATCGCCGCGCCGCGCAGGTGGCTGAGGCGGTCGGTCAGGCGCTGGACATTGCCGGGCGTGAGGATCAGGTCGCGCGCCGAAATGTTCTCGCCGCTCGCCAGCCGCCGAGCGCCCTCGGCCACCATGCCGCCCGCTACGCCGCCGACCAGCTTTCCGAAGGTGCCGAAGCGCGCCATCCTTCCGGCCGGCACGGGGCGCTGGCGGGCGCGGTCTTCGGGCAGGTCGGTGAAATCGGGAATATCGTCGTCGGCCACGGGGAGGGGGTTTCCGTTTGCGAGAGGCGTTTCAGGGGGCAACGGCTTGCGAAGCGCGGTGTTCCGGCCAAGGTGGTGCGCCCCCAGCGGTAATCAACTGATGCACAGGCCGCCATCGACCGGCAGGCACTGGCCGGTGATGTAATCGGAGTGCGGCGAGGCGAAGAACACCGCCAGCCCTTCAAGCCCTTCGTGATCCCCAGGACGGCGCAGCGGAATGCGGCGGCTCATCCATTCGCCGAATTTGGGATCGGCCTTGGCGGTGATGTCGGTCTCGTAATAGCCGAAAAGCAGGGCGTTGGCGGTGATCCGGTAGCGCGCCAGCTCGAAGGCGGCGGCACGGGTGAGGCCGTTCAGCGCGGCCTTGGAGGCGGCATAGTCGGACGAGCGGTTGACCCCCATGATCGACTGGCCTGACGAGGTCGCGATCAGTTTGCCGCCCGCATCACCCTCCTTGGCGCGGGCAATCATGTGGCGCGAGACGTGCTTGTAGACCAGCGCCGCACCGCGGGTGTTGATCGCCATGGTGCGGTCCCAGCCTTCTGCGGTGATGTCGGGAATGGCCGTTCCGGCACCGGAAATCCCGGCATTGGCAAAGCACGCATCGATCCGCCCGAAGGCGCCAAGGGTCTGCTCCAGCGCCAGTGCGATGGCTTCGTCATCGGCCACGTCGCAGGTCAGCGCCAGCACGTCGCCTTTGCCGAGGCCGCGCAATTCCTCGACCGCGGCGGCGTTCTTTTCGGGGTTGCGCGCAAGAATCGCGACATTGGCACCCGCCTTGGCGAGCCCGCGCGCCATCGCGAGCCCCAGACCGCCATTGCCGCCAGTGATCAGGCCCACGCGGCCCGTGAGATCGAACAGTTCCATGGCTCACAAGTGGCGCAAAGCCCGCGATGCTGCAAGCAGGCGGGAACCGCGAGGGCGCGCAGGCTTTGTGCCGCCATGGACGTGAACCCTCCCGCCGCCGCTCCGCTCGGCAAGACCGCTCTTGTGCTCGGCTATGCCGGCCTCGCCCCGCAGATGCTCTGCCTTGCCATGGTGCTGGCCGGTCATGAATGGCGCTATTCGGCGCTGGGCGGGGGCTTTGCCTATGCCGCGGCAATCTTCAGCTTTCTTGGCGGGGTGTGGTGGGGGCAGGCGGTCCAGAGTGGTCGCGCGACTGCCGGTGCCTATGGCGTGGCGGTGCTGCCCAGCCTGATCGCGGTGGCGCTGTTCCTGCCGTGGACCTTCGGGTGGGAATGGCCCGGCCCGGCGTTGCTCTATCTCGGTGCGCTGATCGCCCTGTCTCCGATGGTCGACCGTGCGCTGGGCTTTGCAAGCCCCGATTTCCTGCGTTTGCGCTGGCACCTCTCGCTCGGTCTGGGCAGCCTCACCATCGCGCTCGGCCTGCTGTCGCGGCAGGTGGTCGATCCGCCGCTCGGCAGTGCGATTGCCGCCCTCTAGCCCGGTCTGCGGGGCTGCTGTGGGCGCAATCCCGGCTATCGTTGGCGATGAATTAACCATTCCGTCCTAGGCAAAGTCCGGTTTTCAAGAACGGACCTGCCCTGCGCGATGATTGCTGGACTGCCATCCCTGTCTGCACTGCTGCGCCGCAACCGTGGCCGGGCAGGCATGGACGAGCCCGAAGCACGCGAGGACAAGACGCTCAAATCGGGCGAGAACCTGCTGCGCCGCAAGCGCCTGACGGTGGCAATCTTCGCGATCATTTTCGGGATCGTCTCGGCCGTGATCGAGCTGCCGCTGCCGGCTGAGGATGGTTTCCGCGCCGTCCGCGCCCAGCTGCGCACCCGCCCCGCGCCGCAGGACATCGTCATGATCGCGGTCGACGATGCCACGCTCAACGGCCTCGGGAAGCGCTCTTTGCCGACGCGCTTTCAGGACAGTGCACTGATCGATCGGCTCGCCGCCGCAGGGGTGCGCAGGATCGTGTTCGACCGCGCCCATGCCGAGGCCGAGACGCCGCAGTCCGACGCGTACTTCGCTCGCACACTCGCCCGGCACAAAGGGCGTGTCTGGCTGGGGATCACCCCCCAGCACGAACTCAATTTCCAGAAGGTCGCCGAACTTGCGCCGCTACCGGAGTTTCGTGAACACGCTCGGCTAGCGGCGATGAACGGCGCCGGCAGCCCCTTCGGCCTGGCGGTCGCCTTTCCGACAGCGGTCTCCTTCCATGGCCAGCAGCAGCCCTCGATTTCGGCAACGCTGGCCGGTTATGGTGGCCCGACCCGGTTCTATCGGCCCGATTATGCCTTCGATCCCCGGACAATTCCGACCTACAGCTACATCGACGTGCTCAACGGTCGCGTGCCGGCCGAGGCGCTGCGCGGCAAGAACGTGATCATTGGTGCCAGCTTTTTCGAATCCGCGGACTTCTTCCACATGCCGTTCAACGGCAAGGTTCCGGGCGCTTACTTTCACATCATGGGTGCCCACACACTGAAGCGCGCCGTTCCGGTCGATCTGTTCTGGTATCCGGCGCTGCTGATCGCGGCCGCCGCGATTGTCGCCGGCGCGCTCTCCCGCTCGCGCAGCTCGCGCAGCCTGTGGCTTGCGGCCTTGGGGCTGTCCGTGCTGACCTTCTTTCTCGATGAAGCCAACATCAACTTCGACATCATGTCGGGGCTGCTGGCGGTAGCCGTCGCCGCGATCGGTTTCCAGCGCATCAAGCGCAAGTATTACAGCGCCGAAGTCGACGCGATGACGACATCCGCGCTCGGGCTCGACAAGGCCAGCGCCGAACTGGATGTGTATGCGCTGAAGATCGCCAATCTTGCCGAGATGTCCGAGGAATGGAGCCCGCGCGAACTGGGTGAATTCGTCAACACGCTGATCACCTATATCAAGGGGCCGGGCGAAGCGGGCGATGTCGCTTTCGAGCGCGATTCGCTGGTGTGGCTCGCGCCGCGGATGGATTCCGTCAGCCTCGAACGCCATGCCGATGGTCTGGCACTCATGCTCAAGACCGCGATCAGCCATGACTGGCAGTCGGCCAGCAGCGCGCCCGCGATCGGGATCGATACGAACTATGCCCTGCCGCTCGGACAGCGCATCAAGAAGGCGATGCAGACCGCCGACGAGGCCGCCAGCCGCGGCGCGCGCTTCATCATCAATGATGCCGCGCATCTCGAAGCCCGCAACCAGCGGCTCGAAATCATCCGTGTGCTCGAGAAGGGGCTGCGCGATCGCGAAATCGGCGTTGCCTATCAGCCCAAGATCGACCTCGCCACAGGCCGGATCGTCGGGGCCGAAACGCTGATTCGCTGGAAGCCCGACGGTCAGGAGGCGGTCAACCCGCAGGAACTGGTGCTGGCAGCCGAAGCGATCGACCGGATCAACGAGCTGACCCTTATCGTGATGGAAGCCGCGCTGCGCGAAGGCCGCAAGGCGATTGCGCTCGATCCCGAGTTCAAGCTGGCGGTCAACATGTCGGCCAAAAGCCTGAGCGACACGCATCTGCTGTTCGACATGATGACAATGCTCGGCCGGATCGGATTTCCGGCGGAGAACCTGACGCTCGAGCTGACCGAGACCGCCAAGCTTGAAGACCAGCTGATCGCGCCGCAGATCGCCGCGCTCAAGGCGCGCGGGATCGGGCTTTCGATCGACGATTTCGGCACGGGGCAGTCGAATCTCGAATATCTCGAAAAGCTGCCAAGCTCCGAGCTCAAGATCGACAAGAAGTTCGTCCAGCACATGGCCACCTCGGAGGAAAGCCGCGCGGTGGTGCGCGCAACGATCGAGATTGCGCATTCGCTTGGCAAGGTGGTGGTCGCCGAAGGGGTGGAGACCGAAGCTGTGGCCGACACCCTGCGCGCCATGGGCTGCGACCAGGCACAGGGCTACCTGTTCTCGCGGGCGATCGCGATGCCCGAACTGCTCGCCATGATGGGCGGCAGGAGAATCACAGTTAACGGTTGATTATGGTTAATTTTGTGTTAAATGCTCCTACAGCCAGTCAAACGCTGATAGGAGGCACCTATGTGGAAGTGGATTTCGCACCTGTTCGGTAGCCCGTAATCGCGCGGCACTGTAACAAATAGAAGCCCCGGGAAACCGGGGCTTTTTTGATTCTTGGTGTCCGTTAAGTCCGCTTCGGGCGGATTGTGGGCACGTTGCGCTCATGCCGATCGAGCCGCCGCCCGGAGGCGCGGAACAGTCTTGATCGGTTTGGATGCCGCAAAAGCGAAATGGTCGGGGAGAGAGGATTCGAACCTCCGA
>CAZQOO010000079.1:6530-11399 GCA_964594845.1 uncultured Porphyrobacter sp. | reverse complement strand
GCGGGGGCTTCCTCGATCACCTTCTGGTGGCGGCGCTGGAGCGAGCAGTCGCGCTCGAACAGGTGGACGACGTTGCCGTGGGCATCGCCGAACACCTGCACCTCGATATGGCGGGGCGAGGTGATCCACTTTTCGAGCAGCACCTCGTCATTGCCGAAGGAGGCCTTGGCCTCGCGGCGGCAGCTTTCGAGTGCGGCGGCGAAGTCGGCGGGCGCATCGACCTTGCGCATCCCCTTGCCGCCGCCGCCTGCGACCGCCTTGATAAGGACCGGGTAGCCGATCGCCTCGGCCTCGGCGGTGAGGCGTTCCACGGACTGATCCGAGCCGTCATAGCCCGGCGTCACCGGCACGCCCGCCGCGCGCATTAACTGCTTGGCCGCATCCTTCAGACCCATCGCGCGGATGCTGGCAGGCTTGGGGCCGACCCAGATCAGCCCCGCGTCGAGCACGGCCTGCGCGAAGTCGGCGTTCTCCGACAGGAACCCGTAACCCGGATGGATCGCATCCGCCCCGGTCTGCTTGGCCGCCGCGATGATCTTCGCGCCGACCAGATAGGATTCCGCAGCGGGCGAGGGGCCGATATGCACGCTCTCGTTGGCCGAGCGCACGTGAAGCGCCTTGGCGTCGGCATCGGAATAGACCGCGACCGTCGCGATCCCCATTGCGCGGGCAGTGCGCATAATCCGGCAAGCGATTTCGCCGCGGTTGGCGATCAGGAGTTTGCGGATCATTGCGCGGGAGCCTCCGGCGCGCCCAGCGCTGCGCAGCGTTCGGGCAGTTCCATCGTGAAGCTGGTGTTGGCGACCTTCCATCCGCTCTCCGTGCGAACGAGGCTCAGCGAATTGATCCCGCAATGGGTGGTCTTGCCCTCGGCGATGAAGCGATAGGGGCCCCACACCAGGGCCATGTCGCCATCGACCAGCACGGTGTCGTAGCGCATCACCTCGTCGACCTTGCGCCTGCCCTTGGCCCAGCGCGCAAGGTGATCGGTGACCGGCACGGCATCGACGCGTGGGTTTTCGGGCTTCATCCGGCTGTGCACGAAGATCATGCCCTCGGGGAGCATCTGGCGGGCGAGCGCGGTGCCATCCTCGCTGCGCAAGGCGGCGAAGAAGGCGTCGGCGGCGGCGATGGCTTCGGCCTGCTCGGGTGTCCGCTCCTGCGCGGATAGCGGTGCCGCGGCGAGGAGGGCGACGAGTGCGGGAATGGCTTTCATGGGAGCGGGATTAGCGCGGCTTGGTTGCAAAGGAAACCGCATCGCCATCCAGACGAAAGCGGGACCCCGGGTCAGGCCCGGGGAGACGGGGAAGGGGTGGAAGGCCGGTAATCCGCGATGCCCCAGTCGATGCCGCCTTCGGGCATCTTCTCGCGGTTGATGACGGCGGAAAGGAACGCGCGCACGCCGTAGAGCGCCTTTTCGCCGCGCGGCACATAGGTGCGGCTGTTCCACGCCTCGGGCCCGCGCTTCCTCACCTCGCGCCCGATCGCGCCGTAGATGCGCGCGGCGGAGAGCACCGCCCAGCGGCTGCGGAAGGGGAGCTTCGCCGCGCCCACGCGCGCTGCCGCCTCGTGCTTTTCGACCAGCGCCACCAGCCGCGCGGCCATTTCGGCCAGTTCCTCGCGGTGGTGCGGCTTGGTGTGCTGGCCGGGCTCGATATCGTGTTCGACCAGCCATTCGATCGGCAGGTAGCAGCGTCCCGCCGCATCATCCTCGACAATGTCGCGGGCGATGTTGGAGAGCTGGAAGGCAAGGCCCAGATCGTTCGCCCGGTCGAGCGTTTCCTGATCCTGCGGCGAGACCCCCATCACCACCGCCATCATCACGCCCACCGCGCCGGCGACGTGGTAGCAGTAGCGCAGCATGTCTCCTTCCGTGCGCGGGCGCCAATCCTCGGCGTCCAATTGGAACCCGGCGATCACGTCCTCGGCCATCTGCGGGGTGAGGCCGACTTCGGCGGCGACCACCCCGAGCGCGTCGAAGGCCGGATCGCCGGTCGGCTCACCAGCAAAGGCCAGCGCGGTCAGGCGGCGGATATGGGCGAGACGGTCTGCAAGGTCCGACTGGTCGCCCAGTTCCCCGCCCATCTCCTGATTGTCGGCGATGTCGTCCGCCCGGCGGCACCAGGCGTAGAGCAGCCATGCGCGCTCGCGCGTCTCGCGGTCGAACAGGCGCGCGGCGGCGGAGAAGCTCTGCGAGCCGCGCTTGATCGACAGCCGGGCGTGCTCGACCAGCGCGGCGCGGGTGGCGGCATCGACCGGCATGGCGAGTCTTACAGCTCATCGGCCTTCATGCGGAAGATCGGGGTGTGGGGCTGATAGGCCTCCATCTTGGCGAGCAGTTCAGGACACGTGTCCGCCGCGATCAGGATGTTCTGGTGCGCGGGCCGGACGAAGCCGACCGCCGCCATCTTGGCATTGAACGCCAGCAGATCGTCATAGAAGCCGAAAGCATTGAGCAGACCGACGGGCTTGGAGTGGTAGCCCAGCTGCGACCAGCTCATCGCCTCCCACAGCTCGTCCATCGTGCCGACCCCGCCGGGAATGGTGACGAAGCCGTCCGACAGATCGGTGAAGCGCTGCTTGCGCTCGTGCATCCCGCTGACGGTGACGAGCTCGTCGCAATCGTGATTGGCGACTTCGGCCTTCACCAGATGTTCGGGGATGATCCCGATGACCTCGCCGCCCGCGTCCTTCGCGCCCTTGGCCACCGCGCCCATCAGGCCAAGCTTGCCCCCGCCATAGACGAGCCCGATGCCGCGCTGTGCCAATTCCGCGCCCACATCATAGGCGAGCTGGACATAGCGCGGGTCTTCCGGCGAGGCCGAACCGCAATAGACGGCGAGACGTTTCATATCAGTCGGTCACTTCAAGCTGGATTTGCGAGCCATCCGGAAGGTTCTTGATCTGCTGCGCGACATCGCCGGTAAACCGGATCAACTCGTCCAGCGACATCACGCAAAGGTTCTCCGGTTCGTATCGACCCTCGATCATGGCATGGGGCTTGATTGTAAATACCGAACCTGCGGGCGGCTCACCAAAACGCCTTTTCGCCTCTTCGACCAATGCGCCGCCACTCCACAACTGCTTTGCTTCGTCGCTTGCGAGATGTGCTTGCGCTTCAGCCTCTGTCCCTAGAGCGATAATCGCCATGCCGTCGGGATCGACGTAGAAGAATATGTCGGCGGCGTCGCTAACAATTAGATGACCCATTGGGCTTTGAGCGACAACCCGCGTGGCGGTCAGGCCGGTCCAACCCCAGCCTTCATTGACCGCCTCGACGAGGCTCACGCGCCAGCCTTTACCGCCAGATCCTCCAGCATCAGCCCGGCGGTCGCCTTGGCGCTGCCGACCACGCCGGGGATGCCTGCGCCCGGGTGGGTGCCGGCGCCGACGAGGTAGTAGTTGTCGATCACGTCGTCGCGGTTGTGGCCGCGCAGCCAGGCGCTCTGCCACAGCACCGGCTCGAGGCTGAAGGCGCTGCCCATGTGGGCGTTGAGATCGGCCTTGAAGTCCTTGGGCGCGTAGCTGAACTTGGTGACGATCCGCGAGTGGATGTCGGGAATCAGCCGGCGCTCCAGCTCGTCGAGGATCATCTTTTCGAGTTTCGGGCCGACCTCGTCCCAGTTCAGCGGCATCTTGCCCATGTGGCTGACGGGCACGAGCGCGTAGAAGGTGCTCTTGCCTTCCGGCGCCATGCCCGGATCGGTGACGGTCGGGTGGTGGAGATAGATCGCGAAATCTTCCGGCACCACGCCGTTCTTGTAGATGTCGTCGAGCAGGCCCTTGTAGCGCTTGGCGAACAGGATCATGTGGTGCGGGATGCCGGGCCAGGTGCCCTCCAGCCCGAAATGCACCACGAACAGGCTGGGCGAGAAGCTCTTGCGCCCCAGCGACTTGGCCATCTGCTTGCCGCGCGCGCTGTTCGACATCAGGTCCTTGTAGGAATGCATGATGTCCGCGTTCGAGGCGACCGCGTCGAAGCGCTGCTTGAAGCCGGACTTCGTTTCCACTTCGGTCGCCTTGGTGCCGAGCGTGTGGACCTGCACCACCGGATCGCCGACGCGCATCGTGCCGCCGAGGCGCTCGAAGTGGCGCACCATGCCCGCAATCAGCCGGTTGGTGCCGCCGCGCGCCCACCACACGCCGCCGTCCTTCTCCAGCTTGTGGATCAGGGCGTAGATCGACGAGGTGTTCATTGGGTTGCCGCCGACCAGCAGCGTGTGGAAGCTCAGCGCCTCGCGCAGCTTCTCGTTCTCGACATAGCTCGACACCATGCCGTAGACAGAACGCCACGCCTGCTCCTTGATGAGCGCCGGGGCGGCCTTGAGCATCGACTTGAAATCGAGGAACGGCTTGGTGCCGAGCTTGAGATAGCCCTCGCGATAGACCCGCTCCGAATATTCGAGGAAGCGCGCATAGCCCGCGACGTCGGCCGGGTTGAGCTTGGCGATTTCGGCGTTGAGGCTTTGCTCGTCGTTCGAATAGTCGAAGTTGGTGCCATCGGGCCAGTTGAGGCGGTAGAACGGCATGACCTTCATCAGCTCGACATCTTCGGCAATGTCGTGGCCGGTCAGCGCCCAAAGCTCTTCAAGACAGGGCGGATCGGTGATGACCGTCGGGCCGGCATCGAAGGTGAAGCCGTCCTTTTCCCAGAAATAGGCGCGCCCGCCCGGCTTGTCGCGGCTTTCGATCACCGTGGTGGCGATGCCGGCGGATTGCAGCCGGATGGCGAGCGCCATGCCGCCGAAGCCCGATCCGATCACGCAGGCGGTGCGCCCGGCGTAGCGTTCGGCGAGCGCGCGGTTGATGCCCTTTCCGGCACGGTGAGTGAGCTTCGCATGGGCGTGCATGCCGGGGTCACCGAGTAGA
>CAZQOO010000079.1:0-6520 GCA_964594845.1 uncultured Porphyrobacter sp. | reverse complement strand
GTGTTGAGAGGCTTACCTGAGGAAAAAAGTGCGCGGATTGCACGCGGGATAGCTACGGGCGGCTTGCCGGTAAGGATGCGCAACCGGTCGGGCCAGGTCGAGCGGCCGGCGTAGAAGCGTTCGACCAGCCGGCCGCGCAGGGCGTAGAAATGCTCGAACACCACCACCCGCTTGTCGGGCTCGGCCGCCTCGAACAGCATCCGGCTGAGCATCCGGTAATAGCCGGTGGCGCGCCAGTGGCGCTTGGCGCGGCGTTCGCAGAAGGCGGCGAGTTCGTTGCCCGACACCCCCGGGCGGGTCGCCAGCAGATTGGCGATGGCGAGCGCGTTGTCGGCGGCAAAGGGCAGGGTGTAGCTGGTGAGCGGGTGCGAAAAGCCCCCGCGCGCACCCGCCACAGCCACGCCGGGGATCGCGATCTCGTTCATCGCGGCGCGGAAATTGCCGCCCGAGACGACCGGCAGGATGCCCGCCTCCTGATCGATCACTTGGCCCTTCCAGCCGTTGCGATGGGCATATTCCGCGACCCGGCCCTTGAGCACCTCGGCGTCCATCTTAGGCTGATCGGCGTAATAGGTGTCCTCGATGAACACCTCGTCGGGCGACAGCGGGAGGACATAGACGAAGCGGTAGGCGGCCTCGTTGCCGTAGGGCGCGACCTGATCGACGCTCGCATCCATGATGACGGGGCGGGTCAGACCGTGGGGCTGCTCGCACTTGAAATGCTGGCCGAGGAACACCTGCCACCCACCCGCAAGATGCGGCGAGGCACGGAACGGGCGGCAGTCGATCACCCGGCGGCTGGCGATGCGGGTGCCATCGGCAAGGGTCACCCCGTCGGCGTCGACCTGCGTGGCCTTGGACTCCAGCATCACCCTTTCGGGCGGAAGCGCGGCCATCAGCGCGCGGTGGAATTCGGCGCTGGCGAGCGAGCGGTAGGAGGTCGGCAGGGTGCGGCCAAGGCCGGGGAAGGTGATGTCATAGCCTTCGTCCCAGCCGTTCAGGCTGAATTCGGCCATCAGCGCCTGCGCCTGCGCGCCGAGATCGGTCTCGAACCAGCTCCAGCGATGATGCCCGCCGAGCGTGCGTCCGGCCTCGACCAGCAGGAAGCGGCACTTCGGCGCATGGCGGTGCAGCGCGAGTGCGATCAGCCCGCCGGCCAGCCCCCCGCCGACGATGACGAGATCGTGCGGGAGGGCAGCTTCGGTAACCGGATTTGGCAAGGATTCGCTCATGCAGTGCCAGCCCTAGGCGAGGGCGAGCCATACGGCAATGATGCCCGCGCGCCGGCGGCAGGCAATGGCTGTTGCATCATCACATGATGCACCATATGGGCGCCCGCACCCGCGCAAAGGAATCGCGCAAAACCGTTTTTTCTTAAAGGGTTCGTATCTATGAAGCTGCGCAGAAACCTTGCCCTGTCGGCTCTGCCGGCCGCCGCGCTGGCGATCGGGGCGACCCCGGCGCTGGCCGATGATGCCGGGACCGCCTCCGAGGCTCCGGCCGAACCGGCAGCCGAAGCCGCCGCCGCAGCCACGCAGCCCGTCCCCCAGGCCCCGTCCGCGCCGATGATGGCCTTCACCAAGCCGGTGTTCGACGAGACCTGGGCGACCATCGGCCTCGGCGCGGGGCTGGTGCCGAGCTATGCCGGTTCGGACGACTACATTGCATTCCCGCTGCCGCTGATCGTCGGGCGGGTCGGCGGGGTCGGTATCCGGCCCAACGGCCCGGGGCTGACCTTCGACGTGCTCTCGCCCAAGCCTGCCCTTGGCCCGCGCAAGACCCGGCTGGCTTTCGGCCCGGCGTTCCGCATCCGCAACGATCGCAATATCCAGATCGAGGACAATGTGGTCGAGGCCGCCGGCGAGCTCGATACGGCGCTCGAAGTCGGGCTCAATGCCGCGGTGTCCTTCCCGGGGGTGTTCAAGCCGCTCGACAGCCTCACCATCGGCGCGCAGGTGCGCTGGGACGTGCTTGGCGCGCACGAGGGCATGGTGATCGAGCCGCAGGTCAATTACGCGACCCCGCTCGGCAAGGCCTTCGTGCTGCAGGTGCAGGCGCAGATGGAATTCGTCGACGACAGCTTCGCCGATTACTACTTCTCGGTCACCCCGCCGCAGCGGCTGGCAAGCGGGCTGCCGGCCTTCGTGGCCGAGGGTGGGCTGAACCGCGTCGGCACGCTGGCGATCCTCAACTACGACCTTTCGGGCAATGCGCTGGACGGCGGGTGGAGCGTCTACGGCGTGGGCGGCTATTCGCGCCTGCTGGGCGATGCGGCGGACACGCCCTACACGGCGCTCCGCGGCAGCCCCAACCAGTTCATCGTCGGGCTGGGGGTGGGCTACACCTTCTGATTGCTACGTCCCGAAGCGGCGTTCGAACACTCCGTTGATCGCTGCGCCCATTGCTGCATCTTCGGCAGGGGTGATGTCCTTATTGGCCATCCGCAATTCCAGCGCCTTCAACTCTGGGTCGATCGCTTCCAGCTTGCGCAGCGCAGGGGTCATCGCAAACATGGCCGCCAACTCGGCCTGTTCCTGCACTGTCAATTGCGCGGTGGCGGCAACGGCCGCTTGTTCCACCATCGCATTGAATGCAGCGGGATCGACCACTTCATGGGTTGTGCCATCTGCGCGCAACGCATCAAGCGCAAAGTCGACTGGGACACCCCGCACAATTTTGGAGCCAATCGGGGAGCGATAGAACCGGGCAATCTCGGTCGCCTCCTCCGGGGTCAGGTGGCGGGCAAAAATATTCTCCATTTCCCCGCGTTGCAGCGCCAGACCATCTTTGATCATCTGCGCCATCACCGGCCGCACTGCGTCCAGCACTTCCTTGATGAGGCCCGGGTTTTCCTGGTCAAGCTTTGCAAAGGCTGGGTCGGACGAAAACTGCCTGCCCACTGCCATCACGCCTTGTTCGATCAATGTTTCGACATCGATCTGCTCGATCATCGCCGAAGCGACATCGGCATAGGCTGCCCGGTCGCTGGCAGCAGGTTGCGCCAGCGCCGGACTTGTCGCCACTCCGGAAAGCGTGGCCAGCGGCATCAGGGCAAGAACAACAGCCGCAGCAGCAGCGCGAACGGAGAACAGGCGGATCATGGTTTCGGTGGCCCCCGGTGAGTGCGTTGCAATGGCCTGCAAATACCCGCAATCGGGCCAGCGCCAAAGCCCTAATGCGATCCCCCGGCGCAGCACCGGCAGGGCTTGCCATGGCCCCCGCTCCGGCGCATCAAGGCTGCGTTTCGGGCGCTGAGAGAGGGGCATCATGTTGATGACTGCAAGATTGGGTTCGCGCATGGCCGGATGGGCCGTGCTGGCAACCGCGATGGCCGCGCCGCTGGCGGCCGAGACCGTCGCGATCCGCGCCGGCAGCGTCATCACCGACGCCGCGGGCGAGCCGAGCGGTCCGGCGACGATCCTCGTCACCGACGGGCGGATTGTCTCGATCACCCCCGGCCACGATGCCGTCACCGCCGACCGCACGATCGACCTTGCGAGCAAGACCGTGCTGCCCGGCCTGATCGATCTCCACACCCATCTCACCGGCGATCCAGGCGGCGATTTCTGGAAGGAAGCGACCGAGCCCGACGAATGGGGCGTGGTGGTGGGCGCCAAGAACGCGCGTCTGACCGCGCTCGCCGGCTTCACCACGGTGCGCGAGGCGGGGAGCGGGCGCGACACCGCCTTCTCGCTGCGGCGCGGCACCGCCGAGGGCATGGTGCCGGGGCCGCGCATCGTCGCCGCCGGCCCGGCGCTGGCGATCATCGGCGGGCACGGCGACGTCAACGGCTTCCGCTCGGAGGTCAACGAGCTGCTCGATTCCGGCTTCACCTGCACCGGCGCGGTCGAATGCGCCGCGAAAGTGCGGCTCGCCAGCCAGAGCGGATCGGACGTGATCAAGATCACCGCCACCGGCGGCGTGCTGAGCCAGCAGGGCCGCGGGCTCGAAGCCCATTTCACGCCGGAAGAAATGAAGGCGATTGCCGACACCGCGCATTCGCTGGGCCTCAAGGTCATGGCCCACGCCCACGGCGCGCGCGGCATCCAGCAGGCCGCCGAGGCGGGGATCGATTCGATCGAGCACGGCACCTATCTCGATGAAGCCGCCGCGAAGGCGATGAAGGCCAACGGCACGGTGCTGGTGCCGACCCTGATGGCGCTCGAAGGCGTCTCCGAGGGGCTCGGCAAGGGCGTCTACACCCCCGTGGTCGAGGACAAGATCCGCGCCGTCCAGCCGCTGATGGCCAGCCTCGTCAGCCGCGCGCGGCAATATGGCGTCACCGTCGCCTTCGGCACGGATGCGGGGGTCTACCAGCATGGTCGCAACGGCGAGGAGCTGGGCCTGATGAAGAAGCAGGGCATGACCGACCGCGAGGTGCTTGCCAGCGCGACCACCGTGGCCGCGAAAGTGCTCGGCATGGAAAGCCAGATCGGCCGCCTCGCCCCGGGCTATTCGGCGGACATCATTGCAGTGGACGGCAATCCGCTGGCGGATGTGACCGTGCTGGAAGAGGTCGACTTCGTGATGGTGCGCGGGCGGGTGATCGAGTGAGGGGCCAAGGCGGCATCCTGCATGCCTCGGAGTCTTGATGTTGCCATAAAATGATGTTTCCCTGTGCGCCGGAGGGGGACATTTCATGACCATTTCAACCTATTACTCGGCCATCTATCGCCAGATCGAAACCGGCGCGCAGATCACGCTCGTATCGAGCGAACAACCGCTTCCGGTCTCCCCGGTCGGCGAGGCGATCGAACTGCGAGACGGGCAGGCAGGGGTGCAGGGCTTTGTCGCCAGCTACCTTGCAGCGATCAACGTTTCGACCACCGCAACGGGCCACACCAACCGCACCATCACCCACGCTTACGAGATTGCCCGCCGGCTTTCCCCGCCCGCTGATGCGGCAGAGCAGGTCGCCAGGGCCATTGCCGATTTCGCTTCGACCAAGGGCAGCGCGCAGGCCGGCACCATCTGGAGCGAACGGGTGACGGCCCGCAATCCGGTGGGCAGCCGGATCGCGCTGAGGACCGGACAGCTCCTGACATGGTCACCGGCAAAGGGCGGCGAGGGCACCATGCTGATCGGACCGATGTCCACCATGCCGCCATATCCGGATTCGCGGGAAGCCTATCTCGCCATCGACTTCACCGCCGTGGCCGGACGCAACTATGTTCTGGCCGTCGAGACAGTCGGTTCCGGCGGAGAGGCGCAGCTGGTGTTCCAGGCGCAGGCCCAAGGCGCGGTCTTCGGAGACCTCCGGGTCCAGCGTCCGACCAGCGCCACTATCGGCATCTCCGATACGGTCGTTTCGGAGGCAGCCGGGCCGGCGACGGTCTTTTTCGGCTTGCACGGTCTGGAGGACGAGATCATCGCCGCGGAAGTTCACGAGATCCAGCTCTAGGGTGACATTGCGAGCCTGCAACGCCCCCCTCGACACCCCCTGCGAAACCTTCTAATCCCCTCCCATCCCCGGGGAGCGCGCTTGCGCTGAGAGGGGCGGTTAGCATCGCCCGACCCGTCGAACCTGAACCGATTAGCATCGGCGGAGGGAGTGGGCAGGCTCGCGCCACATGTGCCCCCCCTTTTCCGCACCGAGGAGAGAGAACGCACATGGCCGACATCAACAGCCCCGTCGAAATCGGCGTCACCACCGGGCCCATCCGCGGCAGCCGCAAGGTCTATGTCGGGGCGCGCACCGGCAGCGGCATCCGCGTCGCCATGCGCGAGATCGACCTCGAAGGCGGCGAGCCTTCCGTGCGGGTCTATGACACCTCCGGTCCCTACACCGACCCTGAGGCCCATATCGACATCAACGCCGGCCTCGCCCCGCTGCGCCGCGACTGGATCCTCGCCCGCGGCGATGTCGAGGATTACGAGGGCCGCGAGGTCAAGCCCGAGGACAATGGCCAGCTCGGCCCTGACCGTTCGGGCGGCGTTCCGGGCTTCCCCAACGTGGTCAAGCGTCCGCTGCGCGCCAAGGCGGGGATGAACGTCACGCAGATGCACTATGCCCGCCGCGGGATCATCACGCCGGAAATGGAATATGTCGCCGAGCGCGAGAACCTCGGGCGCGAAATCGCTGCTGATCTGATCCGCGACGGGGAAAGCTGGGGGGCGGAGATCCCCGACGTCATCACCCCCGAATTCGTCCGCAGCGAAGTCGCGCGCGGGCGGGCGATCATCCCCTCGAACATCAACCACCCTGAGTCCGAGCCGATGGCGATCGGGCGCAACTTCCTCGTCAAGATCAACGCCAATATCGGCAACTCCGCCGTGGCCTCGAACGTCGCGCAGGAAGTCGACAAGATGGTGTGGGCGACCCGCTGGGGCGCGGACACGATCATGGACCTTTCCACGGGCCGCAACATCCACGACACCCGCGAATGGATCATCCGCAACAGCCCTGTGCCGATCGGCACCGTGCCGATCTATCAGGCGCTCGAAAAGGTCGGCGGCATCGCCGAGGAGCTGACCTGGGAGATCTTCCGCGACACGCTGATCGAGCAGGCCGAGCAGGGCG
>CAZQOO010000078.1:4423-11416 GCA_964594845.1 uncultured Porphyrobacter sp. | reverse complement strand
TCTCCTCGCCGAATTCGGCCAGTTCGGTGACGTAGTCCGGATCGAGCAGCACCAGTTCGCGCCCCTCGCGCGCGACGATGCCCTGCGCTTCCCAGTCCGACAGCAACCGGCTGACATTCTCGCGCGCAAGGCCCGCAAAGGCGCCCAGTTCGCTCTGGCTGAGGTTGAAGCGCAGCCGCCCCTTGCCCTGTTCGTGATCGATCAGGCGCACCAGCGCCCGCGCCAGACGCGGCGCCATCGAGAAGGTCCGATCGCTTTCGATCACGAGGTTGAGCTGCCGGATCCGGCGCGCTAGTTCGCGCATGATCCCGGCGACCGATGCCGGATTGGCCATCGCTGCAGCAAGGAAGGTCGGCCCCGGCAGCAGCAGCACAGTCGAGGGGACGGCGGCGGTCACCGTGGCGGTGCGCGGGCCCTTGTCGAGCATCGCGATCTCGCCGACGATTTCCCCGGGGCCGCAATAGTTGAGGATGATCTCGCGCCCGCCGGCGCTGACCATGCTGATCTTGAGACCGCCGGAGAGCAGGCAGACAGCGAAATCGCCATCCTCGTCGCCCTGCGTGATGATCGCCTCGCCCTGCTTCAGCTCGCGGCGGGCAGCACTGCTCAGCAGCGCATGCAGCTGGGCCGGTTCAAGCGCCCGCAGCAAGGTCCCTGGTGCGAGTGTCCCAATCAGATCGTCGAGCCTGTCCATCGCGTCTGCCTCCATGGGTCTGTCTCCTTTGGCCTTCCTCCCCAAGGCCGCTGCATAACAGATAAGTATTTGCCCTCGCGTGATGCCCATCACAGCCGCAAGCGCCGGAATGGATTATTCGCTGATCAAGACACCGGCACGCAAGGCTGCTGCCGTGTAGGGATTTGACCGAGCGACCCGGCGGAAGGGCCCCCCTTCCGTGACCCTGGGCCCACACTCTGCAAGGAGTGTGGGCCTACTTTTTCTCGGCCGCGGCCCGCCAATCCGCTACTGCACCTGTGCGCGGAAGCGGATCGTGAAGTTTGGCTGGTTGGTGCCCGACGTCGCACGCGCCATTGTGCCTGTCGGCGCAATGCGGATTGCGCGGACATCAGCATCGGCGCTGCCCGAGGGCGTGTATGTGAACGGCCCCGAGCCTCCGGGCTGCGAGGAAAACCGCACCATCGTTGCCGCATTGAAGCTGTTGAGGCCGCTCACCGGCGTCCCGTTGGTGAAGGTGACCGGCGTTCCTGTCAGAAAGGCCATCTCCGCCGGCATTTCGTCGATGATGATGATGGAACTTGCATCCACCGCACGATTGCCGACGTTGGTGACCGTGATCTGATACTCGATGATCGCGCCGGGTATGGCCTTGGGATTGATGGTGCCGTTGACCGGATCGGAAATCACGGTGCTGGACTTTTCGACCAGCAGCACGGCCGTGCTGAGCCGGCCGTTGGTGATGATGCAGGTGATCACATCCCCGCCAGCCGGCGTCACGATCCCGGGCATGGTGCCCGGCAGTGCTGTGGTGGAACCGGCGAAGGTGTTGGTGCAATCCATTTCGGCCTCGTAATTGCCCAGATTGGCCGTCCCGGCGGCAATCTCGTCGAGGCTGTAGGTGGTGCCGTCCGTCAGCTGGATGAAACCGGTGTCGCCGCCATTGACCGTATCCGATGACCCCGTCGTGGTCGCCTGCGCGATCACGGTCTCGCCCTCGCGGATGCGCACGGTGAACTGGTCACCGCTGAACCGGCGGTTGGTGGAAAGCTCCTTGCGCAGGCGCAGGCGGGGATGGGCCGCGTTGGTGAAGGTGCATGAGAGCGCCTCGCCGAACTGCAGGTTGCCGAGGCTGAAACTCGTGGTCTCGACATTGTTGGGCAGCGATGGCCGGGAAGGCCCGGCGGTGTTGATGCAGGTCAGACGGGAGCCGTATTGCGACAGGGAACTGGCACTGCCGGGGGCCATCGTCTCGCGCAGGGTCACCGGCACGCCCGCAGCCATCACCACAGGCGGAACCGAGAAGGGCCCGTTACCGCTGCCCGTGGAGGTGCCGCCGGCCAGCACGACCCCGGTCGGCGTCGAGACGATTTCGTAGCGGAACTGGTCGGCGGCTGCGACACGCTGGCCGACAATCACCTTCTCGACCCGGATCGAGGCAAAGCGCACCGCGAACATCACCCCCTGCAAACCGCCGGCCTGGGTTTCGACGGTGACGGAGGTCGGACTGTTGCTGCCGAGAATATGTGCTCCGACGGTTCCCGCGACGCCGGTAATGGTCGCGGTCGCGGTGCCGGTGCCCGCCAGTGTCGGCCATGTGCTGCCGCTGATCGGCGGAACACTGTCGAACAGCTGCCATGCGCCGCCGTTGGTGGTCATGCGCAGGAATTCGGTCTGGTTGCTGGATTCGCCATCGGCGACGACGAAGGAGAATACCGAAGCAGTCGCCCCTGCCGGCGGAACGATGGTGATGTTGGACAGCGTGATGGTGCGATTGCCGGCCGCAGCCGTATAGAGCACCGGACGACCGGGAATGCCGATGAAGGCGGTGTTGCCGACCGCCGCCCCGCTCCATGACGGCGCGGTCACCGCGTTGTAGGCAGTCCCGCTGCCGCCGGTGACCCGCGCGTTGAAGCTCAGCCGCGAGCCGTCGGGCAGATCGAAGGTCAGGTTCTGGCCGGAGGCGGAACGTGCCTGGCTGTCACTGTAGTCTTCGAGGTTGAGCCAGCAATAGGTCTGCCAGCTCGCCGGCGCCGTGCCGCGGGTGGTGGCCGCGCCGCAATCCTGCGCCTGCGCTACCCCGCCCCAGGCCATGAACAACAGGGCAAGCACCAGCATAACAGCCCTGCGCGCGTGCCGCACAAGCTGCTGCAGACCCTTGAGCCGTGATCTTGCTGCTGCGTCCTTTCGAGGCATGGCGCGTTCGTAGCCGATGACGGTAAAGGGAGCGTTTACCATGGCGCTGCGCGACAGCTGGGCCATCACCGCGCCCCCAGCCCGAGGAACGAGAAGGTGTCGGTGTCGAACTTCAGGCGCAGCGCGGCGAAGATCCCCCTGTCGGTGTTGCGCGCTGCGGCGAAATCGCCATCGCGGAAGCCTGCGATGTTGTAGCCGAGCGTGATCAGCATTCCGTCGGCAGGAACAAAGCCGGCCACGGGGCCATAGGCGAAGCTGGTGACCTCGTCCTCGATGCTGGCGCGGATCGTCGCACTCGCACCGATCTCGATGCGCTGCGACAGGCCGATGCGGGCATCGAGACCGGCGAGCAGCGCGGTGCCGGCAAATTCGGTGCCTTCGAACCGGTCGAAATTGTAGCGGGCACCGAGGAACAGGGTGTATTCGTCGCGCCGCACCTCGGCCCCGTTGTCCTGCCCGCGCGGAGAGAAATTGCCCGACAGGCTCGCAACCAGGCGGCGCGCGATCGCATCCCCGTCCACCAGCAGCGCGGTGCGCCCTGCCCCGCCCGCCTGGCCCGCGACGGCATCCTCGACCCGGTCGCTGCGATATTCGAGCCGGCCCAGCATCGCCAGCGGCGAGGCATCGGGCCGATGGGCGAAGGCGATGCTGGCGTCGATGATCTCGGTCGAGCCGCCAGGCCCGCTATCCGCCCGCGTCCAGATCACACCCGAACCGACGAGGCTGCCCTCGCCCAGCTGGCGGATCGCGCCGAAGGTCAGTCCCTTGCGGTCGGCCAATTCGCCATCGCGATACTCGCCGCGCCCGGTGACGCTCCAGCGATCCTTGCGCCATGCAGCGCCGAAGGTGAGCGCGGTGAAGTCCTCGAACAGCAGCCCGCCGGTCAGCTGGCCACCGCTCGCAGTCGGTTGGGCCGGATTGACGATCTGTCCTGCGCCCGGCGCGCCGCCCAGCGTGCGGTTGCCGTCGATCGTCGCGTCGATCGTCAACTCGGGCGTGATCTGCAGCGTCTGCGACAGGCCGAAGGCGGCGAAGCTTCGGGTGCCGTTTTCGCCGATGGTCTCCTCGCCGAGCGTAGTGACGACCTGCCCGCCGCGCCACGGGGTAACCTCGATACCGCCGCGCAGCTGACGGGCATCAAGGCTTTCGCCGTCGGCAATCTCGTAGGTGCCGACCAGGCGCACATCCTGCGTGATGGCATAGCGCACCCCGAGCCGGTGACGCGCGGGCAGATCGAGGCTTTCGGCCTTCCCCAGCGCCACCGCGGTGCTGCCCGACACTTCGAGCCTGTTGTCGAACAGTCGCTGGGTCGCGCCCGCTTCGAGCACGGTCGAAGCGGCGCTGCTGCCGTCGTTCAGGCGGTCGGTGAAATGGGCGATCCCGAACCTCAGATCGGTGCGCTGGCGGGTCAGCTGCAGCTGCGCCTGCGCCGCGCGGCGGCGGGCGGCATCGACCAGGCTTTCGTCCTGCCACAGGCTGCCGACGAGGCTCAGCTCCTGGCTCAGCAGCACCCGCCCGTCGACCCCGAGCTTGCGGCGCCCGCGTTCGGCGGCGTTCTGCTGGCCGATACCGTAATCGGCGTCGATCTGGCGGGCATATGCCAGCACATCGAGCTTTCCGGTCTGGTGCTGAGCCTCGATCAGCCAGCCGGTGGCCTCCGTCCCCTCGCGGCGGCTGAGGCCGAGTTCGGCACGGATCTCGGTCGCATCGCCGATCCGCGCGAGCAAATCGACCGCGCCGATGTCGGTGCGCTGGGTCTCGCCGCCGGGGCCGGTGGTGCCGGCATCGGTGATGGCGGTCGCGCCGATCCGCACAGCGCCGTCGGCACTGGTCCAGTCGGCGCGCACACCTGCATTCATCTCGCCCTCGGCCGCCCCGTCGGTTTCGAACTCGACAACGATGAACTGCGGGTTGAGGTTCTCGTCGCGGCTCAAGACCGGAGCGGCAAAGGTGATGGTGCCGGCGAGCAGATCGAGATCGTAGTCGGCAAAGCGTGTCAGTTCTCGCACCGAGACGATGATCTCGGGGCGGAAGCGGTCGCGCACCTCGATCGTCACCCGTTCGGAGTTGGCGAGGATCCGGCGGCTTGCAAGGTCATAAGGACCGGTGATGCCCTGCCCCTGGATTTCCTGGCGGCGAAACCGGCTCGCGATCTTAGCGGCAAAGCCCTGCGCCTTGATCGCTCCGAACCGTGCCTCGGCCTTCACGCCGGTGGCGGTGCGGTTGTAGTTGGCGAGGCGGGTCTGGTTGAAGGCGGTCTGGAAGTCGCCATAGAGCGCGTAGAAGGTCGCCGTTTCGATCCGGACATAGAGCTTCTCGCGGCTCGCGGCATCGAAACGCCGGGCCGAGGCGTCGCCGAACACGGTGTAATAGGCCTGCGGATCAAGTGCGCCGAGCACGCGCTGGTCCTCGCGCTGCTTGGCGCTGTCATAGGCAAGCGTCAGCAGATATTTGCCCAGCACCCGGCCCTTGGCATAGAGCGCGACGCGCGCATCATCGCCAAGGTCGCTGTCGAAACGGCCGGCGCGCTCCATGTTGTCGGCCACCGAACGGGCACCGGCAGTGCCTTCGGCGAGGCCGATGATGGTCCATTCGATGTCACCCGGTTCGACCCAGGCTTCGAGTTCCTGCCGGCGGGTGATCTGGCCATCGTCGAAGGCGAAATCGAGCCGCAGCGAACCGCTTACCATCGTAGGGGCAAGTTCGATCCGGGCGATACCTTCGTTGCCTTCCACCACCCAGCGGGCGGCAATCGGAGCCGTACCGGTGAGCTGGTCGAGCTGCTGGCGGTCGATCTGCTCGGCGCTTTCATAGGGCGCATTCAACGTGAAATCGCCGGAGATGCCTTCGCGCAAGGGGCGGTCGTTGCGATCGAACACGCGGATCGCCACCACCGGACGGGTGCGTCCGTCGGCAACGAGACTGGACAGTTCCGGCACCAGTTCGACCCGTGCCGGCGTGCGGGTGAAGAACACCTCGCGGGTGAAGGTCTTGGAGACTTCGCCGAAGGAATTGATGATCCGCGCCTCGAACATCGTGCGCTCGTTGATCAGCGGGACCCCGCGCCACTGGCTGACCGCGAACTTGCCGCGCTCGGGGGTCTGGGTGCCGTCGAAGGCCAGCGGATCGACCGGCTTGCCGTCGACCAGCAATTCGACCTTCTGCCCGCGCCGGTGACGGATCACGACGCGGATCGCGGGCGCGCGGGGGTTAGCGTCCTCGGCAGGGGCAAGGAAGCCGTCGGGGCCATCGCCTGCGGCGATCCAGTCGGTGACAGGTGCGGGCGCGTCGGCGGGGGTCGCCGCAGATTGCGGCGCAGCCGCAGGCGTCGGCGCGCCTTCGGGCAGCACGGCATGGAAATCGGCGACGACGAGGCTGCCGCCCTGCCCGATCGCAAAGCGCGAGAAGGCGCTGCCGGCATTGCGGGTGCCTTTGTGGCAATCGACCATGCGTGCGCCTTCCGGCAGGGTCATGCGCGAGACCTGCACGACGTGGGTGCCCGGCACCACGCCTTCGAAGTGGTAGCGGCCATCGGCATCGGTGACGGCAAAGCTGCCATCCTCCAGCATCACCCGCACACCCGCGATACCCTTGCGGTCAGGCTCGGGCAGCGTGCAGTCGCCGGCCGTGATGCGGCCGATGATGGTCATGCGGTCGGCAATGCCTTCGCGCTCGATCTCCACTGCCGCACTTGCCCGCGCGATCCGTCCGAGGGCATCGCTGGCAGCGGCATCATTCAGCACGCGGCCCGGAGGCGCATCAGGACGCACGCTCGCGGCATAGGTCACGCGTGCGGTCGCGCCGCCCGCCAGATCGCCCAGTGCGATTCTCAACGAGCGGCCATCGGGTGCGATGGTCACGGCGCCCGGGACAGCCTCGCCATTGATGCGCACGCTATCGGGCCGCAGCCGCAGCCAGCGCGAAGGGGTGTCGGCGATCATCACCGCGCGTTTGATCCGCGCGGGATCGGCGTTGCGCACCGTAAGCGTGTAGAACACGACATCGCCCGGCGCAGCGCTGGCGCGCGAGGCGATCTTGGTCAGAGCCAGATCGAGGCTCGGACGGTCAAGCGGGATATCGACCTCGAAGGGATCGGGATCGACCAGCGTGAAGGCACGGCCGAA
>CAZQOO010000078.1:1979-4323 GCA_964594845.1 uncultured Porphyrobacter sp. | reverse complement strand
CTGCACCAGCACCGAACCGGTGGCCGGATCCATCGCTGCAACCGTGACCTGCGAGCCGTTTCCGGCACTCAGACGGCAATCCTCGGTCACCAGCGGGGGCGGCATGCGGGCGGTGTCGATCACGCCGGTAAAGATGCCGCTATCCGCCGCGGTCTCGTAAATCGTCATGGTCTCGCGGTCGCCCTCGGCAGTGGTAAGCACCACCGTGAGGCTGTCGATCACGTTGCGGTCAAGGTTGGCCGACGCCGCGGTGACCTCGAAGAACAGCGCCTCGCCGCCACGCAGCTGCGAGGCCGGGGTAACGCGGGCAATGGTCGTCGCGGGAACGGTGCTGTCCGGTCCGGAGGCCTGCCCCGCGAGCCCGCCAGCGCTCTGGGCAGTGCCCGGCCCGGAGCCGCAGACCGGCGGACGGTAGGTGATTTCGGTGCCTGTGCCCGGAGCGCGGCGGAACACCCGGATGACAGGCGGCTGCGGCGGGGTCAGGCTGACGTCGAAACTGACCGGGTTGCTTTGTGTCCCGCGCCGTTCGCCGTCGAACTCCCAGCTGGCCTCGGCGATGTTGGTGATCGTCCGGATAGCGGGAGGGGTATTGTTCTGTGCGGCCACCCTCTCCTGCGGCACGCCAAGAGGCAGCAGCACTGCAATCAGTGCTGCTGCCATGCGCCGCAGGGAGGGAGGAACACGCAAGGTAGGTTTTCGCGTCAGATCTAGTCGATCGTCACGCGGAAGTAGAGCGAACGGACCCCGCCCGCTGCCACATCGCTGAGGTCGCCCAGCACCTGGTCCTCGCCGCTCGGGCCGGTGCCAGCACTGAACGAGCCGCCGGGCGTGCCGTTTGCGCAGTTGCCGTCGCCGTCGACGAAGATGCCGTAACCGCCATCATAGGTCACGTCGGCGGGCAGATCGTCGACCACATCGACGTTGGTCGCGGTGGCAGCACCGGCCGCGTTGGCGACGGTGATGCAGTATTCGACCGTTGCGCCCGGGATCGCCTTGGGATCGGTGGCGCCGTTGACCGGATCGCTGACGACACGGCTCGACTTGGCCACCGTCACCAGCGCGCCGGCAACCTGATAGGTCCCGGTTGCCGAGAAGGCGCCGTCATACTCGCCATCGGTCGCACCGATGCCATCGAACAGCACGTTGTCGATGCCGGTGGTGTTCGCGCCGCTGGTGGCAACCAGCTCGGCACCCAGCGCACCCGCACCGCCGCCTTCATGGGCGTTGGCCGTGAGCGTCACGTCGAACACGTCGCCGTTGGCCGCATTCACGCCGATGTCGGCGATCACGATGACCTCGACCGTCTGATCCTCGCCCACTTCGTCAAGCGAAGTGATCGGGCCGGCGTTGAATTCCGCGGTGCTCAGCACGCGGTCGCCATCGCTGTCCAGGAAGATCTGGAAGTTGGCGATATTCGCACCCGTCCCGTTCGTCAGCGCGGTCGAGAGGGCAAGGTCGATGGTGTCGTTCGAGAGGTTGGTGACGTCAAAGGCGATCGCCTGATCCTGCGCGCCCGGTGCCACCGAGGTCGCCGAACCGATCCATTCGACGTTCACGTTGACCCTGCGGTCGACGGTGAAGCTGTCGTTGTCGGTAGCGGCATTCTGGGTGACGCCGCCGACATCGAAGGTGACGGTGACGTTGTTGGTAATCGTTGATCCTGCGCTGGTCCCTTGGGCCAGAGCAGGGGCGCTGGTCATGGCGACAAGCGCAAGCGCGCTTACCGCACCCAGCAACTGCTTGGTGGTCTTCATTGGTCTGGTCCTGTGCGTGTGCCCCGCGTGATGAATTCCGCCCGCAGGACGTGGCGGTTATCGCCCGCTTTTCAGCGGATGATGGCGGGATAGGTCAGACGCCCCTTCTCGCCCGGCGCGATGCTGGCCAGAACCCAGCGGACATGGGTCACGTCCTCGTGGGTGGCGGCGCGCACGGTGCCATCGGGAGCGGCGACCTGAAGCTCGGCCAGTTTGCCCCAGCTCTTGCCGCCGTCGACCGAGACGGTCAGCGCCGGATCGGCATCGGGAGCAAGGCGGACAGCGGCAGGCAGCGGGTTGGTGACGTTGAAATTGGTCACGGCCTCCGCGCCGTTGTTGGCGTAGTCGGTGCCGAAAATCAGCCGGTCGCCAGGCACGATGGTGCCGGGCGCGACCAGTTCGGTGCGTTCGCTGCCATCGGGATTGGTGATAACCTTCACGGCCTTCACATCACCTGCGAGAGTGACAGGGCTGACCGGCTGCTGGGCCTGCACCGGCCCGACCGCAAGCGCGATCGCGGCGAGGGAAGCGGCGATTTTTGCGAAGTTCCTCATGGCTGTGTGATCTCTTCTTTGCGGAGTGTTATCAAT
>CAZQOO010000078.1:0-1879 GCA_964594845.1 uncultured Porphyrobacter sp. | reverse complement strand
GTGAAGCTGGCGATCGAGCCCGGCAGCGCCGCGGTTCCGCCGAAGGGATCGCGCAAGGTTACGGCCTTGGAGAGCGCGACGCTGGTCATGCCCACCAGCAGATTGCCGCGGGCAATCGCCCGCGCTTCGGTGGTGCCGGTGATGGCATCGCCGCCGTCGACCCCGGCTCCGGCAAAGACAGTGCCGGGCGTTCCGGTGCCGGTTACGGCCTCGGCCGCCAGTTCGACCGCGCTGGTGTCGGTGTCGGCGACACCCTCGGGCACATTCACCAGCACGAACAGGGTCAGCACCGCGTCGGTTGCAAGTTCGGCGGTGACCTGCGGCGCAGTCAGGATCTCATCGACCCCGGCATCATAGAGGCCGTTGTCGTTGCGGTCGATCGCTATGCCGGTGATCGTGACGTCAAAGTCATTGCCCGCCACCGCCGGATTGGCGATCAGGCGGAAGGCTTCCGGGCCATTGCCCTGATTGGTAAGTTCGAAGCGCAGCACCGCCTCGCCCGGTCCGGTCGGAACCGGGCCGGGATCGAGGGAAGTCAGCGTCACGTCCAGCAATTCGTCGACACGCACCGTGACGGTGTTCGAATTGATCGTGCGCGGCCCTGCGCCGTCATCATAGCTGGCGACCGCAGTGTTCTCGATCAGCGTGCCCGCGGAGACACCCGCCGCCGATGCGAGGTGGGGTGCGGACAGCAGCATGCCTGCCACGACCGCAATCGCGACGGAGTTAACCGGGTAAAGGGGTCTATGCGTAGTCATACGGAGTGCGACTACGCGGCAATGGTTAATTTTAGGTGCTAACCCTCAGGAAGAACCAGAGGTTTGCAGCGTTTTCAGCGGATACAATGGTTAAGTCGCTGCAAGCCATTAACCCTGCCCGGCAAGCCTGCAGGGCAGTTTCCCGCAATCTGTTCAAACGTTTGCACGCACCAGCCAGGCCTTGCAGGCCATCATCACGCCCTCGCTCTCGACGTGACGGCGCGTGAACAGATCAATCAGATCGCCACGCGCGGCGGCGCGGATCGCTGCGCCCGCTTCGTCGAGCGCTCGGCCCACTGCCATCGAGGACAGGACGAAATCGACCGCTTCCCGGGGCGAGGCCCCCGGCCCGCCGACCGGCTGACGGCCTTCGTAGGCCGCGACGTCCATCCCGGAGAAGCCGGCCCCGGTCAGGATCTCCTCGAGGTAGGTCAGGTCTTCGAACGCAAACGGCCCCGGCGCGCGCGGTGTGGCAGGCGGAATCTCGATGTGCTGGCGCACGACGCCCATGACCTCCATCATCCACAGATTGTCGCGGGGGTTGGCCCAGACCGCCAGATCGATCCGCGCGCCGGGCTTCAGCATCGCCTTGAGGTTGCTAAAGGCGGCGACTGGTTCGGGGAAGAACATCGAGCCGAAGCGCGAAAACAGCCGGTCGAAGGGCGGTTCATCGAGCGTGGCGGTGGCGGCATCGGCGCAGACGAAGCGCGCATGGCTGCCAGAACCGGCGGCGCGCTGGGCGGCGCGTTCTATCAGCATCGGCGCGATATCGAGCCCGAGCGCCGCGCCGTCAGACCCCACGGCTGCGGCGATGGCCAGCGTGGTCGCCCCGCCCCCGCAGCCCAGATCGAGCACCCGCTCGCCGGGCTGATAACCCGCACGTTCCAGCAAAGCCGCACCGATCGGCGCGATCATGCCTTCGAAGCGGTCGAGACTGGCGAGCCAGCGCGCGCCCATCTCGCCGGCCCAGTCCTCGCCCTTGAGCGCCTCGGGTGCCTCGCTGCCCATCAGAAGTGCAGCGCCCGGCCGTAGGCGTCGAGCACGCTTTCATGCATCATCTCGCTGAGCGTCGGGTGCGGGAACACGGTCTGCATCAGTTCCGCCTCGGTGGTCTCCAGCGT
>CAZQOO010000077.1:0-11493 GCA_964594845.1 uncultured Porphyrobacter sp. | reverse complement strand
GGGTCATCCGCGCGGCTGATCGGGCGGCCGATCACGAGCACGCTCGCGCCGTTGTCGCGCGCCTGACGGGGGGTGACGACGCGCTTCTGGTCGCCGGTGCCGTTGCCCGCCGGGCGCAGGCCGGGGACGACGAAGAAGCCGTCCTTCCACGCCTTCTTGACCGCGCCGACTTCCTGCCCCGAGCACACGATCCCGTCGAGCCCGGCGGAATGGGCGAGTTCGGCAAGGCGCATCACCTGCGTCTCGGCGCTGCCATAGACACCGGTTGCGGTCAGGTCGTTCGCGTCCATGCTGGTGAGCATGGTGACGGCGACGACCTTGCAGCCCTCGGCTGCGGCCGCCTTGGCATCCTCCATCATCGCGCGCCCGCCGCTGGCATGCACGGTGACGATCGCGGGCTGGTAGACATGGATCGCCTGCATCGCCGAAGCGACGGTGTTGGGGATGTCGTGGAACTTGAGGTCGAGGAAGATCGGCAGGCCCAAATGCGCGATCTCGTGCACCCCGTGCGCGCCGTGGGCGCAGAAGAATTCGAGGCCGAGCTTCACCCCGCCGATATGCGCCTTGACCTTGCTCACCAGCGCCTTGGCCGGTTCGAGCTGCGGCACGTCGAGCGCGAGATAGACCGGATTGCTCATTTGCCTGCGCCCCCGTCGCTCGAAGTGTCGGCAGGCGAGAGCGGATCGGGGGTTTCTACCGGCTTGGTCACAGGCTTATCCACAAGGGTTTCCACACCATGCGTGGCGGGCTGGGGTTCGTGATGGCGCGCCAGCGCGGTGTGCTTCAAGGAATTCTCCAGCGCCCGGATGCGTCGGCTCATGCCCCATTTGACGCTCTGGTAATAGGCCCACAAGGGCACGAACCCGAGCGCGAAGGCCAGCAGCGCCAGCACCGGCAGCTTGGTTTCCATCACCAGGTTCTGCCACAAGGTGATCTCGACCGGCGTCCAGTTGTAGATCGCGAAGATCAGGAAACCGAGCGCGGCGAGAACCCAAAGGATGGTGCGAAGTATTCTCACGATGCGCCTCTCTCCCCTTGGCCCGACCTTGCGCGAAGCCTAGGCGATTCGCGCCGCTTGTCCAGCATCGCCCGCGCTGCTTACCCGAACACCCGCGCGAAGATCGTGTCGACGTGCTTGAAGTGGTAGGCGAGATCGAACTTTTCCTCGAGCGCCTCGGGCGAGAGCGCGGCGGTGACGTCAGCATCGGCCTTGAGCAGATCGAGCAGCGACAGCGCGCCGTCCGATTCCCACACCTTCATCGCGTTGCGCTGCACCAGCCGGTAGGCATCGTCGCGGGTGAGGCCGGCCTGTGTCAGCGCCAGCAGCACGCGCTGCGAATGGATCAGCCCGCCCATGCGGTTGAGGTTCTTCTCCATCCGCTCGGGGTAGACCAGCAGCTTCTCGACCACGCCGGTCAGCCGCGCCAGCGCGAAGTCCAATGTGATCGTCGCGTCGGGGCCGATGAAGCGTTCGACCGAGGAGTGCGAGATGTCCCGCTCGTGCCACAGCGCGACGTTCTCCAGCGCCGGCAGGGCATAGGCGCGGATCATGCGCGCCTGCCCGGTGAGGTTTTCAGTGAGGATCGGGTTGCGCTTGTGCGGCATCGCGCTCGACCCCTTCTGGCCGGGCGAGAAATATTCCTCGGCCTCCAGCACCTCGGTGCGCTGCAGGTGGCGGATTTCGACCGCGAGCCGCTCGATGCTGCCCGCGATCACCGCGAGCGTGGCGAAGTACATCGCGTGGCGATCGCGCGGGATGACCTGCGTCGAGACGGGTTCCACTGCCAGCCCGAGCTGCTCGTCGACATATTCCTCCACCTGCGGATCGACATTGGCGAAGGTGCCGACCGCGCCGGAAATGGCGCAGGTGGCGATTTCCGCGCGGGCAGCCACCAGCCGCGCGCGGCAGCGGTCGAACTCGGCATAGGCCTGCGCCAGCTTCAGCCCGAAGGTCACAGGTTCCGCATGGATGCCGTGGCTGCGGCCGATGGTGGGGGTGTACTTGTGCTCCTCGGCGCGGGTGCGGATCGCGGCCAGCAGTGCGTCGAGATCGGCCAGCAGGATGTCGCTGGCGCGGGCGAGCTGCACCGAGAGCGTGGTATCGAGCACGTCGGAACTGGTCATGCCCTGGTGCATGAAGCGCGCTTCCTCGCCCACTTCGCGCGCCACCCAGTCAAGGAAGGCGATCACGTCATGCTTGGTGACAGCCTCGATCGCGTCGATCGCGGCGACGTCGATGGCCGGGTTGGTCGCCCACCAGTCCCACAGCGCCTTGGCCGCGCTTTGCGGCACCACGCCGAGATCAGCGAGCTTCTGGGTCGCGTGGGCCTCGATCTCGAACCAGATGCGGTATTTGGCTTCCGGCTCCCACAGGGCGGTCATTTGCGGGCGGGCATAGCGGGGGACCATCGGCGGGCTCCGGGTGAGGGGTCTGACTGGCGGAGCGGCTAGGCGGGCAGGGCCGCGAAGGCAAGCCCCCGTTCCGGTCTAGATGAGGCCCTTTGCCCGCAGACTCGTGTGGCCCTCGCGCCCGATGATGACGTGATCGTGGACGGTCACGCCGAGCAGGCGTCCCGCTTCCGCGATGCGCTGGGTGATCTGGATGTCGGCGCGGCTCGGTTCGGGCGAGCCGCTCGGGTGGTTGTGGACCAGAATCATCGCGCTTGCGCCCACGTCCATCGCCCGGCGGATCACCTCGCGCGGGTGGATCGCGGCCTCGTCGATCGAGCCGTCGCCCAGATGGTGATCCTCGATCAGGCGGTTCCTGGTGTCGAGATAGAGGATCCGCACCCGCTCCACTGTCAGATGCGCCATGTCGGTGGTGAGATAGTCGATCAGCGCCTGCCAGCTGGAGAGCACCGGCTTCTTGACGATCGCGCCCCGGGTCATGCGGCGCGCGGCGGTGGCGACGGCGAGCAGTGCGGCGGCGCTGTTCTCGCCCACGCCCTTGATGCGCTGCATCGCCTTGGGATCGGCATTGAGCACGCCGGCAAGGCTACCGAACTGGGCCAGCAGCGCCTTGGCCTGCGGCTTGGTGTCGCCCCGCTTGATGGCCGCGAACAGGAGGTATTCGAGCACCTCGTAATCGGCCAGCGCCTCGGCACCGCCGGTCAGCAGCCGGTGGCGCAGGCGGACCCGGTGGTCTTCCCCTGCGGCCTTGCCCGCATCGGAGGCTGCCTTCGGCGCTTCGCCGAAATCGAATCCTTCTTCATCTCCAGGCAAGGCGACCCCCGGCAGGAACTGATCCCGCTGCATCATTGCCTTTGGGGGCCGATGGGCGCAAGGGTAACAAGCAATGGCGGTGCCTGACACGCATGACGAAACTCCTCCGCCAGCCGCGCGTGCGGGGCTGTGGCCGCGCCGGTGGCGGAGCCGCATCGGGCTCGGCGGCGCGGTGGTGGCGCTCGCCGCGGGCAGCTTTGCATGGCTCGACCGCGAGCGGATCGCGGGCGATTTTCTCGACGATTACCTGCGCGAGAACGGTGTCGTCGCCAGCTACGACCTGGTTGCGATTGGCCCGCGCACGCAGGTGATCGAGAACCTCGTGGTCGGCGATCCGGCACGGCCCGATCTCACCGCGCGGCGCATGGTGGTGGAGCTGGGTGTCGGCTGGCAGGGGCCGGAAGTGCGGCGTGTGCGGGTCGAAGGCGCGCGCCTGTTCGGCAGCTACACCGGCGGAAGGTTCAGCCTCGGCGCGCTCGATCCGCTGGTATTCACCGACAGCAAGGAGCCGCCGCGTCTGCCCGCGATCGATGTGGCGCTGGTCGATGCCCGGGCGCTGATTGCAAGCGATTACGGCGCGCTCGGGATCAAGCTGGAGGGGGCGGGACGGCTCGATGACGGATTTGCCGGGACGCTGGCAGTGGCCGCGCCGGGAATCGGGATCGAGGGCTGCCGTGCCGAGCGCGCCACGCTCTACGGCAAGCTTTCCACCGCTGGCGGGGCGCCGAAGCTGGACGGGCCGCTGCGGCTCGGCGGGGTGAATTGCGGCGGGGCCAGTCTGGCGCGCGCCGATATCGGCACGAAGATCACCCTCAAGCGCGATTTCTCCGCGGCCGAGGCGGACTTCGCAATGCGCGGCGCGGGGCTGGGGCTGGCTTCCGTGACGGGCGAGGGGCTGCGCGGGACGGGCCGGCTGAGCTGGTCGGGCAAGGGCGGGCTGGCGCTAGCCCACGATCTGGCCCTGACCGGGCTTGCCGTGCCGCAAGGCCGGCTGGCGCGGCTCGAGGCCGAGGGCAGCTGGCGCGGCGACGCCGCAGGTGCGCAGGGCGAATGGCAGGGCGATCTGCGCGGCACGGGGCTAGCCGCCGACACGATGCTGGGCGCGCAGCTTGCAGAGACGCAAGCGGGGCTCGACAGCACGCTGCTTGCCCCCCTGCTTGCCAGAGCGCGCGGCGGGCTGGCGCGGGTGCTCGGCAGTGGAGCGGGGTTCCGCGCCGAGGCGATCCTGCGCCACAAGCCGGGCGAACTGGCGCTGATCGTGCCCGAGGCGAGCCTTGCCACCCGCAGCGGCGAGCGGGTGCTCGCGCTTTCGCAGGTCAATGCCGGTATCGCCGGCGGCGCGCTGGTGGCCCTGCGCGGCAATGTGCTGGCGGGCGGGGCGGGTCTGCCCGCGATCAACGGGCGGATGGAGCAGGGGCCGGACGGTGGTTGGTCGCTGCGCATGGCGATGGCCGAATACGCCGTCGGCGCGAACCGGCTGGCGATCCCGCGCCTTAGCCTGCGGCAGGCGCGCGACGGCAGCCTGCGGTTCAACGGATTGGTGACCGCCAGCGGCGATCTGCCCGGCGGCGCGGTGCGCGGGCTCGACCTGCCGCTCGAAGGGCGCTGGTCGCCCGCACGCGGGCTGGCGCTCGGCACGAGTTGCACGCCGATCCGGTTCCGCTCGCTGGCGCTGTCGGGGCTGGAGCTGGCCGGACAGCAGGTGACGCTTTGCCCCGAAGGTGGTGCGCCTTTGCTGGCCTATGACAATGCCTTGACGCTTGCCGCCAACACCGGTCCGCTGGTGCTGGCGGGCCGGCTCGGCGAGACTCCGGCGCGGCTTTCGGCGGGCAGTGTGCGGCTGCGCTATCCTGCGCCTTTCGCGCTCGACGACATTGCCGTGCGCATGGGCGAGCCGGGCAGCGAGGTGCGGCTTGTGGTGGCAGGCCTGACCGGCCGCCTCGCGGGCGAGCCCGGCGGCGACTTTGCCGGCGGAACCGCGCGGCTCGATGCCGTCCCGCTTGATCTCGATGCGGTCAGCGGGCGCTGGGCCTATGCCGACGGGGCCTTACGGATCGACGGCGCGCAGTTCCGCCTGTCCGACCGTCCCGGCGCGAATGGAAGCGGAGACGAGGCGCGCTTTACCCCGCTTTCCGCGCGCGACGCGGTGATGACGCTGACCGATGGCGCGATCCGCGCCGAGGCCCGTCTGCGCCACCCCGAGTCCGACCGGCTGGTAGCCGAAGTCACCATCGCCCATGATCTGGACACCGCCCGCGGCGGCGCGCGCCTCGCCGTTCCCGGCCTCGTGTTCGACAACCGCCTGCAGCCGGCCGATCTCAGCTATCTCGCCACCGGCGTGATCGCGCTCGCCGAGGGCACGGTAACGGGCGAGGGTCGGATCGACTGGCAGGGCGAGGACATCACCAGTTCGGGCACCTTTGCCAGCGACGGGTTCGACTTCGCCGCCGCTTTCGGCCCGGTGCGCGGATTGCAGGGCAAAGTGGTGTTCACCGATCTGGTCAATCTCACCACTGCGCCCGACCAGACGCTCGCCATCGCTGCGATCAATCCGGGGATCGAGGTGCTGTCGGGCCGGGTGCGATTCGCGCTCGAGAACGGCACGCTGCTGCGGCTGGAGGACGCGCGCTTCCCTTTCATGGGCGGCGAGCTGATCATGCGCCCGCTGGCGATGGATTTCAGCCAGCCCGAGGAACGCCACTACATTTTCGAGATCGTCGGGCTCGATGCGGCAACCTTCGTGGCGCAGATGGAGCTGACCAACCTCTCGGCCACCGGCGTGTTCGACGGGACGGTGCCGATCGTGTTCGACAAGGAAGGCAATGGCCGGATCGAAGGCGGGATGCTGATCGCGCGGCCGGGCGGGGGCAATGTCGCCTATATCGGCGAGCTGAGCTACGAAGACCTCGGCACGATGGGCAATTACGCCTTCTCGGCGCTGCGCTCGCTCGATTACCGCCAGATGAGCGTCGGGCTGGGTGGCAGCCTCGGCGGCGAGATCATCACCAATTTCGATTTCGACGGGGTGCGGCAGGGCGCCGGCACCAGCCAGAACTTCATCACCCGCCGGCTGGCGAAGCTGCCGATCCGCTTCAAGGTCAATGTCCGCTCGGAGAATTTCTACGAGCTGGCGACCATGGTGCGTTCCTTCTGGGACGTCGATTTTCTCGGCAATCCGGTCGATCGCGGGCTGCTCAAGGCCGAAAACGGCCGCTTCGTGCCCGCTAATCCTGCCAAACCCGTTCAACCTCCCGAAAGCGAAGACCAGCCATGAAGCACACCGAATTGACCGTTCCGGCGCGCGCTGCCACATCCTCTGTCACCAGCGGGCAAGGGGTAGCGGCCATGGGACGGCGAGCACACGGGAAGGCCGGACGCATGATGGCGGCGGCGATCCTTTCGGCGGGTCTTGCGGGGTGCATCAACATTGCCGCGCCGGACGAGCCGATCGTGATCGAGCTCAACATCAACATCCGGCAGGAAGTGATCTACCGCCTGGCCGAGGATGCGGCCAACACGATTGACGAGAACGCGGATATCTTCTGAGGGCCTACCGCTTCACTACTTGAGGCCCGAATGTCCGGTTTTCCTGAGGAGGACAGATAATGCGCAATGCAATTCTTGCCGGGATTACCGCGCTGAGCGCGCTCGGACTGGTGGCCGCCCCGGCGCTGGCGCAGCGCGATCCGGCCTATGCCGCCGCGCGCTCTGCGGGCAAGATCGGCGAGCAACCCGACGGCTATCTCGGCATCGTCGGCGCAGCAGACAAGGTGCTGCAGGACCTCGTCAACGACATCAATATCAAGCGCCGCGCGGTCTACACCGAGAAGGCCAAGGAAAACAACGCGACACTTGAAGCCTATGCGCTCACTGCCGGGTGTCAGGCGATTGCCCGCACCACGCCGGGCGAGAAGTACATGGCGCCCGACGGCAGTTGGCAGACGCGGACCGGCGCCCCGCCGATCAGGGATCCGCGCTGTCCGTAGTTTTGTGCGCTTGCACAAACAAGCCTCGCGCGATGTTGACACCCTTCTAGCCCCCTTCTAAGGGGGCGGCGCCCTCGGCGGGCACCTTGCCAGCGCGTGCCTTGCCTTCCTCTGACAGGAGCATGGCGTGAGCGACGAGAAACCCGCCCGAGAACCCATCGTCGAGGATGCGCGGATCGACGCGCTCGAAGCGCGGCTCAGGGCCGCACGCGAGCGCGAAGAGCAGCGCAACCGGCCGAAGGTGCAGGGAACCGATGCGAATTACCGCAGCGGCAACCGCGCTCTCGCCAGCCTCCTTGGTGGGATCATCGGCGGCTTGGTCATCGGCTTTGCGGTGGATTCGCTGGCCGGGACCCAGCCCTGGGGCCTGTTGACCGGGCTGTTCCTCGGAACCGTTTCGGCCTTCAGAAGCATCATCCTTGCGGCGAATACACGTCCCGAGGGGCCGGCAAACGATGAGGACAGGCAGGGCTAGACCCCCGCCAGCCCCCGTACGCCGCCTTGAGGGGCGTGTTTCATGTAACACATTTGAGGACCCAGATCGTGGCAGCCGAAGAAGGCAAGGTCGATCCGATGAAGCAGTTCACCATCGAGCCCCTGTTCGGCTCGGATTGGCAGCTTGCGGACGGGTTCAACATCGCATTCACCAACTCCGCGCTGTGGATGGCGATCACCGCCGTCATGGTGTGGGTGTTCGTCGCCGGCGGGATGAAGCGTGAACTGGTGCCGGGCCGCTGGCAGATGGCGGTCGAGACCATGACTGGCTTCATCGACGACATGCTCGAAGCGAACATCGGCAAGGCGGGCCGCAAATATGTGCCCTACATCTTCTCGCTGTTCATGTTCATCCTGTTCGGGAACCTGCTCGGCCTCGTGCCGGTCGGCGTGATCCCCGGGATCCACGCCTTCACCTTCACCAGCCACTTCACCGTCACCGGCGTGCTGGCGATCCTGAGCTTCTCGATCGTGCTGATCGTCGGCTTCTGGAAGCACGGCTTCCACTTCTTCTCGCTGTTCGTGCCCAAGGATACGCCCTTCGTGATGGCGGTGTTCATCGCCCCGATCGAATTCGTGTCCTTCATGGTGCGCCCCTTCAGCCTCGCGCTGCGTCTGTTCGTGGCGATGATGGCAGGTCACGTGCTGCTCAAGGTGCTGGCGAGCTTCGTCATCGCCGGCGGCGGGGCCGGTCCGGCGCTGGGCGCTGCGGTGGGCATCCCCAGCTTCGTGCTGATGGTGGCGATCAGCGCGCTCGAAATCCTCGTCGCGGGCATCCAGGCCTATGTCTTCGCGCTGCTGACCTCGCTCTACATCAACGACGCGGAAAACCTTCACTGATCGCCTTCAGAAGCGGTCTTCGAAACCCTCACCAACCAACGAATTTTTCTCAAGGAGTTTACTACCATGGACGCACAAGCTGCAGCTCTTCTGGGTGCCGGTCTCGCGGCGATCGGTGCCGGTCTCGCCGCGCTCGGCGTGGGCAACGTGTTCGCCTCGTTCCTCGAAGGCGCGCTGCGCAACCCCGGTGCCGCCGACGCCCAGCAGGGCCGTCTGTTCATCGGCTTCGCGGCTGCCGAACTTCTCGGCCTGCTGGCCTTCGTTATCGCCGTTCTGCTGATCTTCGGCTAAGTCCGGCACGTGGTGTGGCCGGGCGGCGCGGGACATTCCCCCGCGTCCCCGGCGCTCCAGACTGTAAGGCGGAAAAATGCCCCAGATCGTCCAAATCGCTGATACCATCTCGAGCCAGGTGTTCTGGCTGCTGGTGTTCTTCGGCCTGACCTTCCTCGTCGTGGGGCTGGGCATGGTGCCGAAGATCATGGGCACGGTCGACCTGCGCGATCATCAGATCGCCGGTGACCTGGCCGCGGCCCAGGCCGCGCGCGATGCCGCCGACAGCGAGGAAGAAGCCTGGCGCAAGCGCGAGAACGAGAACCGTGCCGCCGCGCAAGGCCTGATCGCGGAAGCCAAGGCCAAGGCGGCCAAGGCGGCCGAGGCCAAGCTCGCCAAGGCGCAAACCAAGCTCGACAAGCGTCTGGCTGAAGCCGAAGCCGCGATCGAAGCCGCGCGCTCCAGCGCGATGGCCGAGATCGAGGGTGTGGCGGCCGATGCGGCGCGCGACATCGTCGCCCGCGTCGCCGGCGCGCAAGTCGAACCCGCCGCCGCCGAGGCTGCGGTCAAGGAGGTGATGGCGCATGGCTGACATTCTCGTTCTGCTCGCCAGCGGGGCCGAGGGCCACGCCGAACCGTCGGTGCTGGGGCTCGACAGCTACCAGTGGGTCGCGCTGGCGATGCTGGTGCTGGTCGCGGTGTTCGTGTGGAAGAAGGTCCCCGGTCTGATCACCGGCGGGCTGGATGCCAAGATCGCCGAGATTCGCCAGCAACTCGAAGAGGCAAAGTCGCTGCGCGCCGAGGCCGAAGCGCTGCGGGCCGAATATGCCGCCAAGATCGCCGGCGCCGAAAAGGACGCCGAAGCGATGCTGGCCGGCGCGCGCGAGGAAGCCGACGCGATCCTTGCCAAGGCTGAAGCCGACAGCGCGGTGATGGTCGCCCGCCGCCAGCGCATGGCCGAGGACAAGATCGCCGCTGCCGAGCGCGCCGCGGTCGCCGAGGTGAAGGCAAGGGCGGTGACTGCCGCCGCCGCTGCCTCGAAGGTGCTGATCGCCAAGGCCCACGACAAGAAGGCCGACAAGAAGCTCGCCGACGAGGTCATTTCCTCGCTGTAAGCGAAACGGTTTTTCCGGTTACGGAGAGGGGGGCGGTCCAGCGAGGCCGCCCTTTTTCTTTTGGGCGCGTGTGGTTATCGGTAGGCGAGACGGGAGGTTGGCATGGGATATGTGACGAAGCGCTGGTTGATTGTCGCGGGCCTGCTGGCCGCCGCGCCGCTCGCGGCGCAGGGTGAGGCTCCGGTTGTGCTGTGGGGCCAGTTCACCACCGCCACCCCCAAGGCCGAGGTGAAGCAGTTCCGCGCAAGCCTGCCCAAGGCGCGGCTTGAAGTGATCCCGGGTTGTCTCGCGCCCTTCGGCTATCGCACCGAGAAGGACAGGCTCGTCACTATCACCTTCATGGCGCAGGACGGCGATGCCGATTGCCACGCGCGGCTGCTGCGCCAGTTCCGTGCCGATCTGGGCGAGCCCGAAACGGACCAGGTCACCTTCGGCAGCGTCATCGGCTATGGCGGTGGCGGGGTGCTGGACACGACCTCGCCGGGCGTGGCGCTGATCTGGCGCGAGGGCGAGAAGAAGACCAAGCTGATCAAGACGCCGGGCAATGGCTACAATCTGATCTTCACCGTCCGCGAGGACAAATACCTCTACTGACCGCCGTCAGGCCCCCGGCACGAACACCACCTTGCCGACCAGCTCCCGGTTCGCCATCGCCTCGAATCCCTCGCGCCAGCGCGACAGGGGAAGGGTGCGGTCGATCGCGGGGGTGATGCGCTTGTCCTCGGCCAGTGCGTTGATCGCGGCGTGGATTGCGCGGCCCCGATCGGGAAAGCGGCGGGCATATTCCCCGGCGCGCAGGCCGACCACGGAGAAGCCCTTGATCAGCGGTATATTGGTCGAGATGTCGGCGATCCGTCCGCTGGTGAAGCCGACCACCATCAGCTTACCGCCGAAAGCGACGCAGCGGGTCGATTCGTCGAACACGTCGCCGCCCACGGGATCGAACACGATGTCGGCCAGCGCCCCACCGGTGATCTCGGCCACCTGTTCGCGGAACCGTCCTTCGGCGAGGATCACCGCTTGCGGAGCGGCGAGGGCGGCAATGCGCGCAGCCTTGTCCGCGCTGCCAGTGCTGGCGATCACTTTGGCGCCGAGCGCCCGCGCGAGGTCGCAGGCGGCAAGGCCCACCCCGCCGCTTGCGCCATGGACCAGCACCCACTGGCCCTCGCGCAGGCCGCCAAGCTCCACCAGTCCAGTGTAGGCGGTCGAGTAGGCCGCACCCATCGCGGCGGCGGCGGGAAAGTCCATGCCCGCCGGCATGGGCGAGAGCTTGTCGGCAGGAACGCAGGCCAGTTCGGCGAAGGCACCGGTCTTGTTGCCGCCCGTCACCCGGTCGCCGGGGGCAAAGCCGCTGTCAGGATCGGCCTCCAGCACTTCGCCTGCGAATTCGAGGCCACTGGTGAAGGGCACTTCGGGTTTGAACTGGTATTCCCCGCGGGTCATCAGGAGGTCGGGGAAGTTGAGCGAGGCCGCGCGCACCGCCACCAGCACCTCGCCCGGAGCGCGGACGGGCGGGGGCAGGTCAGCCAGCGTCACGCCGGAGAGATCCTCCGACAGGCGGGTGA
>CAZQOO010000076.1:0-11580 GCA_964594845.1 uncultured Porphyrobacter sp. | reverse complement strand
CAGAGAAACGGTTAGAACCCTGTGCCCCTACTCTTCGGGGTGCAGGCCGCCGCGCGCGCCTATTTCGATAAGGATGTGGACGCGCTCGAACTGCATGAAATGGCGTTTCTGGCGATCCTGCCCAAGGCGCCCGAACGCTATGGCCGCAAGGGTCAGGAGCAGGCCGCGCTTGAGCGGCGCAATTTCGTGCTCGATCAGATGGAGGCCAACGGCTTCATCACCGGCTCGCAGCGGCGTGAGGCCGCGTCGAAGCCGCTCGGCCTTGTCACCCAGCGACGCGAGCGCAGCGTCGATGCCGGCTACTTCCTCGAAGAAGTGCGGCGCGAGCTGATCGAGCGCTTCGGCGAAACCGCCGAGGATGGGCCCAATTCGGTCTATGCCGGGGGGCTGTGGGTGCGCACCAGCCTCGACCCCGAAATGCAGATCGCCGCGCGCGATGCGCTGCGCGAGGGCTTGCTGCGCTATCACGGCGGGCGGGCGTGGAGCGGGCCGCTGGCGACGATCGACGTCTCGGAAGGCAACTGGGCGAGCCAGCTGCAAAGCTCGCCGCTCGGGATCAGCTATCGCAACTGGAGGGTCGGTGTGGTCACCAGCCGCAGCGGGGCCTCGGCGCGGATCGGCTTTGCCGACGGCACCGAAGCGCCGCTGACGAACCTGCCTGACCGGCTCAAGGCCGGCGACGTCATCGCGGCCAGCCCTTCCGGCAATGTCTGGCAGGTGCGCACCATTCCCGAGGCGCAGGGCGCGCTGATCGTCGAGAATGCGCAATATGGCCGGGTGCTGGCGATGCAGGGCGGGTTCGATCACCGCCTGTCGGACTTCAACCGTGCGACCCAGGCGATGCGCCAGCCGGGTTCGACCATCAAGCCCTTCGTCTACGCCACCGGCCTCGACAACGGCATGACCCCCTCGACCCAGATCGATAACTCGCGCTTCTGCTATTATCAGGGCGCGAACCTTGGCGAGAAGTGCATCCGCGGCGGGCGCGCCGGGCAGTATCCGCTGCGCTATGGGCTTGAGCAATCGCAGAACATCATGACCGTGCAGATCGGCATGACGGCGGGGATGCCCAATGTCGTCAAGGCGGTGGAGAAGCTCGGCATCGGCAAGTTCGACCCCTATCCCTCGACCGCGCTGGGGGCGGGGGAGACCACGCTGTCGAAGATGGTCGCCGCCTATGCCGCGCTCGCCAATCACGGGCGCCTCAATACGCCGACGGTGATCGACTACGTGCAGGATCGCCGCGGCAAGGTGCTGTGGCGCGCCGACACCCGCGACTGCCGCGGCTGCAACATGGCGAAGTGGGACGGCAAGCCGATGCCGCGCTTCGGGATCAAGGGCACGCAGGCGATGGACGCGCGCACCGCGTTTCAGGTAATGCACATGCTGCGCGGCGCGGTCAGTCGCGGGACGGCGACCGTGCTCAATCCGCTCGGCCTGCCGCTGTTCGGCAAGACCGGCACCACCACCGGCCCCAAGGACGTGTGGTTCATCGGCGGCACCCAGCAAATCGTGGCCGGGGCTTACGTCGGCTTCGACCAGCCGCGCAACATGGGCGGCTATGCCTATGGCGGCACGATCTCCGCGCCGATCATCAGGAGCCTGATCGAGAAGACGCGGGCCAAGTGGTCAGACCTCCCGCCCGTCGCGCCGCAGGGCGTGCGGATGGTGCGGGTCGACCGGCGCACCGGCAAGCGCGTGTTCGATGGCTGGCCGACCGACGATCCCAAGTCCGCGATCATCTGGGAAGCCTTCAAGCCCGACACCGAGCCCGAGCGCTACACCCGCCAGGACGAGATCGCCGCGCGCCGCAACGAGATCCTCGCGCTGATCCGCGCCGGTCGCCAGAATGCCGACAGCGCGGTGGTCGAGGACAACCCTGACCAGCCGGTCGATTTCGTCGAGGAACAGGGCGGGGTGTACTGACGCCCGCCCGCTTCTTGCGGGGAACCGTGCTTCACCTCGAAGGTTGCATTGCCATGACCAGAAAGCTTCTCATCATCGCCGCCGCCGCGCTTGCTGCTGCGGGCTTCGTCACTGCCGCCTCGGCTGAGCTTCCCGTCGGGCAGAAGGCTCCGGCCTTCACCACGCGTGCGGCGCTTGCGGGCAAGGAGTTCGGCTTCTCGCTCTCCGCCGCGCTGGCGAAGGGGCCGGTCGTGCTCTATTTCTACCCCAAGGCCTTCACCTCGGGCTGCACGCTGGAAGCCAATGCCTTTGCCGAGGCCATGCCCAAGTTCAAGGCCGCCGGCGCGAGCGTCGTCGGCATGTCGAACGACGATATCGAGACGCTCAAGCGCTTCAGCCGCGAGGAATGCCGCGATGCCTTCCCGGTCGGTGTGGCCGGGCCGGGCGTTATCAAGGGCTATGACGTGGCGATGGGCAATTCCGGGCTCACCACCCGCACCTCCTATGTGATCGCTTCCGACGGGCGGATTGTCGCGGTGCATTCCAACGCCGATTACCGCGGCCATGTCGAAAAGACCCTCGCAGCGGTGCGGGCGCTCAAGAAATAGGCGGGAAGGCGCAGCCACCGCGCCGCTTTACAATCGCGCGCCCGACGCTAAGCGGGGCCGGTTTTCGCCTATCTTGAAGGATTACCCATGCGGGCCGAGGCCCAAGCCTATATCAACCGGATCGAAGCGGCGCTGGCGCTGGTGCGCCTGTCGCTCGACTGGGAACGCGCGCTGCGGCGCCTCGATGAACTCAACGCCCGGGTTCAGGACCCCAATCTGTGGGACAATCCCAAGCAGGCGCAGGCGATCAGCCGCGAGCAGAAGTCGCTGGAAAACGCGGTGAACACCGTCAACGAGATCTCCGCCGAGATGCGCGATGCGGTCGAATTCATCGAAATGGGCGAGGCCGAGGGCGAAGAAGCGATCGTCGATGACGGTCTCGCCACGCTTGCCGCGCTGGCAGAGCGCGCCGATGCCGACAAGGTGCAGGCGCTGCTGTCGGGCGAGGCGGACGGCAACGACACCTATCTCGAAATCCATGCCGGCGCGGGCGGCACCGAGAGCCAGGACTGGGCCGAGATGCTGTTGCGGATGTATGCGCGCTGGGCCGAGCGGCGCGGCTTCAAGGTTGATACGGTCGAATATCAGGCGGGCGAGCAGGCCGGGATCAAGTCCGCGACGCTGCTGATCAAGGGCGAGAACGCCTATGGCTATGCCAAGACCGAGAGCGGCGTCCACCGCCTCGTCCGCATCAGCCCCTATGACAGCTCGGCGCGCCGCCACACCAGCTTTTCGAGCGTGTGGGTCTATCCGGTGATCGACGATTCTTTCGAGATCGAGATCAATCCGGCCGATCTCAAGATCGACACCTATCGTGCGAGCGGTGCCGGCGGGCAGCACGTCAACACCACCGATTCCGCTGTGCGCATCACCCACCAGCCCTCGGGCATCGTGGTGGCGAGCCAGCAGGACCGCAGCCAGCACAAGAACCGCGAAATCGCGATGAACATGCTCAAGGCGCGGCTCTACGAGGCGGAAATGCGCGCGCGCGAGGAAGCCGCCAGCGCCGAACATTCGGCCAAGAGCGACATTGGCTGGGGCCACCAGATCCGCTCCTACGTGTTGCAGCCCTACCAGATGGTCAAGGACCTGCGCACAGGCGTGGTCTCGACCTCGCCCGATGCGGTGCTCGACGGGGCGATCGACCCCTTCATCTCCGCCGCGCTCGCCCAGCGGGTAACGGGCGAGACGGTCGAGATCGAGGACGTCGAATAGGCGCTACGGGCCGCATCCCGCCGCTTGGGTTGCTGGACGAAACCTGTTGGAGAAACAGCGTTTTTGCGTGACCTTCCCGGTCTGACAGATCGGGGAGCAACGGATGATCGAGTCGCGCAAAGGCTTCGCGGCCGCCCTTGGCCTGCTGGGCTGGGCCTTGCTGTCGTCGGCAGGCGCCGAGGCCCAGTCTCCGGAGGCGGTGCGGATCCTGCTGCCGGGCGCAATCGAGACTCGTCCTGCCGCCACGCCCGCGCCGATCAATCCCGCGCTCGGCAGCCCAGCGCCGCGCCGCCAGCCTGCCTATCAGAACCCGCGCTATCGCCGGCTCGCCACGCCCGAATTCGAAACCTTCGAGAGCGAGGCCGAATTCCGCCGCCTGCTGCGCGCGATCGAGGAGCTCAACCGCAGCAGCCGGGTGCGCCGGGTCGGGGTGGTGGCGGGCGGCGAGGCGGTGGTTGCGCTGCTGCAGGACGCCCAGCCCGAATGCACCGTGCCCGAAGATTGCCCGGACGAGGCGGCGGGAGCGCCCGAAGTCATAACCGTCACCGGATCGCGCGTCGCTACTCAGGCCATGTCCGCGCCCATCGCGGTCACGGCGGTGAACGGCGCGAACATCACCAACACCCAGGTCGCCGCGGTGGACGAGGGCGATATCGTAAAGCTGATCGGCGAATACCTGCTGGTGCTGCAGGACGGGCGCGTGTTCGCGGTGCACTATCCCACCATGCGCCTCACCGACCGGGTCGATGTCTATCGCAAGGATGCGAACGGCAGGCCGATCGGGGCCGACTGGTATGACGAGATGCTGGTCGAGGGCGACCAGATCATCATCACCGCCTACAGCTACGAGGACGATGCGACCGAACTCACCGTGCTGCGGCTCGATCAGGCGACCGGCACGGTGGCCGTGCGCGGCGTGTTCCTGATCTCGTCCGACGACTATTACGACGTCGACAATTACGCGACCCGGATCGTCGGCGACAAGCTGGTGATCTACACGCCCTACGAGGCCGAGGACATGGTCAGCCGCCGCAAGCGCCCGGCGGTGCGGCGCTGGAGCAGCGCGGAGGACTTCGACGCGGAGCAGGCGAAGGGCAGCCCGCTGCTCGACATCCGCCGCGTCTATCGCCCGGTGTTCGGGGTGCGCGAGCCGTGGATCCATACGGTCTCGGTCTGCCCGCTCGGCTATGTGATCGCGCGCGGGCTGGAATGCGAGACGACCGGCTTCATGGGCGGCGACATGGCCGAGATGTTCGTCGCCGCCGATGCGGTCTACCTGTGGATGCCGGGCGTGGGTTCGGACGAATTGCCGTGGCAATCCTGTCCGCTTGTCACGCCCCCACCATCCTTCGGCGAGGTGCCGCCTGCGGCCGTGTTCCGCATTCCCATCGGTCGCGGCGAGACCGAGGTGATGGGCGCGCGGGGAATTCCGGTCGACCAGTTCGGGATGGATGCGAAGCCCGGCCGCTTCCGCGCGCTTCCGATGTTCCTGCGCAACGGCTGCGAGGATGACGATACCCCCACCGCCTTCGCCTTGCTCGACGCGCCGCTCGGGCGCTTCCGCGATTACTACGTCGCCGCGCGCGAGAGCGAGTTTGCGCGGCTGCCGGGGATCGAAGGCGGCGGGATCGAGAACCGCTTCGTCGGTGATTTCGTCGTCTATGGCGGGCGCGACCGCTACTCGCGTCGCCCGCCGCGCGACGAGGAGGCGCGCAACCGGGCGCTGGCCAATGCGCTCACCGTGGTGCCGATCGACACCCCGGGGGCCGCGCAGCGCGTGGCGCTCGGCCATAGCCTGATCCGGCTCGAAAAGATCGGTGACAGCGTCGTGATCGCCAATGGCTATGCGGACGAGGCGGGGCTTCGCGTCAGCCATGTGGGGCTTGCAGCAGGCGAGGGCGGATCGGCGGTGCGCTCCTCGGCGTTGCTGCCGCGCCGCTATGAAAGCGAGGGGCGCAGCCATGCCTTCAACGCCACCTACACCACCGCCGGCGACGGGATGCTGGGCGTGCCGACGGTTACCCGCGTCGAACAGTCGGGCGGCTACTGGTGGTATTCGGACGTCTCCGACCTGTCGTTCCTCGGCTTCGATGCCAAGGGCCTGCTCGCCGATGCAGGCCAGATCACGGCCACGCCCGAAGACGCGGTCAGGACCGGCGAGGGCTATGATTGCGAGGTGTCCTGCATCGACTGGTACGGCAATGCCCGCCCGATCTTCCTTGGCGGGAAGGTCTACGGTTTGATGGCGACCGAGCTGGTCGAGGCCGAGGTAGTGGCGGGCATGGTCAGCGAGCGCCGCCGGGTCGATCTGACGGGGGTGGTGGCTCGCTGAGCGGATTGGCTTTTGCATCCGCCCGGACGAGGCGCTAAGGGGCGCAGACAATGCGCCGACGTTCCCTGTCTTCCCCGCGACTTGCGGCTTTGCTGCTGTGTCTTGCCGCCCCGCTTGCAGGCGGCTGCGATCCGGTCATCCCGGTCACCGCCGAGCTGCCCGGCGGCGCGCCGGAATTCCCCAGTCCCGATCGCCCGGTGGCCAAGGTCGTCTCCAACCAGTTCGCCAACGAGGACGCGCGCGACGAGCGCAACGAGGCGCAGGTGGTGATGGACCTTGCCGACATCCGCCCCGGCATGACCGTTGCCGATATCGGCGCGGGCGAGGGCTATTACACTGTCCGCCTCGCCGAACGCGTGGGCGCCGATGGCCGCGTGCTGGCGCAGGACATCAGCCGCGAGGCGCTCGAGAGGCTCGGTCGCAGAGTCGAGAAGGAGCGGCTCGAAAACATCTCGATCAAGCTGGGCGAAGCGGCCGATCCGCAGCTGCCCCCCGACAGCTTCGACCGCATCTTCATGGTCCACATGTATCACGAAGTGACCGAGCCCTACGCCTTCCTGTGGCGGATGTGGCCCGCGCTCAATGCCGAAGGGCAGATCATCGTGGTCGAGAGCGACAGCCCGGTCGGTCGTCACGGCCTGCCGCACACGCTGCTGTTCTGCGAGTTCGAGGCGGTGGGCTACGTCCTTGTCGAGTATATCGAACGGCCCGACATCAAGGGATATTTCGCGCGATTCCAGCGCGGTGCCAAGCGCACCGAGCCCGAAGCGATCCAGCCCTGCAACGTCGGCTAGGGGCAAGCGCCGAGGCACAGTTGCAGGCCGCGCCATGCGGCTCTATGTCACCACCACGTAATGCGCGCCACTGGGACGGCGCGAAGGGGAGTTTTCATTGTTCAAGGGATTGAGCCCGATCGTCTATGGCGGGCGTGAAGTGTGGCCGCTGGTCGAAGGCGGCAAGGGTGTGTCAGCTACCAATCACGCCAGTTCGGGCGCATGGGCGGCGGCCGGCGGGATCGGCACCGTCAGCGCGGTCAATGCCGACAGCTACGATGCCGACGGCAATGTCATTCCGCAGCTCTATCACGGCCGCACCCGCGAGGAGCGCCACCAGGAGCTGATCCGCTACGCCATCGAGGGCGCCACCACGCAGGTGAAAAAGGCCTACGAGATCGCGAACGGCAAGGGCGCGATCAACATCAACGTGCTGTGGGAAATGGGCGGGGCGCAGGCCGTGCTCGAAGGCGTGCTCGAACGCACCCGCGGCATGGTGACGGGCGTCACCTGCGGTGCGGGGATGCCCTACAAGCTGGCAGAGATCGCGGCGCGCTTCAACGTCAGCTACCTGCCCATCGTCAGCTCCGCGCGCGCCTTCCGCGCCTTGTGGAAGCGCAGCTACCACAAGGTCGCCGAACTGATGGCCGCGGTGGTCTATGAAGACCCGTGGCTGGCGGGCGGGCACAACGGCCTCAGCAATGCCGAGGACCCCACGAAGCCCGAAGATCCGTACCCCCGCGTCAAGGCGCTGCGCGACACGATGCGCGCCGAGGGCGTGCCCGATAGCGTGCCGATCGTGATGGCGGGCGGGGTGTGGTTCCTACGCGAGTGGGAAAACTGGATCGACAATCCCGAGCTCGGCACCATCGCCTTCCAGTTCGGCACGCGGCCCTTGCTGACGCAGGAAAGCCCAATCCCGCAGATCTGGAAGGACATGCTGCGCACCGTGGAACCGGGCGACGTGCTGCTCCACAAGTTCTCGCCCACCGGCTTCTATTCGAGCGCGGTCAAGACTCCGTTCCTCTATGAACTGATGCACCGTTCGGAGCGCCAGATCCCGTTCTTCAAGCGTGGTGAGGAAGAAGGCACGGTGCAGCTCGGCGAGGACGGCAAGGCGCGCAGCTTCTGGGTCAGGCCCGAGGACAAGCTCAAGGCCGAGATGTGGATGCGCGCGGGGCACACCGAGCCGCTCAAGACGCCCGACGGCACCATCGTCTTCGTGACGCCCGAGGCCCGCGAGACGATCCGCAAGGACCAGCAGGACTGCATGGGCTGCTTGTCGCACTGCCAGTTTTCCAGCTGGAAGGACCACGACGACTACACCACCGGCCGTCTGGCGGACCCGCGCAGCTTCTGCATCCAGAAGACCCTGCAAGACATTGCCCACGGCGATGATCCCGACAGGAACCTCGCCTTCGCGGGCCACGCGGCCTACCGCTTCAAGCAGGACCCGTTCTATTCGAACGGCTACACCCCGAGCGTGGGCGAGCTGGTCGAGCGGATCTTGACGGGGGATTGAAGGGCGTGGCGGCGTCGGACGACAGTGCTCCGCCGCCGCTTTCGCTTTGGCTGCGCGAGCTGCCGCACACGCTGCCGATCATCCTAAGCCCTTTGCGGCGGGTCGCGGCAGACGATAGCGTGGTGTCCGGGAAGGGCCAGCCCGTGCTCGTGTTGCCCGGTATCCTTTCGAGCGACAAGTCGACATCGCTGTTGCGCCGCACGCTCGATGCGGCGGGCTACAGGGCGTATGCCTCGGAGCTCGGTTTCATCACCGGGATTACCGCGCACAGCCTCGCCAAGGCAGAGCACCGGTTGCTGAGCATCCATGCCGGCGAGGGGCACAAAGTGGTGCTGCTGGGCTGGAGCCTTGGCGGGATCTACGCCCGCGTCCTCGCCCAGCGCCATCCCGAGGCGGTGGCAATGGTGATGACGCTGGGAACGCCCTTTTCCGGCGACCGGCGTGCGAACAATGCGTGGCGGGTGTACGAGGCGCTCAACGATCACGCCGTCGATGCACCGCCTCTCGTCGATGATCCCGCGGTCAAGCCTCCGGTGCCGACCATAGCCCTCTGGTCGCGCAAGGACGGGGTGATCGCACCGGCAGCGGCGCGCGGTTTGTCGCACGAACGGGACGCGGACGTCGAAGTGCCGTTCCGCCACTTCGAGATGGGAGCGGGAAGGGCGGCGATCGCCCGGATAGTCACGGAACTGGGCCGCCAACTGGCTGCCCGGACCTAACCCCGCACCAGCGCCGTCAGCACCTGATCGGGCGGTCTGTGCCCGTCAGCCCACATGCGGATGTTGGCGATCACCTTGTGGCCCGAATCCTCGCGGCCTTCGGTGGTGGCGCTGCCGATGTGGGGGAGGGTCATCACGTTGGGATGCGCGATCAGGCGCGGATCGACGTTCGGCTCGTCGGGATAAACGTCAAGCCCCGCGCCCGCGAGGTGGCCCGATTCAAGCGCCGCAATCAGCGCCTCCTGGTCGATCATCTCGCCGCGCGCGGTGTTGATGATCGAAGTGCCGGGCTTCATCAGCGCGATCCGGCGCGCATCCACCAGATGCCGCGTCTCGTCGGTCAAGGGGCAGTGCAGAGTGAGAATGTCGGCCTCGGCCATCAGCGCATCGACATCGGCGACGTAGCGCGCCGCCAGCATCCGTTCGAGCGCCTCGGGCAGGCGCTTGCGGTTATAATAGGCGATCTCCAGCCCGAAGGCGCGGGCGCGGTGGGCGACGGCCTGGCCGATGCGGCCCATGCCGATGATGCCAAGCACTTTGCCCGCGAGCTTCCTGCCCAGCAGGCCCGAGGGCGTCCAGCCGGTCCACTCGCCGCGCCGTACCAGCGCCGTGCCTTCGCGCATCCGGCGCGGCACGCCGATGATCATCGCCATGGCGAGATCGGCGGTGTCGTCGGTGAAAACGCCGGGCGTGTTGGTGACGAGGATCTTTCGTGCGGCGGCAGCGGCGAGGTCGATGTGCTCGGTGCCTGCGCCGAAGTTCGCGATCAGGCCGAGGCGGGGGCTGGCCCCGGCAATCAGATCGGCGTCGATCCGGTCAGTCACGGTCGGCACCAGCACGTCGCAATCCTGCATCGCGCTTGCAAGCTGGTCGCGGGTCAGCGGCACGTCCGCCTCGTTCAGCACCACGTCGAACAATTCGCGCATCCGCGCCTCGACCGCCGGTACCAGATGGCGGGTGACGATGACGCGGGGACGTTCGAGCGGGGTGCGGGTTTCAGGCATGGACAATCGGCTAATGCCACTGGCCCTGCATGGTCAAGCAGGGAAGCAGCCTGCGGTTGCGATGGCGTGCTTGAAAGCCGGGGGCAAGAGGCGCTATCGCCTTTTGAATGATGGGATTTCGTCTTTCGGCCACCTTCGGCCTTGCCCTGCTCTCGGGCGTCACGATCACTGCTGCACCGCTCAGCGCGCAGGACCGCGAGGTGCCCTACTGGGCCGCGCTTCGCTATGACGAGGTGCGCATGCGGGTGGGGCCGAGCGAGGAATATCCGATCCAGTGGGTCTACAAGCGCAAGGGCCTGCCGGTGAAGGTGGTGCGGGTGCGCGAAGGCTGGCGTTTGGTCGAGGACCCCGAAGGCGACAAGGGCTGGATCGCGCGCAGCCAGCTCGATCCCGAGCGCGGGGCAATGGTGCGCGGCAGCGGCCTTGCCGATGTCCGCGCCGAGCCTGCTGCCGGGTCGGCGCTGCGCTGGCGTGCGCAACCGGGTGTGGTCGGCCAGCTCAAGGGCTGCCGTGCGGACTGGTGCGAAGTCGATATCGGCGGCCGGAAGGGCTGGATCGCGCGCGACCGCCTGTGGGGCGCCGAGGACTTGCCGGGCGACGAGTAACCCGCCGCCCGGCGTCCGTTTGCGGTTACTCTGCTGCGGCCGGTTCAGCCGCTTCGGCCGGAGCCGCTGCTGCTGCGGGCGCAGGACGGACGGTCACCGTCTCGCCCGTATCGGAGGTCGCGGTGAACGAGCCATCTTCGCCGGGAGCGGCTTCGGTCCAGCACACCGGCTTGGCGCCTTCTTCCTTGCCGGTGAAGCAGGTCTTGCCATCAACCACCGCCCAGGTGCCTTCAGCAACCGTGCCGTCGGCGCCGGTGTCGGTGTAGGTGCCATCGGCGTTGAGCACAGAGGTGGCTTCGCTGCCGTCAGGGCCGGTGACCATGTAGGTCCCTGCCACCGATCCGTTGGCGGTGGTTGCTGCGGCCGGTTCTGCGGCGGCGGTTTCCTCGGCAGCGGGTTCTTCCTTCGGCGCAGGACTGCAGGCTGCGAGCGCGGCAATTGACGCTGCGATAACAAGCTTTCTCATGATTGATTCCCCCTTGTCGTCGATGCTCCCCTGTGCGGAGAATATCATGCCCGGACGACGAGGGCGAATCCTGCTTGCCGGCCTTGCGGGGGGCGCCTGCCTTACAGCAGTTCGACCGCGATGGCGGTCGCTTCCCCGCCGCCGATGCACAGCGAGGCAACACCGCGCGTCTTGCCCTGCGCCTTGAGCGCAGCCAGCAGGGTCACGATGATGCGCGCGCCGCTGGCCCCGATCGGGTGGCCGAGCGCCGTGCCGCCGCCGTTGACGTTGATCTTCTCGTGGCCGATGCCGAGATCGCGCATCGCGAACATCGCGACGCAGGCGAAGGCCTCGTTGACTTCGAACAGGTCGACATCATCGACGCTCCATCCGGCGCGATCCAGCACCTTCCGGATCGCGGGGATCGGCGCGGTGGTGAACTCGGCGGGGGC
>CAZQOO010000075.1:0-11675 GCA_964594845.1 uncultured Porphyrobacter sp. | reverse complement strand
CGACCAGCGTTTCGAACCCGGCCTGGATCAGGTGGGTGATCCCGCCGCACAGCACGGCCTGCTCGCCGAACAGATCGGTTTCGCATTCCTCGCGGAAGTTGGTCTCGATGATGCCCGAGCGCCCGCCGCCGACAGCGGAGGCATAGGCAAGGGCGACGTCATGCGCCGCGCCGCTGGCGTCCTGGTGGACGGCGATAAGGCAAGGCACGCCGCCGCCCTTCACATATTCGGAGCGCACGGTGTGGCCCGGGCCCTTGGGCGCGATCATGATCACGTCGATGTCGGCGGGCGCTTCGATCAGGCCGAAGTGGATGTTGAGCCCGTGCGCGAAGGCGAGCGCGCTGCCGGGCTTCATGTGGCCCTTGAGGTCGTTCTCCCAGATCGCGGCCTGATGCTCGTCAGGCGCGAGGATCATGATGATGTCGGCCCACTGCGCCGCGGCCGTGTTGGAGAGCACCTTGAAGCCTGCGCCTTCCGCCTTCTTCGCGGTGGCCGAACCTTCGCGCAGGGCGATGGCGACTTCGGCCACGCCGGAATCGCGCAGGTTCTGGGCATGGGCATGGCCCTGCGAGCCGTAGCCGACAATCGCGACCTTCTTGGGCTTGATCAGGTTCAGATCGGCGTCGGCGTCGTAATAGACTTTCATCGGTAATCTCTCTTGTGCTTTGTATTCGTTGATATTGTTTAGCCGCCTTGCGGCCCGCGCAGCATGCCGACGACGCCTGTGCGCCCCACCTCGACCAGCCCCAATTCGCGCATCAGCGCAATGAAGCTGTCGATCTTGTCGGGCGGACCGGTGATCTCGAAGATGAAGCTTTCGGTGGTGGTATCGACGGGCCGCGCGCGGAAAATGTCGGCGAGGCGCAGCGCCTCGACCCGCTTTTCGCCCGTTCCGGTGACCTTGATCAGCGCAAGCTCCCGCTCGACATGCGGGCCGGCGGTGGTGAGATCGGTGACCTTGTGCACCGGCACCAGCCGTTCCAGTTGCGCCTCGATCTGGTCGATCACCGAGGGCGGCCCGTTGGTGACGATGGTGATGCGGCTGACGGCGTGGTCCTCCGAGATATCGGCCACGGTCAGGCTGTCGATGTTGTAGCCGCGCGCGGTGAACAGGCCGGTGATCTTGGCGAGGATCCCGGGTTCGTTGTCCACGGTGACGGCGAGCACGTGGCGCTCGGAGGCGGCTTCGGCAATCTTCAGGGGCATTGCGGTTATCCTACACCAGCGCCTTGGCTTCGTCGTCCATCGTCCCGTCGACCTTGTCGCCGTAGAGGATCATGTCGGTATGCGCCGCACCCGACGGGATCATCGGCAGGCAGTTGGCATCCTGCGCGACGAGGCAGTCGACCATCACCGGCCCGTCATGCGCGAGCATCGCGGCGATACCTTCGTCGAGCTCGCTTTCGTCGTGGATGCGGATGCCCTTCCACCCGTAAGCCTCGGCGAGCCGCACGAAATCGGGCAGGCTGTCCGAGTAGCTGTTCGAATAGCGGCTTTCATAGGTCAGTTCCTGCCACTGGCGGACCATGCCCATGTATTCGTTGTTGAGGATGAACACCTTGACCGGCAGGCGATACTGGCTCGCCGTGCCGAGCTCCTGGATGTTCATCTGGATGCTGGCTTCGCCGGCAATGTCGATCACCAGCGCGTCGGGATGGCCGAGCTGCGCGCCGATCGCGGCGGGCAGGCCATAGCCCATCGTTCCGAGCCCCCCGCTTGTGAGCCACTTGTTCGGATCATCGAAGCCGAAGTACTGCGCCGCCCACATCTGGTGCTGGCCGACCTCGGTGGAAATGATCGGCTTCTGCTGATGCGTGAGGGCATAGAGCCGCTCGATCGCCTTCTGCGGCATGATCATGTTCGGGTGCTTGGCCGAACGCTCGGGATAGGCGAGGCACTCGCGCGCGCGCCAGCCGGCGATGCGGGCCTTCCATTCGCCCAGATCGCGCGGGGTGCGGCTGCCCCAGGCCTCGATCAATTGCCCCAGCACCGTGCCGCAATCGCCGAGAATGCCGAGGTCTACCGGCACTGTCTTGTTGATCGAGCTGCGGTCGATATCGATGTGGATCTTCTTCGAATCCGGCGAAAAGGCATCGAGACGTCCGGTTACCCGGTCATCGAACCGCGCGCCGATGCAGACCATCACGTCGCATTTGTTCATCGCCATGTTGGCTTCGAACGTGCCATGCATGCCCAGCATCCCGAGCCAGTCGGGATGGACCGAGGGAAAGGCGCCGAGCCCCATCAGCGTCGAGGTGACCGGCGCGCCGGTCAGGTCCTGGAAGCGGCGCAGCAGTTCGCTCGCTAGCGCGCCGGAATTGATCACGCCGCCGCCGGTATAGAGGATCGGACGCTCGGCCGCCGCGATCAGTTCGATCGCCTCGATGATCTGCTCTGCGGGGGCGACCATCTGCGGCGCGTAGCGGTGCGAGCCGGGGCGCACGAAGGCGCGGCGTTCCGAGGGAACCGCGATCTGCACGTCCTTGGGAATGTCGATCACGACCGGGCCGGGGCGGCCGGTGGTGGCGATGCGGAACGCCTCGGCGATGGTCGCGGCGAGATCGGCCGGGTCCTTCACCAGATAATTGTGCTTGGTGCAGTGGCGGGTGATGCCGATGGTGTCGGCCTCCTGGAAGGCGTCGGTGCCGATCAGGCTGGTCGGCACCTGTCCGGTGATGACGACCAGCGGGATCGAATCCATCCACGCATCGGCAATGCCGGTGATGGCATTGGTCGCGCCCGGGCCGGAGGTGACGAGCACCACGCCGGGCTTGCCGGTGGCGCGGGCATAGCCTTCGGCCGCATGGGCGGCGCCCGCCTCGTGGCGGACGAGGATGTGGCGGATGCGTTCATCGCCGAACAATTCGTCATAGATCGGCAGCACCGCGCCGCCGGGATAGCCGAACACATATTCAACGCCCTGCTCGATCAGGCATTGCACAAGGATCGCGGCGCCGCTGCTGGGGGCGCTGCGGGCGCTGTCGCGCTGGGCTTGATCCGGCTTGCCGGGCACGGGGAACTCCAAAGCTTGGGCGGCAGCCGGACGAACCATTCGCGCGGGTGCCTGACAACAAAACCGGCCCGATGCAGGGGGGAGCGCATCGGACCGAGTGAACTCGCCGCTACGGATTAGAATCTGATAAGTCAACCCCTAATCGCGCAATAATGATGCAAATTGGACGTCAAAGTCGATATTTTCGAATGCGACGCCGGGGTCGATCCGGGGCCATTCCGCAGGCGGCTGCCGTCGGAACCAGGTGAACTGGCGCTTGGCATAGTTGCGGGTGGCCTGCTGACCGGCGGCGATCATCGTCGCGGCATCGATCTCTCCGCCGAGAAATGCGGCGATTTCCGGCACCCCGATGGCGCGCATCACCGGCAGATCGGGATCGAGCCCGCGGGCAAGCAGCGCCTCGACCTCGGCGATCGCGCCTTCTTCGAGCATTGCCTCGAAGCGCAGGTCGCAGCGTTCGTAGAGCCATGTGCGGTCAGGCAGCAGCAGCATCGGATGGATCGTGACATCCTCGCCGATCCCGCCGGCCTTGGCGAGCTGCCAGTCGGCCAGCGTCACGCCGGTCGACCGCTTCACCTCCAGCGCGCGGGCGATCCGCTGGCGGTCGCCCGGATCAAGCTCGGCGGCGCGCAGCGGGTCTTCGACTTGCAGCAGCTTGTAGGCCGCATCCTCGTCGAGCGCGCGCACAGTGGCGCGGATGGCGGGGTCGATCTCGGGTATCGGAGCGATGCCTTCGAACAGCACCTTGAGATAGAGGCCGGTGCCGCCGACGAGAATCGGCACGCTGCCCGCCGCGTGGATTTCGGCGATCTCCGCCTTGGCGCGCGCGGCCCAGGCCGCAGCCGAGCACGCCTCGCTGCCGTCCCATGCCCCGAACAGGCGATGCTCGATCCCGTCCATTTCCTCGTCGGAGGGGCGGGCGGAAAGGATCCGCAGATCGGCATAGACCTGCGCGGAATCGGCATTGACGATCACGCCCTGACGCCCGTTCTGGGCAAGCGCGCGGGCGAGCTCGAGTGCAATCGCGCTCTTGCCGCTGGCGGTCGGCCCTGCAATGAGCGCCACTGGGAGCGCCCCGGGGGCTGCTGGAGAAGACACGATGCTCATTGCCCGGCTGATAGCAGACACAGCGACAAGGGAAACACGCCTTGATGCGCTGGTCGATGCACTGGCCGTCGATCTGCGGGGCGAGGGCGTGGCGCTCGCCACGGCCGACACGCTGGCCGATGGCGAGGTGCTGGAGCTGCGGTTTTCCGATGGCGCGCCCGAGACTGTGCTCGCCGCGATCGACCGCGTTTTCGCGCCCGCCGACATGCTGGTCAGCCGTGGCGGAGTAGAGCTTCCGCAGGTGTTCGTCTCGGACATGGATTCGACCATGATCGGGCAGGAATGCATCGATGAACTGGCCGATTACGCCGGCCTCAAGCCGCAGATCGCGGCGATCACCGAGCGCGCGATGCTGGGAGAACTGGATTTCGTGGCTGCGCTGCGCGAGCGTGTGGCGCTGCTCGAAGGGCTCGAGGAAAGTGCCATAAGCGATTGTCTGGCCGAACGTATCCGGCCCGAGCCGGGGGCGCGCACTTTGGTCGCGACGCTGGCGGCGCTGGGCAGCCGGACAGTGCTGGTGACCGGCGGCTTCCATCATTTTGCCGATCCGGTGGGCGCAATGCTCGGGTTCGACCGGGTGGTCGGCAACCGGCTGGAGGTGACGGGCGGCAGGCTTACCGGCGGGTTGCTGGGCCAGATCACCGACAGCGCGGTCAAGGCCGCGGTGCTGCGCGAGGAAGCTGCCGAAGGGCGCCTGAGCCTGGCGACCGGCGACGGGGCCAACGACATTCCGATGATCCGTGCCGCGACTTACGGCTTTGCCTATCGCGCCAAGCCCAAGGCGCGCGCGGCGGCCAATGGCCGGATCGATCGCGGCGACCTGACCGCCGTGCTCAGCCTGCTCGGCATCCCGCGCAGGGAGTGGCGCGGGGATTGAAGGGGGCGGGCGCGAAGCGTGCACGGCTCGTCGCACAAAGGGTTTTGATCAGTGAACCGAATCGGCTATTAACATTCATGTAAGCAAGCTTTGGCTATACTCGGGCCATCGCACAGGAATTTGCCAGCATGACCGAAACCGCTCGTGACCAGTACACCCGCATGTTTTCCGCCGACGGAACGGTGCTGCTGCACCCTGATCGTCCGCAGGCCAAGTATCGTCCCTTGCGCGCGGTCCGCAATTTCCAGATGCTCATGAAAGACAAGGAAGACACGGCAGCGGTGTTCCGGATCTTCGAATCGCTGCCTTCGAAGGATTTCATCCCGCGTATCGCGGAGCTTTCGCTGTCCGAGCGCGGGACCTATCTGCGCCAGACCGAGCCCTGCCTGCCCGAGATCCTCGACGATCACGCAGCCCTGCGTCGTACGCCGAAGGGCAGCCTTGCCCATGCCTATTGCGATTTCATGGAGGCCGAGGGGCTGACGGCGGCAGGCCTTGTTGCCGAAAGCGACCGCTCCGGGCGTCCGCGCTTCCCCGACCTGGTTGAGTGGTACATCAACCGCTCGCGCGACACGCATGACCTGTTCCACGTGTTGACCGGCTATGGCCGCGATGCGCTGGGCGAGGCGTCGGTGCTGCTGTTTACCCATGGCCAGTCGCCCAGCCAGGGCCACCTGCTGATCGGCTATGCGGGCGCGGCCAACATCAAGAAGATGGCGAAGGGCACCAAGGCGCCCGTGTTCGGTGCCGTGCGCGAGGCGCATCGCACCGGCAAGGGCGCGCCGCCGCTGATCGCCCAGCCGATCCGCCAGTTGCTCGAACGTCCGATCGAGGATGTGCGCGCCGAGTTGCACATCCCTTCGCCGGTGAAGTACCGCGAATGCCACCGCATCTGGCGCGAGGAGGGGATCGACCCCTACAACCTGCTCGCCAGCGCCGAGCCGGCCGAGCCCGAGCTGATGGCCGCCTGATCGCTCAGAGCCAGCTGGCGATCTGCGTCAGCGGCTTCTTTATCAGCGCGTGGGCAGGGACGGTTGCACCGGCTGCGGGATGGCCGGCGACCACGATCATCACCGGCTTTTCCCATTCCGGCCGGCCGCAGACCTCGCGCAGGAACCCCATGGGCGAGGGCGTGTGGGTGAGCGTGGCCAGACCGGCCTCGTGCAGCGTTGCCAGCAGCATCCCGCAGGCAATCCCCACGCTTTCGTTGACGTAATAGTTCTGCGTCGTCCCGTCCTCTGCGATCCCGCCCTTGCGCTGCGCGAAGACGACGATCAGCCACGGTGCGGTTTCCAGGAAGGGCTTGTCGGCATCGGTGCCGAGCGGGCCGAGGGCTGCGAGCCATTCCTCGCTCGCCTTCGGATCATGGCCCGCCGAGCCGTAGAAGCGGCGCTCCTCGGCTTCGGCAGCGTCGCGGATGGCGCGCTTCCTTTCGGGGGAGGAGATGGCAGCGAAATGCCAGGGCTGGTGGTTCGCTCCCGAAGGCGCGCTGCCGGCAGCGGCAATGGCGGCTTCGATCACTTCGCGCGGCACCGGCTCGTCGCTGAAGAAGCGGCAGGTGCGGCGCTGTTTCAGGCGCGCGGCAAGGCCCCGGGCGCGCGCAATCGCGTCTTCGTCGGGCAGGCGTTGCAGGACATAGGGCAGGGTGTCATGTTCAGGCATCGACAGGCATTTGACCTCGATCAACGGCAGTGGACTTTTAACTGACATTCATGTAAGTGGCATCTGGTGAACCTAATTCGCGACTCGCGCAAAGGACGTTGGACGATGGCCCATCTCGATCTTCCCCTGATCGCTCCGGACCGCAAGGTGTCGGGCTTCCGGCCGCTCAAGGTGCTGCACCATTTCGGCAAGCTGGTCGAGGACAAGGAAGACACCGAGCAGGTGTTCCACATCATCGAGGCGACCAAGGGCCGCCGCAGCCACGCGCAGGCGCATGATTTCATCCGCTCGCCCGAGGGCCAGCGCTTCCTGAGCGAGGGCGTCGATATTCCCGCCATGCTCGACGATCATGCGCGCTGGACCGATTGCGGGCCGAACACCGTGGCGGCGCATTACATCGCCTTCATGAAGCGCGAGGGTCTGTCGGCGGCGGGCCTCGTTGCGGAGAGCCACAAGTGGGCGCCGCCCGAAAGCCTGCCCAAGGACCTGACCCAGTGGTATTTCGACCGCCTGCGCGACACGCATGATCTGTTCCACGTGCTGACCGGATATGGCCGCGACGCACTGGGCGAAGCGAGCCTGCTCGCCTTCAGCTACGAGCAGAACCACAATCGTGGCATCCTGTTCATCGCCTATGCCGGCGCGCGGCAGATCAAGAAGGTCAGCGGCACCAAGGCTCCCCTGTTCGCGGCGATCAAGGAAGGCCGCCGGCTCGGCAAGGCGGCGGCTAAGATCGCCCATCAGGACATTGCCGCCCTGATGCGCGAGGATATCGACGCGGCGCGCGCGCGGCTCGGCATCGGCACTCCGCAAGTCTACCGCCAGTGCCTTTCGATCCTGGCCAGCGAGGGCATTGTGAGCGAAGAACTGACGCTGGGCAGCGCCCAGGCGGCCTGAGGCTTCGGCCCGGGCCGCCGTCAGCCTTCCATCCATTCCTCGAAGAAGCGCTGGTTGGCGGCCTGCAGTTCGGCGAGCGGCACGCCGAGCACGCTGTCGCCACCCACGGTGCCGATCCGCTGGAAGCCGATCTGCGCGGTCTCGTCGTTCTTCGTGCCTTTTGCGAGAGCTTCGTTGAGCGCGGCCACATCGGGCACGGTGATCAGGTAGCGGCCCTGATCCTCGCCGAACCACCATTGTGCGGGGGTGTAGTCCGGGTTGCCTGCCGCATCGACTTCGGCGCCGATCCCGCCTGCCAGCGCCATTTCCGCCAGCGCCACGGCGAGACCGCCATCGCTCAGATCATGCACCGCGTTGACGAGGCCGTCGGCGATCAATTCGTGGATGATCTCGCCCGCGTTGCGTTCCACCGTGAGGTCGGTCGGCGGGGTGCGGCCGCCTTCGACCCCCTTGACCACCCGCAGCCACAGCGACTGGCCGAGGTGCGAGCGGGTGGGATCGGGTTTGGCCCAGAATTCGGGGCCGACGAGGTAGATCGCATCGCCCGCCTGCTTGAAGTGCATCGTCATCATCTTGGCAAGGTCGGTGATGATGCCCACGCCGCCGATCGCCGGGGTAGGAAGGATCGCCGAGCCGCCGCCGGTCGCCTTGCTTTCGTTGTAGAGGCTGACATTGCCCGACACGATCGGGAAATCGAGCGCGCGGCAGGCATCGGCCATGCCTTCCAACGCATGGACGATCTGCGCCATGATCTCGGGACGCTGCGGGTTGGCGAAGTTGAGGCAGTTGGTCACCGCCAGCGGCCGTGCGCCCACGGCGCACAGGTTGCGGTAGGCCTCGGCAATCGCCTGCTTGCCGCCCTCGTAGGGGTCGGCAAAGACATAGCGCGGGGTGCAGTCGGTGGTGATGGCGAGCGCCTTGCCCGTCCCGTGCACCCGCACCACGCCCGCATCGCCGCCGGTCTGGAGCGTATCGGCGCCGACCTGCGAATCATACTGCTCGGCAATCCAGCGGCGCGAGGCGAGATCGGGCGAGGCCATCAGCTTGAGCAAGTCAGCCGCCACGTTGTCGGTCGACGGCACTTCGCCGAGCGGCTTGACGCCTGCCCACACCGCATATTCCTCCTTCGAGAGGTAGGGCCGGTCGTAGAGCGGGGCTTCGTCCGCCAGCGGGGCCAGCGGGATGTCGCACACCACCTCGCCATTGAATTCGAGCACCATGTGCCCGGTATCGGTGACTTCGCCGATCACCGCGAAATCCAGCTCCCACTTGCGGAAGATCGCCTCTGCCATCGCCTCCTTGCCGGGCTTGAGCACCATGAGCATCCGCTCCTGGCTTTCGGACAGCATCATCTCGTAGGGCGTCATGCCCTCTTCGCGGCAAGGCACCTTGTTCATGTCGAGCCGGATGCCCGCGCCGCCCTTGCTCGCCATCTCCACCGAGGAGGAGGTGAGGCCCGCCGCGCCCATGTCCTGAATGGCGACGATGGCATCGGTCGCCATCAGTTCGAGACAGGCCTCGATCAGCAGCTTTTCGGTGAAGGGATCGCCGACCTGCACCGTCGGGCGCTTGGCCTCGGCATCCTCGCCGAAATCGGCGCTTGCCATGGTCGCGCCGTGGATCCCGTCGCGCCCGGTCTTGGAGCCGACATAGACGATCGGATTGCCGAGCCCGGTGGCCGCCGAGTAGAAGATCTTGTCCTGATCCGCCACGCCGACAGTCATGGCGTTGACGAGAATGTTGCCGTCATAGGCGGGGTGGAAATTGGTTTCCCCCGCAACCGTGGGCACGCCGACGCAGTTGCCGTAGCCGCCGATCCCGGCGACCACGCCCTGCACCAGATGCTTCATCTTGGGGTGTTCGGGCCGCCCGAAGCGCAGCGCATTGGCATTTGCCATCGGCCGCGCGCCCATGGTGAACACGTCGCGCAGGATGCCGCCCACGCCCGTCGCCGCGCCCTGATAGGGCTCGATGTAGGAGGGGTGGTTGTGGCTCTCCATCTTGAAGATCGCCGCCTGACCATCCCCGATGTCGATCACGCCCGCATTCTCGCCCGGGCCGCAGATCACCCAGGGCGCCTCGGTCGGCAGCTTCTTGAGATGCAGGCGCGAGGACTTATAGGAGCAGTGCTCCGACCACATCACCGAAAAGATGCCGAGTTCCACAAGGTTCGGCTCGCGTCCCAGCGCGTGCAGGACGCGCTCGTATTCCTCGGGGGAAAGGCCGTGGCTCTCGACGATTTCGGGGGTGATGGCGGACGTTTGGGTCATGGGTGGGGACTCCTTGCGAGGCCCCCTAGATTACAGTTCGCCGAAGGCCAAGCCGCCGCGTTTCTGGAACCAGCGATTCTCCCCGACCCAGACGGCAAGCGCGGTGAGGATCGCGAAGGCCAGCAGTGCCTGAAGGTAGAGGAAAGGGCCGGCGCTTTCGGGGTGGGGACCGAACCAGTTGAGCGCCTGGAACAGCAGCATCACCGCCAGCAGCACCAGCGGCGGGCCGATGGGCCCGCGGGTGCGGCGCACGTAGAAGGCAAAGGCGCCGCCCGTCACCAGCAGTTCCAGCGGCATGGCCACGGCCGGATAGTTCCACAGTCCGAGCCCCAGCCTGGGCGGCTCGCCATCAAGCGTCAGATCGGGCACGTGAACCAGCCAGTCGAGCGGCCAGTGCGACAGCACCACCACACCGGCGACGAGCCCTGCAAACAGGTTGCGCTGCCCGAGCGCCACCACCAGCAGGCAGGCCAGCGCCCAGATGCCGGCGCCGATCAGGCTGTGGGTGTAGGGCATGTGATAGAGATCCATCGGCACCATCACGCTCGCCGCCGGATCGACCCGCAGCCTCTCCACCCCGATCAGTGCGAGCGCGAAGAAGCCCCAGTCGATCAGCTGCGCGGCCACGAACAGCGTGCCCAGTTTCGGGCTGCGGGGACTGACCGCGGCGGCGACGAAGGCCGGAGCGAAATGGCCGATGAACATGGGTCGCGGTGTCAGCCGGCCGCCGGAGCGAAGCGCAATGTCACCCATGTCGCCACCGCGCTCGCCGTGCCGGTCGCGAAGGCGCCCCACAGGATGTCGAGCACGCTGACATGGGTCGCCCACACCTTGAACACGGCCTGCGAGGTGAGATCGAAGGTGGCATAGCACAGCGCCCCCAGCAGGATCCCGTTGAGCAGCGCTGCCTGCACCGTGCCGCTTTCCAGCCCGGGCTTGATCGCGAACCACGTCATTCCGGCCAGATAGATGAAGTAGAACGCGCCCGCTGCGGCGACGTTGAAATCCTTGGCCATGATCTCGCCGATCACCGGGCGATAGAGGTTGCCCGCTGCCCAGCGCAGCCAGATCGCGTCGAGCGCGCCGAACGCCAGCGCGGCCGTGCCGTAGGCGATGATCCATTTGGTCATGTTGTCGTTTGTCCCGTTTGTCCCGCCCCGATGCGTGCCAGCCTTGACCGGACACGGCGCCTCCGTCAATGCTGCCGACCATGGACGAGGGCAATACCGCCGCCGAGGGCGCGCAGGACATTTCGCAGATGAGCTTCGAGCAGGCGCTTGGCCAGCTCGAACAGATCGTGCAGCAGCTCGAACGCGGCGACGTGCCGCTCGACCAGTCGATCAGCCTTTACGAACGCGGCGAGGCGCTGCGTGCGGCGTGCCAGCGGCGGCTCGATGCGGCGCAGGCGCGGATCGAGAAGATCGTCACCGGCGCCGATGGCCGTGCGGTCGCTACGCAAGCCTTCGACGCGGAGGGCTGAGGTGATGCTGGTGCAGGCCGGAGGCTCGTTGCTCGGCGATGCGATTGCGCAGGTTCGGGCGGAGATCGATTCGCTGTTCGATGCGCTGCTGCCGGTGCCCGACGACACCAGCGCGCGCCTGATCGAGGCGATGCGCTATGCCGCGATCGGCGGGGGCAAGCGGGTGCGCCCGCTGCTGGTGGTGAGCACTGCCGGGCTGTTCGGCGTCTCGCGCGATCCGGCGCTGCGGGCCGGGGCGGCGATCGAGGCGATCCATGTGTATTCGCTGATCCACGACGACCTGCCCTGCATGGACGATGACGACCTGCGCCACGGCAAGCCGACGCTGCACAAGGCCTATGACGAGGCGACCGCGGTGCTCGCTGGCGA
>CAZQOO010000074.1:0-11759 GCA_964594845.1 uncultured Porphyrobacter sp. | reverse complement strand
TTTCCGAACGGATCTGCGTCACGTTCTCCTTTTCGACCATCTCGATCGGCCAGGGCGCGGTGAAGCGCGTGCCGGAATCGATGGTGCGCGAGTATTTGCCGCCCAGCCAGGTCACCACCGCCTGTTCGCCCGGCTGAATGAAGTGCACGCTGGTGACCGCGACCCAGATCAGCGCGACCGCGCCGACGATCACCGGCACCCAGCTCTTGCCGCCGGGGCGTTCGGGCAGGCGGAAGGTCGGGCCGCCGGGGCCGCCGCCGCCGGCGCGGCGCGGGCCTTCGGGACCGCGGTTCTTGAAGATGTCGTCGATGCTGGCCGAGCGCCGCTTGCCGGGCTCGCCGCCGCCGGGCAGCCAAGGGTTGCGCGGGCCGTCCCCGCTTGGGCCATCGCCGCTCGGGCCATCCTCGCGAGGTTCCTCGCCTCCGGAACTGTCACCCTTGCCGGTATTGCCCCAGGGATTCTTGCCAGCCATGGCAAGGCCCTTCGCGGCCAGGCCAAGACGTTCTCTCCAACCGTCCATTCTCTGCATAAGGCCCTTATAGGTATCCCGTCGGTGAAAAACAGGGGTTGGCTGACGGAATTTGATGGTAGAGGCGGGCGCCATGAACAGCCCGTCCGATACCAGCCGCCAGCCGCCCCGTGCCCCTGACGCCGAGGAAGCGCTGATTCGCGCCGCTCTCAGCCCTGAAATCAACCACCGTGTGCGCTCGGCGCGGATCATTGCCCGCCGCGCGGTGATCGTCGCGGAAGCCGGCGACCTGTCGCTTGAGGCACGCGCCGCGCTGGAAGCCGACATCACCGCCGCGCTTTCCCCGCTCGCCGAAATCGACGAGGTGCGCGTCGCGCTGACGGGGGAGCGTCGCCGGGTGCGGCTGATCGCGGTCGGCAGCGGCAAGGGCGGGGTCGGCAAGTCCACCCTCACCACCAATCTCGCGGTGGCTCTGGCCAAGATGGGGCGCAAGGTCGGGGTGATCGATGGCGACATCTACGGCCCCTCGCAGCCCAAGCTGCTCAGGACCGAAGGGCTCAAGCCCGCCGCCACGCCCGAAGGCGACAAGCTGGTGGCGATCGACAGCCCTTACGGCGTCAAGGTGCTGTCGATGGGGCACATCGTTGCGCCGGGCAAGGCGCTGGCATGGCGCGGGCCGATGACGGGCAAGGCGCTGTCGCAGCTGATCGATGCCGACTGGGGCGAGACCGATCTGCTGCTGGTCGATCTGCCGCCGGGCACGGGCGATGTGCAATTGTCGATGCTCTCGGCGCACAAGCCCGATGGGGCGGTGCTGGTCTCCACCCCGCAGGATCTCGCGCTGATCGATGCCGCGCGCGCCGGGCAGCTGTTCGAGCAGGGCGAGGTCCCGATCATCGGCCTCGTCGAGAACATGGCGGGCTATTGCTGCCCGGAATGCGGCCATGTCAGCGATCCTTTCGGCAGCGGAGGCGTGGAGAAATTCGCCGCCGCGCTGGAGATTCCCTTCCTCGGCCGGGTGCCGCTGACGCTGGCGACGCGGATTGCGGGCGACAAGGGCGAGCCGCCCGCCGCCGGCGACGACGAGACCGCCGCGCCGTTCATGGCGATCGCCGCGAGCCTTGCGCGCTGGCTCGACACCGGGAAGCTCTGAGGCATGCAGATCTCGCGGCGCGGATTGCTGGCAGGAGCGGCGGCAGGCGGCGGCCTGCTGGTGGCGTGGTGGCTGATGCCGCGCGCCTATCGCACGCCGCTGGTTGCCGCGCGGGGCGAGCATGTCTTCGGCGCATGGCTCAAGATCGCCAACGACGGCGTGGTGACGGTCGCCGTCCCCCAGCTCGAAATGGGGCAGGGCATCACCACCCTGCTGCCGCAGATCGTGGCTTACGAACTGGGGGCGGACTGGCGGCAGATCGCGGTCGAGCCGGCGCCGGTGTCGGGGGCCTATGGCAATGTCCCGCTGGCGCGCAAATGGATCGCGCTGTGGGATCCGAACTTTTCCGGCCTGTCGCCCTCCACCGATGCGCTGATGGCGGAGCGCTTTGCCGGGGTGCAACGCTTCAACGCCACCGCTGATGGCACCTCGCTCGCCGCCTATGAGATCCCCTGCCGCGAGGCGGCCGCGGCGGCGCGCGCGATGCTGGCGCAGGAGGCGGCATCGCGCTGGGGCGTGGCGTGGGAGGAATGCGAAGTCGAAGGCGGGTTCGTCACCCATGGCGACAACCGCGCAAGCTTCGGCGAACTGGCCGAGGCAGCAGCGGATTATTCCCCGCCCGATCCCCCGCCGCTGCGCCCCGAACCCCCGCGCGAAAAGCCGCTGCCCGCCGATGCCGAGAATCCGCCAGCCTTCCCGCGGCTCGATCTGCCGTCCAAGGTCGATGGCTCCTACCGCTTCGCCGGCGATGTGCGCCTGCCCGGCATGGTGTTCGCCGCGATCCGTCACGGCCCTGCCGATGGTTCGGAACTGGCCGGGTTCAACCGCGATGCCGCAGCGGGCATCAAGGGGCTGGTCGGGATCATCGAGAGCAAGCGCTGGATTGCGGTCGCGGCCGAGACGTGGTGGAGCGCCGATGCCGCGCTCGAAGCGATGAAGCCCAGGTGGTCGACCACCACGCCGGTCAGCAGCAACGAGATCGCCGCCAAGCTCGATACCCTGCTGACCGGGGGCGAGGCCTTTCCGATTGCCGAAACCGGGTTCGGGCGCGAGGCGCTGACCCGGGTCGATATCGGCCGGCGCTACGAAGTCGAACCGGCCCATGCCGCGCCGGTCGAGACGGCCTGTGCCGCCGCGCGGTATGCCGACGGGCGGCTCGATCTGTGGATGGCGACCCAGGCCCCCGAACAGGCGCGCATCGCGGCGGCGCGGGCGATCGGCATCTCCACCGAGGATGTCGCGCTCTATCCCATGCCCGCCGGCGGCAGCTTCGATGCGCGGCTGGAGCATGATCACGCGATCGAGATCGCGCAGATCGCCAAGGAGCTCGACCGTCCGGTGCAGCTGACCTGGCCCCGCCGCGACGAGCTGATCCGCTCGCGCCCGCGGGCGCCGGCGTGGCTCTTGCTGGGCGCGCAATTGTCGAAGAACGAGGACGGCGCGATCGATGCGCTGCATGTGCGCATTGCCACGCCGCCTGCCGCGAAGGAATTCGGCCAGCGCCTGTTCGGCAATCTCACCACCATGGCCGCGATCCGCGAGACCAGCGGTGTGCCCGATCCGATGGCCTGCGAAGGCGCAGTGCCGCCCTACGAACTGCCCGGCGTTTTCGTCGAGCACGTGCCGGCGGACATCGGCCTGCCGGTCGGACGCGTGCGCGGCAATGCCTGGGGCCCCACCACCTTCGCGATCGAGAGCTTCATCGACGAGATCGCCGCCCGGTTCGAGCGCGAGCCGCTGACCTTCCGCATTGCGATGCTTGGGAACGACGTGCGGTTGGCCGCCTGCCTGCAACGCGCCGCCCAGCTGGCCGGATGGGACGGCGGGGTCGACCAGAGCGGGCAGGGCCTTGCGGTCGCGCGCATCGGCGAGGGGCCCGAAGCCGCGCGCATCGCCTGCGTCGCCACCGCGCGCCAGAGCGAGGGCGGGGTGCGCGTCACCCAGCTCGCGGCGGCTGTCGATATCGGTCGCATCGTCAACCATGACATCGCCCGCCAGCAGATCGAGGGCGGACTGGTGTTCGGAATCGGCATCGCGCTCGGCAATCCGGCCAAGCTGCGCGCCGGGATGCCGGAGAGCCTCGACTATGCCGGTCTCGGCCTGCCGACGCTGGCCGATTGCCCCGACATGCGCATCGAATTCCTCGCCAGCGAAGCCCCGCCGGCCGATCCGGGCGAGCTTGGTGCGGTCGTCGCACCGCCCGCGATTGCCAATGCGCTGTTTTCGGCTACAGGCTTGCGGCTGAGACGACTGCCCCTACTTTCGGACGGCATATGACCCGGACAGAACATCACCTCCCGGTCCGGGCAACTGCAATGCGCCGGAAACCAATCGCCTGCCGATCGTTGGGACGGCAATGACCTGGCAGACCCAGCGCCTTCCGGGCGATCACCCTCCTGTATCAAGTGGCAAGATCGGCGTGTTGCTGGTCAACCTCGGCACGCCCGACGGGCCTGACCCTGAATCGGTCAAGCGCTACCTCAAGCAGTTCCTTTCGGACACCCGCGTGGTCGAGATTCCGCCGATCGCATGGCAACTGATCCTGCGCGGGATCATCCTCAACACCCGCCCGCAGAAAAGCGCCAAGGCCTACGCCAAGATCTGGACAGAGCGCGGATCGCCGCTGGCCGACATCACCGCGCGTCAGGCCGAGGCGATGGCGGGCCGGTTCGGCGATGCGGTGGTGGTCGACTGGGCGATGCGTTACGGCAACCCCTCGATCGAGAGCCGCCTCACCGCGCTGATGGCCGACGGGTGCGACCGCATCCTGATCGCGCCGATGTATCCGCAATATTGCGCCGCGACGACCGCGACGGTGTTCGACGAAATCGCGCGGGTGCTCGGCAAGATGCGCTGGCAGCCAAGCTTGCGCTTCGTGCCGCCCTATCACGATCATCCCGGCTATATCGCCGCGCTGGCGGAAGACCTCACCCGGCAGGTGCGCACCCTCGCCTTCACGCCCGAAGTCATGCTGCTGAGCTTCCACGGGATGCCGCAGCAGACGCTCCAGAAGGGCGATCCCTATTACTGCCACTGCATGAAGACCGCCCGCCTGCTGCGCGAGGATCTGGAGACGCGGCCCGAGTTCGAAGGGGTGCGGTTCGAGACCACCTTCCAGTCGCGCTTCGGCCCGGCGGCGTGGCTCGAACCTTCGACCGATGCGACGCTGATCGCGGAAGGGGAGAAGGGCACCAGGCGGCTGGTGGTCGCCGCCCCCGGCTTTGCCGCGGACTGTGTCGAGACGCTGGAGGAACTCGCGATCGAGGGGCGCGAGGAATTCATCGAGGCAGGCGGCACGGATTATGCCGTGCTCGACTGCCTCAACACCTCCGAACACGGCCTCGCGATGATCGAGGCCATGCTGCAACGCGAATTGTCGGGATGGATTTGACGCTTCGGAAACTCTCACTAATGTAAGTTGCGAATCCGAACCCGTTACGGAGCATCGAGAAAGACATGGCCACCCTTGCCGAAGCCCCGCAGGATAGCGAAACCGCCGCCGGCGGCGCCCCGTCGGGCGCCCCCCGCCATTGGAGCGAGGGCCGGTTGAGCGAAGCTGATCTGGCCCACATCCCCGGCGATGCCGGCTGGCCGCTGGTTGGCAACACCTTCACCATGCTCGCCGATCCGCACGCCTTTGCCGAGCGGATGATCAAGACCCACGGCAGGGTCTACAAGAACCGCGCTTTCGGCGGCTGGCAGGTGGCCCTCATCGGGGCCGAGGCGAACGAGCTGCTCTTGTTCAACAAGGACAAGATCTTCAGTTCCGAACAGGGCTGGGGGCCGGTGCTCGACCAGCTGTTCCCGCGCGGGCTGATGCTGATGGATTTCGACCATCACCGGATCGATCGCCGCGCGCTGTCGATCGCCTTCAAGCCCGAACCGATGCGGCATTATTCGGGCGCGCTCAATCGCGGCATCGCCCGCGAAGTCGCCACCTGGGCGGGGCCAAAGGAATTCTACCCCGCGATCAAGAAGCTGACCCTTGATCTGGCTGCCGACAGCTTCATCGGCCTGCCCTGGGGCCCCGAGGCCGACAAGATCAACGAGGCCTTCGTCGACATGGTGCAGGCCTCGGTCGCACCGGTGCGCCGGCCGCTGCCCTTCACCAAGATGAAGAAGGGCGTCGATGGCCGCGCCTTCCTCGTCGACTATTTCACCCGCGAGACGCTGCGCCGCCGCGCGGAAGGCGGCGGGCAGGACATGTTCAGCCAGTTCGCCACCGCGACCCGCGAGGACGGCACCCTGCTGCCGGTCGACGAAGTGGTCGATCACATGAACTTCCTGATGATGGCGGCGCATGACACCATCACCTCCTCGGCGACCTCGCTGATCTTCCACCTCGCCACCAATCCGGAATGGCAGGAGAAGCTGCGCGAGGAGATTTTTGCGGTCACCGGCGGGCCGGATGGCGACGGCAATCCGCGTGCCCTCGACTATGATGATCTGGCCAGGCTCGACCTTACCGAGATGGCGTTCAAGGAATCGCTGCGGATGGTGCCGCCGGTGCCTTCGATGCCGCGCCGGGCGCTGCGCGCCTTCGAATATGGCGGCTACCGCATTCCGGCGGGCGCGATGGTGGGGATCAACATCTACTGGACCCACCATTCCGAGGAATATTGGGACAACCCCTTCACCTTCGATCCGATGCGCTTCACGCCGGAGCAGGTGAAGGCGCGGCACAAGTATGCCTGGGTGCCGTTCGGCGGCGGGGCGCACATGTGCCTGGGGCTGCACTTTGCCTATATGCAGGTGAAGATCCTGCTGGCCCAGCTGCTCCAGCGCTACCGGATCGAGGCAGCGGCGGGCTACAACCCCGAATGGCAGGACTGGCCGATCCCGCAGCCCAAGGACGGCCTCAAGGTGACCTTCAAGCCGCTCTAGGGCAGGGATCGCACCGCTCCGCGCCGCCGATGTGTTTCACGTGGAACATCGCGGGCCGTGCAATGATCGCGCAATGACCCGCCGATGATGTGACAACGGGCGGTGCGACGAGCCATCCTAGAAGTCGACGGCGATCCCGTCGCCCCGCTCCCAGTCGCCGTAGCGGGTGGGGGAGAGCTTCTCGTCATTCGTGACCGCCTTGGGTGCCGGCACCGGATCATTGGTCCAGTGGGCGGGCTTCTTGAAGGCCTTGGCGGCTTCGGACTTTTCCTTGGTCATGCCAGCCCAATGCCCATGCTGGCGCTTTGTTTCAAGGACGGTTAGGGGCGTGTTTGTGGCCCGCATCGCCGGGGAGCGAAAAACCGGTTCCCACTTTTTCGCGCGATGCTTTAGGGGCCGTACATGGCTCTCCCTCCCGGACTTCCCGTGCGCCGCGCCGCGCTTCGCCTGCTCGATGCCGTGTTCCGGCGCGGCGAGACGCTGGAGCAGGCCGAGGGCGCGGCGCTGAGCGACATCCGCAAGGCCCCCGACCGCGCGCTGGCCAAGGCGATTGCGGGCGAGACCTTGCGCTGGCTGACCGATCTCGACGCCGCCATCGACAGCGCAACGAAGCAGCAACTGCCCGATGACGCCAAGGCGCGGATGGTGCTGCGGCTGATGCTGGCGCAGGCGCTCAGGCTCGACACCCCGCCCCACGCGGTGATCGCGACCGGCCTGCCGCTGCTGGCTGGCGGGCCGCGGCGGCTCGCCCACGGGGTGTTCTCGGCGCTGGTGAAGGATGGCGCGGCCGGCCTGCCCGACATCCCGACCTTGCCGGAGCGCGTCACCGCACGCTGGGGCGCGGACAAGGCCGCCGCGATTGCGCCGGGCCTCGCCTTCCCCCCCGAACTCGACCTGGCTTTGAAAGAGCCTGCCGAGACTGCCGCCCGCGCCGTCCAGATGGGCGGAATCAGCCTCGCTCCCGGCCATATCCGCCTTCCGCGCGGCAGCGCAGTGGAGAGGCTTGCCGACTTCAAGGAGGGGGCATGGTGGGTGCAGGATCTCGCAGCTTCGATCCCGGCGCGCCTGCTCGGGGCAGGGGAGGGCCGGAGCGCGCTCGATCTTTGCGCCGCGCCGGGCGGCAAGACGATGCAGCTTGCGGCTGCCGGGTGGAAGGTGACTGCGCTCGACCTGTCGAAGCGGCGGCTCGACCTCCTCAAGGACAATCTGAAGCGCACCGGCCTCAAGGCCTCGCCCGTGCGCGCCGATGCACTCGCATGGGAGCCCAAGCACCGCTTCGATGCGATCCTGATCGACGCGCCCTGCACCGCGACGGGCACCTGCCGCCGCCACCCCGATGTGCTGCACCGCATCGGCAAGGGCCAGATCGGCGAGATGGCGGAACTGCAACGCGCCCTCGTCACCCGCGCGGCGGAATGGCTCACTCCCGGCGGGGTGCTGGTCTATGCGGTGTGCTCGCTGGAGGTGGAGGAAGGCGAGGAACAGGCCGCGTGGATCGACGCGAACCTCGGCCTGACCCCTGCGCCGATCAGGCCGGAGGAACTCCCCGCGGGCCTCGCCCCCACGCCTGAAGGCTGGCTGCGCACCCATCCCGGAATGCTCGGCGATCAAGGCGGGCTTGACGGGTTCTTCGTCGCGCGCTGGACGAGGCCCGGGGCAGAGTAACCCGCAGGGCTCCAGCAGCGAATGAGGCAGCAAAGCCCCATTGCGAAAGAGCCAGCCCGATGAAGAAGCCCCTCCTGCTTGCCGCCACCCATGCCGCGGCCCTTGTCCTGGGCTTCGGCCTCGGGGTCTATTTCCTGCCGATCCTCACCGCCGCCCCGGCCCCCGATGCCGCCACGCTGGCCGCAGCCGCCAGCCAGGCGACCTATTCCGCAACCTTCCGCCGCGATCTTCCCGGCAGCGACGCCCTGCACTGGGGGGAAGGCACCATCAGCGTCACGCCTGACCGGGTCGTCCACCAGGGCCAGCTTTCGCCCGGGCCGGATTACCGCATCTACCTCGCTCCCCGCTATGTCGAGGACAAGGCCGGTTTCGAGGCGATCAAGGCGCAGTCGGTCGAGCTTGGCGCGATCAAGACTTTCGACGGTTTCATCACCGACATCCCCGCCGGCATCGACATCGCGCAATACGACACGGTGGTCATCTGGTGCGAGACCTTCGGGATGTTCATCACCGCAGGCAAGTACCGGTAAGGCCGGATTCTCCCGCCCCGAACCGGGTCCGGGGCGGGAGAATGCCTTACGCCTTCACGTATTTCTGGAAGCTCTTGCGCAGCTTCATCAGCTTGGGCGGGATCACCGCGAGGCAATAGGGGTTGCGCTGGCCTTCGCCGTCCCAGTATTCCTGATGATAATCCTCGGCCGGAAACCACTCCGCCGTCTGGACGCCGCCCGACAGGCCCTCGATCGTGGTGACGGCGGTCTTGCCGTTTTCGGCATTCCAGCGGAGAATCGCGGCCTCGGCCTCGGCGCCCTGTTCGTCCGAAAGCGGGAAAATCGCCGAGCGATACTGCGTCCCGATGTCGTTCCCCTGCCGGTTCAGCTGCGTCGGATCATGCGTGCCGAGGAATACGTCGTAGATCTCGGCCAGGCTGATGGCGTGGGGATCGAAGGTCACGCGGATGCCTTCCGCATGGCCGGTGGTGCCGGTGCACACTTCCTTGTAGGTCGGGTGCGCCTTGGTGCCGCCGATATAGCCGCTCTCCACGCTCTGAACGCCCACCACGTCGCGGAACACCGCCTCGGTGCACCAGAAGCATCCGCCAGCGATGATCGCCGTTTCCATGTTGCTCATCGAAATCTCCGTTGGTTTCTGTCACAGATAAGGGCATCAGCCGTTTTTGCCAGACGGACATGACATTCCATTCCCCCTGAGGAGAGACCCCATGAAGAAGCTGATCCTTGCCCTTACCGCCGCGAGCGGTCTGGCCTTTGCCGCTCCGCTGCTGGCCGACAACCACGCCGGACACGGTGCCCATGGCGGCATGGTCGACGAGGCGCATATCAAGGACACCGCGCATTTCATGAAGATGCACGGCGAGCAGCTTGCGGCCGCGATCAACCACCCCACCCGGGCCGAGGACAAGGTGCGCGATGTGCACCGCCACCCGGCCGAAACGCTCGCCTTCTTCCACGTCGGCCCGAAAATGAAGGTCGGCGAATATGCGCCCGGCGGCGGCTGGTATTCGCGCCTGCTCGGCCACTATCTGGGCGGCGAGGGCCAGCTGGTCGGGCTCTACAACAACCCGCTCACCGCCACCCCGGATCCGGCGCGCCAGCAGCGCCTGCGCGACGCGGCGGCGGGTTTCGGTGCGGAAGTGGCGGGCTACACCGGCCTTCCGGCGGACAGGTTCAGCGGCCTGACCCTCGACAAGGCGGCCGAACAGAAGGGCACCTTCGACCGCATTCTGGTGATCCGTGCGATGCACAACATCACCCGCGCGGGCACGGCCGACACCGAGATTCGGGCGATGCGCGAGCTGCTCAAGGATGACGGCCTGATCGGCATCGTCCAGCACCGCGCCAAGGCGGATGCGCCGTGGTCCTACGCCAACGGCACCAAGGGCTATCTGCGTCAGCAGGACGTGATCGACTTCATGCGCTTGCAAGGCTTCGAACTGGTCGCTTCGAGCGAGATCAACGCCAACCCCAAGGACAGCGCCGATCACAAGGAAGGCGTGTGGGAAATGCCCCCGGTGCTGGCGACCAAGCGCGACGACCTCAAGGGGCTGGGCGAAAGCGACCGCATGACGCTGCTCTTCAAGAAGGCCAACTAATGAGGTAGGGGCGGCGGCATGACCGCACTCACCGTCGCCGCCCTTCAGCTCCCCCTCGGCTCCTCTGACGAGGCCGCCAACATCGCCGCCGTCTCGGCGCTGGTGGAAGATGCAGCGGCCAAAGGCGCGCAGCTGATCCTCCCGCCCGAGCTCTTTTCCGGCCCCTATTTCTGCCGCGAGGAGGACGAGGCGCTGTTCGCGCTCGCCCGCCCCACGCCCGAGCACCCCAGCGTGATCGCGATGCAGGCGCTCGCCGCGAAGCTGAAGGTGACGATCCCCACCAGCTTCTTCGAGCGGGACGGGCACCACTATTACAACACCCTCGCGATGATCGGCCCGGATGGCGGCATCATGGGCACCTATCGCAAGAGCCATATTCCCGACGGGCCGGGCTACGAGGAAAAGTACTATTTCCGCCCCGGCAACACCGGCTTCAGGGTGTGGGATGTGCCGGGCGAGGGCGGAGCGGTGGTCCGCGTCGGCGTCGGCATCTGCTGGGACCAGTGGTATCCCGAATGCGCGCGGGCGATGGCGCTGATGGGCGCAGAGCTGCTGATGTATCCCACCGCGATCGGGTCCGAGCCCTATGACAGCGAACTCGACACCAGCCGGATGTGGCGGCGCGCGATGATCGGCCACGCGGTGTCGAACTGCATGCCGGTGATCGCCGCCAACCGCATCGGCGCAGAGGGACCTGAAGGCGCGCGGCAGAACTTCTACGGCCATTCCTTCATCAGCGACGAATGGGGCGATCTGGTCGCCGACTATGGCGCGGGCGAGACCGGCGTGCTGACCGCCCGGCTCGATCTCGCCCGCGCGGCGACCCACCGCGCCGGGATGGGCTTCTTCCGCGATCGCCGCCCGCAGCTCTACACCCGCCTCGCGCAAGATATCTGACTTGCGCAATCTCTATCTGGTCGCGCTGGGGAGCAACCGGCGGCATGCGCTCTACGGCGCTCCGCAGGGCGTGGTATGTGCGGCGCAGGAAGAGATCGCGGCTTTCGGGACCGTGCTGGCGCGCTCCCCGGTGATCGCCAGCGCTCCGATGGGCGCCGCATTGCGCCGCTTCGCCAATGCCGCGCTGGTGCTGGAGAGCGAGCTTGCCCCGCCGGCATTACTGGCCGCATTGAAGCGCACCGAGCGGGAATTCGGCCGCCGCCGAGGGCAGCGCTGGGGCGACCGGGTGCTCGACTGCGACATCGTCCTGTGGAGCGGCGGGCGCTGGGCCAGCGCGGGCCTCACGATCCCCCACCCCGAATACCGCCGCCGCGCCTTCGTGCTGGCCCCGGCCCGAGCGATCGCGCCTGATTGGCGCGATCCGGCGAGCGGATTGACCATCGCACAGGCCCATGCCCGCTTGACCCGCCCGCGCCCCCTGCCTAGGTGAGCGCGCCTGCCGCCACCGCGCGGCACATGTGTGGGCCCGTAGCTCAGTAGGTAGAGCAGCTGACTTTTAATCAGCGGGTCACAGGTTC
>CAZQOO010000073.1:6152-11968 GCA_964594845.1 uncultured Porphyrobacter sp. | reverse complement strand
CAGACGGGTAAACAGTTCGGGATAGCGCAACGGCAGCTCGACCATTTCGCGCAAAGCGCGGATGGTTTCCTCCATCCCGCCGACGTCGTCGTAATTGACGACCGCACGGCCATCGCGCGGCTCCTCGAACTCGGCGCGGAGTTCGACTTCGGTGTTCTCGTCGATATGGACGATGCCCTTGGGGCTGGTCGAATGCACCGAGAGGCGGATCTGGGTGAGCGCATAGGCCGGCGCGCGCAGCAGCTGGCGCACGTCGGGCGGCATGTTCTGCACCGGCTGCTGGCCGGTGGTGGCGACCAGATCGCCTGCCACCAGCGGCTTCCTGAAGAAGTTGCGCTTCAGGGCCTGGGTCGGCCCCTGCAGCCGCATCTCGCGCTGGGCCGGGGCAAACACGACGCGGGTGGCAGGACGGGATTCGGCGCGCAGGATCTCGACATGCTCGCCCGATCCGGCCTCGGCATTGCCGCGCTGGAGCCCGTCGAGGCGCACCACGTCGAGCGCGTCATCCTCGGGATAGGCGGCCATCGCGATTGCCGCAGTGGTGCGCTTGCCGGCGATCTCGACCACGTCGCCTTCGGTGATGCCGAGCTTCTGGAAGGCGCTGCGCGGCATCCGGGCGATGCCCTGCCCCGATTCCTCCTGCCGGGCAGGCGCGACCTGCAGCCGGACGGTGCGGGCGGGCGCGGCGGTTTCTGCTTCGGCCATGGGAAATTCCTGCGTCTGTCTGTTTTCTCGAAACTCGCAGGAATAGCTAGGCACGCCCTCGGCCTATTGCAATCGGGGGCAGCGCAGCGGCCTTCGGGGTGCGCCGGACCCGGAAGGCACGTGACATCGCGAAGTCTGCGCCGGGCAAGAAAAACGCCCGGCGAGCCATGGGGTCTTGTGCCAGGCAAGAAAAAAGCCCGGCACGGGGCCGGGCTTGAAAAGTTTGGGAGAGGATGCCTGAAAGGCACTTCGCATTTGCAGCAGATTCGGACTTTGTGCAAGTGCGTAAAGCGCGTATTTGGTTGCAAAGAGTGCAACATAGCGCTGCTTAGTGCTTGATTGATGTCAAAACTTGCAAAAAAACTGCCTGAAAAAGCGGCATACGCTTACACCTTGGGCAGATTTCGGCCTTGCCATGATATTGCAATGCAACATGAAAGTCGATTCAGGTTTGTTGCCGCCCGGGCGTGACAGCACGCCGCGAAAGCACTAATCACCCTCGGGAAAACACGTTCCCGGCATTACTGCCGGACAAGCAACGAGGCAGGCAGGCTGCGATGACCAAGCTCTACCCCGACGCCGCCAGTGCGCTGGCAGGCATCCTCAGGAACGACATGCTGATCGCCGCCGGAGGGTTCGGCCTGTGCGGCATTCCCGAGCGGCTTCTGGACGCGATTCGCGACAGCGGCGTGACGGGCCTCACCTTTGCCAGCAACAATGCCGGGATCGACAACGAGGGCATCGGCAAACTGCTGCGCACGCGGCAGGTGAAGAAGATGATCAGCTCCTATGTCGGCGAGAACAAGGAGTTCGAGCGGCAGTATCTCAGCGGCGAGCTCGAAGTGGAGTTCTGCCCGCAAGGCACGCTGGCCGAACGGATGCGGGCAGGCGGCGCAGGCATCCCCGGCTTCTATACCCGCACCGGGGTCGGCACCGAGGTCGCCAAGGGCAAGGAGCACAAGGACTTCCCCGACCGCGACGGCGTGATGCAGACCTACATCCTCGAGGCCGGCATCTTCGCTGACCTGTCGATCATCAAGGCGTGGAAGGCCGACACCACCGGCAACCTCGTGTTCCGCAAGACCGCCCGGAATTTCAACCTGCCGGCGGCGACCTGCGGCAGGGTCTGCATCGCCGAAGTCGAGGAAGTGGTGCCTGCGGGCGCGCTCGATCCCGACCAGATCCACCTCGCAGGCGTGTTCGTGAACCGCATTGTCTGCGGCGCGCCCTATGACAAGAAGATCGAGTTTCGTACCGTTCGGGAGAGGGAGACGGCCTGATGAACCGAAATATTGCTCTGGTGCCTCTGCTGGCTTTGGCAGGCACATCGCTTTCGGGCTGTGTTGCAGTGGCGATTCCCGCTTTGGCGGGCAGCGCAATGGTGGGCACGCGCATTGACGGCAAGGACGCCGGGGAGACCAGAGCGGCCGCCAGCCAGCCGGCTCCGCAGGTTCCCGCCGCGACTGCGCCCGCCCCGGTGCCAACCGTAACCGTCATGCCTGCGGCCAGCCCGCCGTCGCCACCCGCAGCGGCGAAGGCCCCGATGATCGCGCCGGCCCCGGTCCAGGTCGCAACCCCGGCGGTGACCACCGCGCGCGCGCCAGCACCGGCTCCGGCACCTGTTCCCGCCCCCGTCCCGGCCCCCGCCAAGGTCGCCGCCCCGGTTCCAGCCCCGGCACCAGTTCCGGTTACGGTCGCCGCCAAGCCGCCCGTTCCTCCGCCAGCGCCTGCGCCGGTCGTGCGGGCTCCGGCCCCGCTCCCGCCCGCACCGGTTGCCGCTGCAGCTCCCGCTGCCGCCCCGGTTGCGGCAGCACCTGTCGCCACCGCTCCGGGCGCCCTGCCCCGCCCCGAACAGACCGGCTTTGCGCAGTTCGTCCGCTATGGCCGCGGCGTCGCGGCCGTCAGCGCAGGGACCAGCGGACCGCTCTCGGCCATGCTTGCCGATCCGATCGCGCTCGATGGCCAGCGCAAGCGCTGCGCGGCCGGGGAACAGCCTGTCGCCCTGATCGATCTCGATCCGAAGGGTGGCCTGTTCGCGCCTCCGGCTGACCCGGACAGGGACGTGGGCCGCGCACTCGGCCTTGCCGTGCTGCGCGAGGCCGGGGTCCAGATCGCCTGGCTCTCGGATCTGCCGGTGGCTGAAATCGGGAGAGTGCGCACCGCGCTCGAAATGGCAGGGCTGGATCCGCGCGGCGAGGACATCGTCTCGCTCCGCCGCGATCCTGAAGACCGCAAGCAGGCGCGCAAGGAAAACCTCGCCGCCAGCTCGTGCATCATCGCCATCGCCGGCGACGAGAAGCCCGACTTCGACGAGCGTCTCGGCTATCTCAAGAACCCCGAAGCCGGCAAGGCGCTCGAAACCGCGATCGGCGACGGATGGTTCCTGATCGAACCGATCCTCCCGGCTGCCAATTAAGGACACGCACCCCTGATGACGACGCTTGCCCAAGGCTGGACCCGCGACCAGATGGCTGCCCGCGCCGCGCGCGAGCTGAAGGACGGCTACTACGTCAACCTCGGCATCGGCATCCCGACGCTGGTCGCCAACCACATCCCCGAAGGCATGCTGGTGACGCTCCAGAGCGAGAACGGGATGCTGGGCATCGGCCCCTTCCCCTATGACGACGAGGTCGATCCCGATCTCATCAACGCCGGCAAGCAGACGATCTCCGAGCTGCCGCACAGCGCCTATTTCGATTCTGCGACCAGCTTCGCGATGATCCGCGGCGGGCATATCGATCTCACCGTGCTCGGCGCGATGGAAGTGGCCGAGAACGGCGACATCGCCAACTGGATGATCCCGGGCAAGATGATCAAGGGCATGGGCGGGGCGATGGACCTTGTCGCGGGGGTCAAGAAGATCATCGTGGTGATGGACCACACCGCCAAGGACGGTGCGCCCAAGTTCATCCCCGCCTGCACCCTGCCGCTGACCGGCGCGGGGGTGGTCGACATGATCATCACCAATCTCGCCGTGTTCCAGCGGCCCGATCATGCCTCGCCCTTCCGTCTGGTCGAGACCGCGCCGGGCGTCACCGAGGCCGACATCGCCGCCTGCACAACCGCGCAATACGTGGTGTGATGCTGCGTGCGCTTGCGCTTGGCGTTGTCGCACTGCTTGCGGTAGCCGGAGGGATGTTCGCCTTCGTCTCGCCCCCGCGGCTGCTGTCGCATTACGACCGGCTGGCGGGCGGGCGCGAGGGCTCCTACCCGGTGGCCGAGGGCGTGGCTTTCGGCAGCCACGGCCAGCGGCTCGACATCTGGGCGCCCAACGCGATGCCTGCGGGCGGCACGCTGCCGGTGGTGATCTTCTGGTATGGCGGCGGCTGGGCGAAAGGTGATCGTGCCTCCTATGCCTTTGCCGGGCGCGCGCTGGCGAAGGCCGGCTTTCTGGTGGTGATCCCCGATTATCGCAAAGTGCCGGACATCCGCTTCCCCGCCTTCCTCGATGACGGCGCCGAAGCGGTGGCATGGGTGGAGGACAACATCGCGCAATATCGGGGCGATCCGGCACGGGTCGCGGTCATGGGCCATTCGGCGGGCGCCTATCAGGCCGTGATGCTGGCGCTCGATACCAAGCGGCTGGCGGCGGCAGGGGCCGATCCTGCGATCATCAAGGCGGGCGTGGGCCTCTCCGGCCCCTATGACTTCTACCCCTTCGACAAGCCACGCTCGATTGCTGCCTTCAGCAAATGGCCGCGCCCCGAGGAGACCCAGCCGATCGCCTTCGCACGGGCTGACGCACCGCCGCTGCTGCTGGTCACATCGGACGGGGACGAGACCGTGCGACCCAAGAACGCCAACAACCTCGGGGCAAGGCTCAAGTCGCTGGGCGCGCCGGTGGAGGTAAGGAACTACGGCCCGCTCGATCACGAGGAGATCGTCATGGCGCTCTCGGTGCCGTTCAGAGACAAGGGTCCGGTGCTGGCGGACTCCGTCGCCTTCCTCAAGGCGAAGCTGGGGGAATAGGCCATGTGGCTCGCCGAACCCCGCAACGCGCACGCGCCGCTCGCCGGCCTCAAGGTGGTCGAGCTGGCGCGGGTGCTGGCAGGGCCGTTCTGCGGGCAGATCCTCGCGGACTTGGGTGCCGACGTCATCAAGGTCGAAAGCCCCGAGGGCGACGGCACAAGGCTGTGGGGCCCGCCCTGGGTCGAGCGCACCGATGCGCAGGGCAAGGTCCACCGCGAGGCGGCCTATTACCACGCCTGCAACCGCGGCAAGCGGTCGATCATCGCCGATTTCGGCGACGCCGATGACCTCGCCCGGGTGAAGGCCCTGTGCGCCGAGGCGGACGTGGTGATCGAGAACTTCAAGACCGGCAGTCTCGCGAAGTTCGGGCTCGACTACGCGAGCCTCTCGGCCACCAACCCGGCCCTTGTCTATTGCTCGATCACCGGCTTCGGCCTCACCGGCCCCCGCGCGCACGAGGCAGGCTACGACTTCGTGGTGCAGGGCATGAGCGGCTTCATGTCGCTGACCGGCGATCCCGAGGGCCATCCGGTCAAGATGGGCATCTCGATCTCGGACCTCTCGACCGGGGTTTGGGCGGCGAACGGGATTCAGGCGGCGCTCTTGATGCGGGCGCGCACCGGCAGGGGCCAGCAGGTCGACATCAGCCTGATGGACAGCTCGGTTGCGCTGCTCTCGAATCAGGCGACCTACTATCTCACCACCGGCACCAATCCGCCGCGGATGGGCAATGCCCACGCGCAGGTCGCGCCCTATGGCGTGTTTGCGGTGAGCGACGGTCACGTGATCCTCGCGCCCGCCAATGACGGGCTGTTCCACAAGCTGATGGACCTGCTCGACCTTGCGCATCTGTCGAGCGACCCGCGTTTCGTCGCCAACGGGGACCGCACCGCGAACGCCAAGGCCCTCGATGCCGAGATCGCCGCGGCCACAGCGGGATGGACCAAGCAGGGCCTGCTCGATGCCTGCCACGCCGCAGGCGTTCCGGCCGGCCCGATCAACCGGCTCGACGAGGTCTTCGCCGATCCGCAGGTCGTGGCGCGCGGCCTTCGGGTCGATCTCGGCGGAATGCCGGGGGTGCGCAGCCCCTTCGTCTTCTCGGAGGCCGAACTGGCGCTCGACCGGCCCTCGCCGATCCACGG
>CAZQOO010000073.1:0-6052 GCA_964594845.1 uncultured Porphyrobacter sp. | reverse complement strand
GCGGAGATCACCAGCGCCACCGGCCCGGCCAGCGCCGCAGGAAAGCCCTCGTCCACCAGCCACGCGGCCAGCACCAGCAGCGCCGGCAGTGCCACCAGAGCACAGCCCGCCGCCAGCCGCTGGAGGTGGAAGGTGCGCCATTCGCCCTTGAGCATCCCGCCCTTCCACAGCCCCATGCCGAGCGCGATGGTGGCAAGGTTGAGCGGCAGCGAAGCCAGCAACGCGACAAGCTGGGCGGGAATGCCGAGCCCGCGGCGCATGATCCGCTCGCCCAGCCCCTCGCGCCCCTGCTCCAGCAGCGCGGCAATCGCCGCCGGATCGCGCCCGAACTGGCGCTCGACGAACAGCAGCGCGTCGGTGCCCGATTGCTGCTCGTGAAAATCGATCATGGCGCTGCCGAACGCGGTCAGGCCGAGCGCAAGATGCACCACCACCAGCCCCGTGCCGACCGCGAGCAGCGCCCGCGCCGAAAGACCCGCCAGCAGCGGCAGGGCCAGTCCCGCCAGCGCATAGGCGCGCAGCACATCGTTGCTGGCGAGCAGGGTCGCATGGACGATGCCGATCGCGAACAGCACGATCATGCGGGCATAATGCGCCCGCCACTTGTATGTCTTTCCGCCGTGGCCGCCCTTCTCCAGCAGGATCAGGCACCCCGTCCCGAACAGCATCGCGAACAGGGTGCGGAACTTGTCCTCGATGAAGACGAAGCTGGCCAGCCACACCCAGTAATCAGCCGGACCGACCCCGCCGAAACTGAGCGGATTGTAATAGGCCGGAGATGGCAGCGCGAAGGCGAGGACGTTCATCCCCACGATCCCGATCACCGCGACACCGCGCAGCGCGTCGAGCGCGGGGATGCGTTGTCCGGATGGCTCGGGGGTCATCATCGACGACACCCCTAGCGCAATTTTCAGCCCAGCGCCGCCTTCAGATCGTCGACCAGATCGAGCCGCTCCCACGGGAACAGGTCGCCTTCCGCCTTGCGGCCGAAATGGCCATAGGCAGCGGTCTTCTGGTAGATCGGCTTGTTGAGGCCGAGATGGGTGCGGATCGAGCGCGGGGTCAGCCCGCCGAGCTTGGCGATGCCGAGGATCGCGGTCTCGATTGTGTCGTCGCCCACCGTGCCGGTGCCGTGGGTGTCGACGTAGAGCGAGAGCGGCTCGGACACGCCGATGGCATAGGCGATCTGGATGGTGCAGCGCGTCGCAAGGCCCGCGGCCACGACGTTCTTGGCGAGGTAGCGGGTGATGTAGGCGGCCGAACGGTCGACTTTGGTCGGGTCCTTGCCGCTGAACGCGCCGCCGCCATGCGGGGCCGCGCCGCCATAGGTGTCGACGATGATCTTGCGGCCCGTCAGGCCCGCGTCACCATCCGGCCCGCCGATCTCGAAGGCGCCCGTCGGGTTGATGTAATACTTGGTCTCGCGCAGCAGCACCGGCGGGATGATCTCCGAGACCACGCGCTTCACATAGGCTTCAAGCTCGCGATACTTGGCCGGATCGGCATGATCGCCGGTGAGGCAGTAGCCCTGCTTGTGCTGGGTCGAGACCACCACCGCGGTCGCCGCGACGGGGAGCGATTCCTCGTAACGCAGGGTCACCTGGCTCTTGGCATCGGGTTCGAGGAAGGGCGCGGCGCCCGAGTGGCGGTCCGCCGCCATGCGCTCGAGGATCTTGTGGCTGTAATAGAGCGTCGCCGGCATCAGGTCGGGGGTTTCGTCGGTGGCATAGCCGAACATGATGCCCTGATCGCCCGCGCCTTCATCCTTGTTGTCGCCCGCGTCCACGCCCTGCGCGATTTCCGCCGACTGGCCGTGGAGGTTGTTCTCGAAGCGGAAGGTCTCCCAGTGGAAGCCGGTCTGCTCGTAACCGATGCGCTTCACCGTGGCGCGCACGGTCTTCTCGATTTCTTCGGTCGCGCCCGGCGCCCATTCGCCGTTCTCGTAGACGCCCTTGCAGCGGATCTCGCCTGCCAGCACCACCAGATTGGTGGTGGTCAGGGTTTCGCACGCCACCCGCGCTTCGGGGTCCTTCGACAGGAACAGATCGACGATCGCATCCGAAATCTGGTCGGCAACCTTGTCCGGGTGGCCTTCGGAGACGCTTTCGGAAGTGAACAGATATTCGGTGCGCATGAATCCCCCGGGGGCTGGTGGTGTGCGGATGTCGGCCGGGCGAAGCACCTTATAGAGATATAAGGAAACCTTTATGTCCGGCTTCTTGCGGTTCCGCCCTAGCCGCGCGCGCGGGCGAGCGCAAGCACTCTCGGCAGCCCCAGACCAAGGGCGAGCAGCGCCACGGCCCAGCCCAGCGTGAGGGCATGGCCGAACTGCGCGAACAGGGTCGGCGGCTTGGCGGCGGGCACCAGCCCTTCGAGCCTGTCGGCCTTGCCCGGGGCGATGTGGCCGCGCACGATGCCATCCGCATCGATCACCGCGCTGATCCCGGTGGTGGTGGAACGCAGCACCGGCAGCCCCTCCTCGATCGCCCGCATCCGCGCCTGCGCCAGATGCTGCGGCGGGCCCCAGCTGCCGAACCAGCCGTCGTTGGAGGGATTGAAGATGTAGTCCGGCCGGTCCGCTCTGTCCGCCACCGCACCGGAGAACACGATCTCGTAGCAGATCATCACGCCGGCCTTGCCGTGCTCGCCCAGATCGAGCGTGCGCGGGCCGGGGCCGGGCAGGTAGTCGATGCTGCCCGCCACCAGCCGCGACAGGCCGAGCGGCTCAAGCAGCGGGCGCATCGGGAGATACTCGCCGTAAGGCACCAGATGGGCCTTGTCATAGCCGGCAAGGATCCTGCCCTCCCCATCCAGCGCCATCACCGAATTGCGCGCACTGACCGCCGCCGGAACGCCCGAGGCATTGGTGCCGATATTGAGGTTCACCACGCCGGTCAGCAGCGTCGATCGCGGGCCGATAACCCCGCCGATGCGGCGCCGCGCGAAGTCGGGATCGCCGCCTGCGGTCATCTGGAGATAGTAGCGCTCGGGATAGCCGTCCTCGAGATAGTCGGGCACCGCGCTTTCGGGCCACAGCACGATCCGCGATTGGTTACGCGACGGCGTGGTAAGCGCGGAAAGGCGCGCAAACTGCTCCTCGAACTTGCTGGCGTCGTTGATCTCGGACTGCGGGATGTAGGGCTGGACGAGGGTGTAGCGGACACCCTCTGTCTTGGCCTCGCGCGCCTTCATCGGCGCGATCATGCCCAGCGCCACCAGCGCCGCGAGCCCGACCCCGTTGATCCAGCGGCGCTCGGCAAACACCGCGAGGAGCACGGTGGCAATCAGCATGGTCAGGCCCGACAAGGCATAGGTGCCGGTGATGGTCAGATAGCCGGCGATTCCCTGCGTCTCCCACCCGCCCAGCAGCATCAGGCCGAGCGGCGGCCAAGGGTAGCCGGTGAACACCCAGCCCCTCAGCCACTCGGTGACGATCCACGCTCCTGCGAGCACCAGCCCGAAGGCCCAGAGCGAGCGTTTCCTCGCCAGCAGATGCGCCGCCAGTGCGGCGAAGGCGGGATACCATGCGAGGTAGATGCACAGCAGCGGCACCGCCGCCCAGCCCAGCGCTTCGGGCATCTTGGCCTGATGGGTGAAGGCGGTGGCGATCCAGTTGTTGGCGAGCGTGAGGTGCGCCCAGCCGAACCACCACCCGCGCCACAAAGCGCTACGCCAGCTTGTTGCAGAGTGGATCAGCCACACGAACCCCGCCAGCGCGGCAAGGCCAAGCGGCCACAAGTGCAGCGGGGGATAGGCGCAGGCCGCGATCAGCCCCAGCGCGATGGCGGCAAACGCCGCGCGGCGCTGCACCAGCGCCGCAAGCGCAGCCAGCCGCCCGGTCATGGCAATTACTCGACCGTTTCGAGCGCGCCGCCGCTTTCGCCGCCAGTATCGTCACCGCGGATCGAGGGCGGGAGGATCGAGGAATCGATGCCGCGCTGATCCCCGTCGTCGGCGCTCTTGCGCGGCTTGCGGGTGCGGGCGGGCTTGGAGTCGCTGCGCTCGCCGCGTTCAGGGCGCTCGGCACGCTTTTCGCCGCGCTCGGGGCGCTCCTGCCGCTCGCCGCGCCCGTCATCTCGTCCGCCCTCTCTGGGCTTGCGCTGTTGCTGGCGACGCTGTCCGCGCGGCCGGCCATCGTCACGACCGCCTTCCCGATCATCGCGATCATCCGACAGGAAGCTTTCCCCTTCCTGCCCCGGCTCGCCTTCGGCGACATCGGTGTTGCCGGCGTTGTCCGCCTGTTCGTAGAGCGGGCGCGTGGGCGCATCGCTGCGCCGGCCGCGGTCGAAATCGAAATCGTCGTCGAAATCCTCGCTCTGCTCGCGCTCGTCATTGCGCCGGCCGCCGCGTTGCTCGTCCTGCCGCGCCTTGTTGTCGGCGATCACGCGGAAGTAGTGATCGGCGAACTGGAGGTAATACTCCATCTGCACGCGGTCGCCATTGTGCTGGGCATCCTGCGCCAGCTTCTTGTACTTTTCGAGCAGTTGCGGCGCATTGCCACGCGCGCGGCTGTCGATCCGGTTAAGCTGGTTGCCGTTGCCGCCCTGAGAGCGGTTACCGCGCCCGCGGCGACGGTTGTTGCGATTGTTATTCAAGGAAATTGTTCCTTAATCAGCGGCCTGATGCAAAAAACTGCCTGCACGCGCGGCCAACAGACCCCTTGTCCTTGCGCCGCACCGATGGGCCTTGCCAACGTGTGTTGCGCGCTCCGCGCCGACGTGGCCGAGGGGATGCCCTGACGGCCGGTTCAGCTGAGTTCTGGAGCTTGGCCCAGCGATTTGCGCCCTTCGCAGATCGTCTTGCCTGTTAAGTCACGTAGCGATGCCAAACCGGTTTGCCAAGCCCTGCCCCGCATTTCCTCAACCAAGCACCAGCGCGCGGGCGCGCCCGGCCAGATCGCGGCACAGCGTGGTGGTGAATCCTGCCGCAGCGGCAAGTGCTCCCACCGCATCAGCCTGATTCGCGCCGATTTCGAGGATCGCGACCGCGTCGTGGTTCATCAGCGCGCGCAGTTGCGGGATCAGCACACGGTAATCGTCAAGCCCCTCGGGCCCGGCAAACAGCGCGCTCGCCGGTTCGAAGTCGCGCACCTGGGGATCGAGCGCGGCATCGCTTTCCACATAGGGCGGGTTGCACAGGATCAGGTCGAAGGTGCCAAGCCCCTCCGTCCAGTCCGTCGCATGCCAGTCTCCACCCACGAACCGCGCCTGCGGGCGCAGCCCCAGCGCCTCGGCATTGGCGCGTGCGACCTCCAGCGCAGCCTCGCTCCGGTCGATCCCGACTCCTTCCGCCTTGCCGAGATAGGCCAGCACCGCCAGCAGCAGCGCACCCGATCCGGTGCCGAGATCGAGCAACCGCAGCGCATCGGGCTTTCGTTCGAGCGCCGCTTCCACCAGCGTCTCGCTGTCGCCGCGCGGGATCAGCGTGGCGGGGTTCACGATGAAGGGCAGGCCGTAGAACTCCTGCCGTCCGGTGATGTAGGCGACCGGTTCGCAGGCGGCGCGGCGCTCGACCAGCGCTGCGAAGCCCGGCGGCACGGAATCGCGCATGTGGCGCAGCAGCAGTTCCGAGCGCGAGACTCCGAACAGGTGCGCCATCAGAAGCTCGGCATCCAGTCGGGCGGTGTCGCTGACAGGCGCGAGGGCCTCGGCGGCGGCGCGGATCGCTTCGCCGGCGGTCGTCACTCGCTGAGCGCCGCCAGCCGCTTGCCCTCGTCCTCCGCGATCAGGGCATCGATCAGCTCGGCGAGGCCCGGCCCGGCGAGCACTTCCTCGAGCTTGTGCAGGGTCAGCCCGATGCGGTGATCGGTCACGCGCCCTTGCGGGAAATTGTAGGTGCGGATGCGCTCGGAACGGTCCCCGCTGCCGACCATCGCCTTGCGCGCCTCGGCCTCGGCCCCCTGCGTCGCCTCGCGCTGGGCGTCGTAGAGCCGCGTGCGCAGCACCTGCATCGCCTTTTCCTTGTTCTTGTGCTGGCTGCGGCCGTCCTGACAGGTGACGACGATCCCGGTCGGCAGGTGGGTGATGCGCACCGCCGAATCGGTGGTGTTCAC
>CAZQOO010000072.1:0-12113 GCA_964594845.1 uncultured Porphyrobacter sp. | reverse complement strand
CACATCATCGGCCGCATCGGCGCGGCGGGCGGCACCGGACATGTGATCGAATACCGGGGCAAGGTGTTCGAGCGCATGACCATCGAGGAGCGCCTCACGGTCTGCAACATGAGCATCGAGGCAGGCGCGCGCGCCGGCCTGATCGCGCCCGACGACGTCACCTTCGCCTATCTCAAGGGCCGTCCGATGGCCCCCAAGGGCGCGGAATGGGATGCGGCTGTCGCCTGGTGGCGCTCGCTGCACACCGATGACGGCGCGGTGTTCGCCAAGAGCGTCACCATCAACGCCGCCGATGTCGAACCCAGCGTCACCTGGGGCACCTCGCCCGAAGACGTGGTGCCGATCGGCGGGCGCGTTCCTGCGCCGGAAGACTTCGCCGACGAGAGCAAGCGCGTCGCGGCGCAGAAATCGCTCGACTACATGGGCCTCACGCCCGGCACCCCGATGACCGAAGTCGCCATCGAGAACGTCTTCATCGGCAGCTGCACCAACGGCCGCATCGAAGACCTGCGCGCCGCCGCCGCCGTGCTCAAGGGCCGCCGCAAGGCCGCCAATGTGCGCTGGGCGATCGTCGTGCCGGGCTCGGGTCTGGTGAAGGCGCAGGCGGAGGAGGAAGGCCTCGACAGGATCTTCACCGAAGCGGGCTTCGAATGGCGCGAGCCGGGCTGCTCGGCGTGCCTCGGCATGAACCCCGACAAGGTGCCCGCAGGCGAACGCTGCGCCTCGACGTCAAATCGCAATTTCGTCGGGCGGCAGGGGCCGGGTGCGCGCACCCACCTCGTCAGCCCTGCGATGGCGGCCGCCGCCGCAGTCACCGGGCGGCTGGCCGATGTGCGCGAACTGGTTTGACGCCAGCCCCTTGAAACCCTCACCCGCGAGGCGCATGAAACAGCCATGACCGACAAGCCCAAATCGAACACCGCCCGCAACGCCGCGCTTGCTGCTGCGGGTGCCATCGGATCGGCGGCCATCGCGGCTGCGCTGCTTTATGCGGGCAAGCGCAAGAAGAAAGCCGAGGAGCCGGCCAAACCCGACTCCATTCCTTCGGGCGAACCGCCCCAGACGGACTGACAGGAACCGCCATGCAACCGCTCACCAGCGTCGAAGGCCGCGCCATTCCGCTCGGCCTCAAGAATGTCGACACCGACATCATCATCCCCGCCAAGTGGCTCAAGACCATCAGCCGCGAAGGGCTGGGTGCGGGCGCGTTCGAGGCGCTGCGGGCAGAGCCGGGCAATGTCATCGACGATCCCGCCTATGCAGGCGCCACGCTGCTGATCGCGGGCGACAATTTCGGCTGCGGTTCAAGCCGCGAACACGCCGCCTGGGCGCTCGGCGACATGGGCATCCGGGTGGTGATCGCGCCGAGCTTCTCCGACATCTTCTCGGGCAACGCGGTCAAGAACGGGATCCTGCCGGTGGTGCTGCCGCAGGAGGCGGTCGACCGGCTGATGGAGGTCGCGCGCGAGGGCCAGCCGATCAGCGTCGATCTCGAAAGCCAGACCGTCACCACCCCTTTTCAGGACCGCTTCAGCTTCACGCTCGATCCGTTCCGCCGTCACTGCCTGCTCAACGGGCTCGACGAAGTCGGGCTGACGATGGCCCGAGGCGAGGCGATCGGCGCGTTCGAAGCCAGCCGCACCGCCGCCCAGCCGTGGCTGATGCGCGGCACCGCAGCCTGACACACCAGACTTACGGGAGAGGACAAAATGAAAGCCATTCGCACCCACGCCACCGGCGGGCCTGAAACCCTGACGCTCGACGAGGTCGAAGTCCCGACCCCCGGCAAGGGCGAGGTGCTGGTCGCGGTCAAGGCCTGCGCGATCAACTATCCCGACACGCTGATCATCCGCGACCTCTACCAGTTCAAGCCGCAGCGACCGTTCTCGCCCGGCGGCGAGATCGCGGGCGTGATCGAGGCGATCGGCGAAGGGGTCGAGGGCTACAAGGTGGGCGACACCGTGATGGCCGGGATCGGCAATGGCGGGCTCGCCGAGAAGGTGGTGGTGCCGGCCGGGCGGATGTTCCCGGTGCCCGCGGGCGTGCCGTTCGAGAAGGCCGCCAGCCTGTTGATGACCTACGGCACCACCATCCACGGCCTCAAGGATCGCGGGCATATCAAACCGGGTGACACCGTGCTGGTGCTGGGCGCGGCGGGCGGTGTTGGCCTGTCGGCGGTGGAACTCGCCAAGGCTTTCGGTGCGCGCGTGGTTGCTGCCGTCTCGTCGGAGGCCAAGGGCGAAGTCGCCCGCAAGGCCGGGGCCGACGAAGTGGTGATCTACCCCAAGGAGGCAATGGACAAGGATGCCTCCAAGGCACTCGCCGATGCTTTCAAGAAGGCCTGCGGGCCCGAAGGCGCGAACATCGTCTACGACATCGTCGGCGGACAGTATTCCGAGCCTGCCCTGCGCGCCATCGCTTGGGAAGGCCGCTTCCTCGTGGTCGGCTTCCCCGCCGGGATCGCCAAGATGCCCTTGAACCTCACCCTGCTCAAGTCCTGCGACATCTGCGGCGTGTTCTGGGGCGCCTTCACCATGCGCGAGCCGGAGGCTTTCCGCGCGCAGGTGGAGGAGCTGTTCGATCTGATGAAGGCCGGCAAGATCGACCCGCTGGTCAGCGAGACGTTCCCGCTCGCACGCGCCGGCGATGCCATCGCCAAGCTCGAAAACCGCGAGGCGGTGGGCAAGCTCGTCGTCACGATGGAATAATGTCTCTCCGCCCGCGGCTTCGCGCTTGAAGCTGCGGGCGGGCCGCTTTATCGCTTGCGGCGGATCGTATCCGAAGGGACACAGAGAAATGACCGATTTCAAGGACCGCGAGCGCGCCGAGGAAGCCCACTTCGCGCTCGAGGAGGAAACCGCCTTCCGCATCGCCGCGCGCCGCAACCGGCTGCTGGGCGAATGGGCAGCCGGGCTGATGCAGCTCACCCCTGCCGAGGCCGACGCCTACAAGAAGGCGGTGGTGCAGGCCGATTTCGAGGAAGCCGGCGACGAGGACGTGATCCGCAAGCTGCTGGGCGATCTCACCGCCGCCGGAACCGAGACATCCGAGGCCGATATCCGCGCCAAGCTCGACGAAATGACCATCGAGGCGCGTCGCCAGCTGCTCGGCGGAGTGTGATTTCATGCCGATGAGCGCCGCCGCGATCGAAGCCGCGATCCTCGCCGCCCTGCCCGGCGCGACGGTGGAACTGACCGATCTTGCCGGAGACGATGATCACTGGGCAGCCACCGTCACCGCGCCCCAGTTTGCCGGCAAGAGCCGGGTGGCACAGCACAAGATGGTCTACGCCGCCTTCGGCGGTCGCATGGGCGGCGAACTCCACGCCTTGCAAGTCAGCACCAAGGTTCCCACCTGAACCGCATCACCCGTCCAACCCATCAGGGGCCGCAACGCACCATGTCCGATACCAACGCCCGCATTTCCGATCTCGTCACCAGCAACGATGTCGTGCTGTTCATGAAGGGCACGCCGCTGTTTCCGCAATGCGGCTTTTCCAGCCGCGCGGTCGCGATCCTCGATCATTGCGGGGTCGCCTATGAAAGCGTCGACGTGCTGCAGGACATGGAAATCCGCCAGGGGATCAAGAGCTTCTCCGACTGGCCGACCATCCCGCAGCTCTATGTGAAGGGCGAATTCGTGGGCGGCAGCGACATCATGATGGAGATGTTCGAGGCCGGCGAACTCCAGCAACTGCTCGACGAAAGCGGCGTTGCGAAGGTCTGATTTTCCGCACGCGTTTTTTGTTTTAGCCTCAAGCGCCGGCGCGGGCCCTCCGGCCCGCTTGGCTTTCCTCCGGGGGCCCGGCCCTTTCAGGGCCACCCCTTCGGGCGCGCGTTCGCGCTTGCGGTCGCTGTCGCGACCGACAGCAGCACTTCCTATCGGTGGAACGCATAACGGCCCGCAGGGCCGCAAGCGCGAACGCGCGTCGGCCGGTCAGGCCGGAAGCCAAGGCGGACGGACGTCCGCCGCCCGGCGCCTGAGGGCGAAAACAAAAAACGCCCCGCAGGACCAGTGCGGGGCGTTTTCCGTATTGGGGAGGCGCTGCCCGAGAAACCAGGAAGGGCGCGCCTCGATCTGAAGACCATTGGGACCGCAACCTGTAATGCATGGTGCGTGCCAAATCAGGGAAAGCACGCAATTCCGGCATTTTTGGCTCTATCAGGGTGGGCGGCGGCAGCCTGCTTGTAAAGCATTCCGACAGTTCCCCCAAAGCGGCAGGAAACCGCCAAAGCGCTTGGCAAGCGCTTGCCGCCGCGCCATCCTGCCCGCGATGACCAATGATTCCTCCCCGCAAGGCATTCCCGCCGCGACCATCATCATCTTTCGCAACGCCCCCACTGGCGGCCCGCCTGAAGTGCTGATGACCGTCCGTTCGACCGGCATGACCTTTGCCGGCGGCATGGCCGTGTTTCCCGGCGGACGGGTCGATCCGGCGGACTTCGCGCTCGGCGAGGACATCGCGGCCGCCCACGGGCTCGCGCCGGACGAGGCGGCGCACCAGATCGCCGCGGTGCGCGAGACGCTGGAGGAAACCGGCCTCGCCATGGGCCTCGCGGGTGCCATCGACGCCGAACGGGCCGCCGCCGCGCGGGCGATGCTGGCCGAGGTCGGCGCGCTGGCACCGGTGCTGGCGGAATTCGGCTGGCAGCTCGATCTTGCCCAGATCACGCCCTTCGCCCGCTGGTTCCCCAAGAACGAACGCATCCCGCGCGTCTATGACACCCGCTTCTATCTTGCCAATCTCGGCACCGGCGCGGTGGAGGTGTCGATCGACCAGTCGGAGAACACCCACCTGTTCTGGACCTCGGCACAGGGCGCGCTGGAGGCGGCGGAGCGCGGCGAGATCAAGCTGATCTTCCCCACCCGCCGCAATCTCGAACGCCTCGCGCTGTTCGCCAGCTACGAAGAAGCCCGCGCCCAGGCCGAGGCGATCCCGGTGAAGACGATCATGCCGCAGATCGTCGAGGAAGGCGGGAAGGCCTGGCTGACGATCCTCGGCGATGCGGGCTATCCGGTGACGGCGGAACTGCTGGAAACCGTGGCGCGGGGTTAGGGGATGAAACCCCGCCCTCATGTAGCGGCGCGTTAGGGCAACAAACACGCCCTCATGTAGCAGCGCGATAGGGCAACAAGGACTCACAAAAACGGCGGCGCGGGTTTTGCCCGTCGCCGCCGCGTTGAGCCGACCCGAGGGGCTCAGAACTTGTAGCCGAACTCGATCCCGAGGCGCTGGCGCCCGCCGGGCGAGATGAACGAACCGCCGAACTCGACCGCGGTGATCACCTCGTTCAGATACTTCTTGTTGAACAGGTTTTCGGCATAGGCGAACAGCGACCAGCGGTCGGTCTCGACCCCGATGCGCGCATCGACCACGCCGAAGGCGTCGCGGCGCGAGACCGAATAATCGGCATCGCCCACGAAGGCCGGCAGCTGCAGCGCCGAACCCGGCAGCAGTCCGCTGAACAGGGTCGGGTTGGTATCGTCCTGCAGCGTGTGGAACCACGTCGGACCGGTGACGCGGTAATCCGCGCGGCTGACGAAATCCATCGAGCTGGTCATCGGCACTTCGAACTGGGTGCCGAAGTTGAGCGTGTAGTCGGCGGTGTAGGGCGAATTGTTGCCGACCGTCACCGGACGCGAGGCATTTTCCTTGATCTCGCTCTCGGTCACGTTGGCCGAGCCGAACACCGTCCAGCCTTCGGTGATCTCGGCCGTCAGGTTGAGCTCCCCGCCGTAGATCTCGACCTCGTCGATGTTCGAGACCACGCGCAGCAGGCCGAAGCCGCCGACGAAGAATTCGAAGAACTGCATGTCCTCGATGGTGGTATAGTAGCCCGCCAGATCATAGGTGATGCGGCCATCGAACAGGCTGCCCTTGATCCCCGCCTCGAAGGCGCTCGAGACTTCCTTGCGGTACTGGTCGTTGATCTGCACGTTGGTGCCGATGAACTGGTTGAACGCCTGATCGACGATCGCCGCCGAGCCCTGGTTGTTGAACCCGCCCGATTTGAAGCCGATCCCCCAGTTGGCATAGAGGTTGGCATTGTCGGCCAGCTCGTAGCGCAGCGAGATCTTGGGCTGGAACTGCTTGAAGGTCTGCGACTGATCGGGGATCGGTTGGACCACGCCGTTCACGACCTGCTGGCCGGGGTTGATCGGCCCGCCGGTGAAGGGATCGAACACCGTCGGCACGAGGCTGCTGACGCTGCGGTCCTCGATATCGTAACGGCCCGCCACACTGATGTTGAAGCGGTCGCTGACGTCGAAGTCGGCGGCCGCGAACACCGCGAAGACATCGGTCTTGAAGGAATCGTTGTAGAGCTGGGTGGTCGGGTTGGACGATCCCGGCGCATTGTAGAGCTGCCGGATCACGCCCTGCCCGAGATCCGCGCCGAGGCTGACGCCCACCTCGCGGTCGATATGCAGGTAATAGGCCCCGACCTGCCAGTTGAGCGGCCCGTCACCGTTCGAGGCGAGGCGGACTTCCGCGCTGATGTCGCTCTGCTCGCGGATCTGGAACTGGGTGCCGTCGCAGGTGGTCGGGCTGTAGGGCCCGAAGGTCGAGCCGTTGACCGGATCGAAGATGAACGGCACGGGATTGTTGCCGATGAAGGTCGGCGCGTTGAGCGGGAAGCCGGTGAGCGCTGCGGTCGATGCGAAGCAGGCGTTCGACGCTGCAACCGAAGCCGGTGTTGCCCCCGGGAAAGTGAAGCGCGCAAAGTCGGCCGAGGTGCTATCGGCGGTCAGCGACTGGTCGACATCGCTGTAGAGGGCCCAGGCCGTCAGCGTGACGCTGTCGAACTCGTGCTCGATCTTGGCCGAGGCCTCGAAGGTGGTCTGGTCGTTGGTCGGGCGGATGTTCGAATAGAAGCCGAAGGGATGCTCGTTCACATCCTCGAAGAAGGCCGGATCCACGCCCGCGAAGTTGGGCAGGTGGAAGCTGGCGTTGAAGTTGATCGAGGCGCCGGTGAGGTCGGCATAGCGGGCCTTCACATCGAGCTCGGTATTGGGGCCGAGTTCGGCCACGAAGCGCCCGTCGACCGACCAGACTTCCTGATCGTCGATGGTCTTGGAATTGCCGAGGAAGCGGTTGCGGAAGAAGCCGTCGGTGGTCGAATAGTTGCCCGACAGCACGAAGCCCGCAGCCTCGCCCACCGGCACCGCGACATAGCCGGTGGCAAGGTAGGTATTGTCCTGGGCCGCGCGCAGCGTCACCCCGCCTTCGAGCGTGTCGCCCGGCTTGACGGTCTGGATCACGATCGCGCCGGCAGCGGCGTTGCGACCGTAGAGCGCGCCTTGCGGACCCTTCAGGATTTCCACCTGCCGCATCGTGCCCTGGTTCTGGTTGAGCTGGGCGGTGTTGGTCTTGAGGATGCCGTCAACCACCAGCGCGACCGAGCTTTCCGCATCGCGCGCGCCGTTGATGCCGCGGATGTTGATCTGGGTATCGCCCGCTTCGGCGGTGCCGGTGACGATGGTGACACCCGGGGTCAGCTGGATGAAGTCGTCGGCGCGTTGCACGCCGGTCTTGGCGAGCGCCTCGGCCCCGAACACGGTGATCGCGGCGGGCACATCGGCAACGCTTTCCGACTGGCGGCGGGCGGTGACGATGATGGCGTTGTTTTCCTCGGCGGCGGGATCGGCAGAGGCGACTTCCTGCGCCATGGCGGGCGCGGACAGGGCGATGGCGCCAAGAGCCGCGCCAGAGGCAAGAACGAGACGGAAATTCATGGGACGGCTCTCCTGAGAGGAAACGGTGAAATGAGGGATCAGACGAGCGGGTTGGCCCCGCTCATGTAGACATAGACTTCCTGGAACTTCGCACCGTCCGGGCCGGGACGCAGACGCCAGAAATTGGTGTTCTCCAGCAGCGTCACATTGCCTTGCGCATCGTGCAACTCGGCGGTGAAGCTGGCGGTGATGCGCCCGTTGGCCTCGTCCACGGTGCAGGTGAAATCGCGGTGGATGATGACCGCGTAGGACGCGAAGAAATCCTCGAACATCCGGCGGATCTCGGCCTTGCCGCTGTGGCGGGTGAAGGCGGTCTGGACGCAGAACAGCGCGGTGTCATGGAAGCAGTCGAGCACCGCATCCATGTCCTTGGCATCGACGCGGGCGAAATACTTGTTCAGCGCGAATTCGATCAGCTCAGCGCGTGACAGAGTGGGTTCGTACTGCATCAGGCGTCCCCTTCCTTCAGCAGGTTGTCACCCGACATGTAGACATAGACGCGGTGGAACAGCCGGTCCTTGAGGTAGAAGCGGTTGCAGTTTTCATACCGCAGCTCCTCCCCGCCATTAGGGGTGATCAGCACGGTGAACTGGCTGCACACCGCATTGGTTTCGGGATCGGCGGTGTGGACGAAATTGCCGTGCCAGATGGTCTCGAAATCGGCGAACAGCTTGACGAACATCGCCCGGATCGCCTCGCGCCCCTTGTGGACGGTGTTGCTGGTCACCTCGGTGAGAATCGCGTCGGGGGTGAAACAGTCGAGCACCTGATCCATGACCTTGTTGTCGACCCCGTCGAAATACCGCTTGGTGACGATATCGACGTAGAAGGGATAGGGCAGCGGCGTCTGGCCGGGACCGCCCTCGCTCCAGCTTTCACTCATCAGTACCAGCCCTTTCGGATATTGGCGTGCATCGGCACTTCGGGTGCAGGGAAGGCCTTCTTCGAATGGGCAAGTCCCAGTTCGATCAGGGTTTCGAGGTTCTTGTAGGCGACCTGCCCCGGGTTGATCACCGGCACCGGCAGCTCGCTCTGCAGGTAGGCCGCGGACTGGTGCATGGTGGTCGATCCCAGCACGATCACGTCCGCGCCGTCCTGCTCGATTGCCTTCATCGCCTCGGCCTTGAGCTTGGCGAAGACGACCTCCTCCTTGCCTTCGAGCAGTTCGGTGACATCGGGCCGCGTGTCGATCGAACGCACGCTGGCGCAGCGGTGATCCCAGCCGTGCTGGTTCAGCACCTTCTCGTAGAGCGGGAACCACTGCGGCCACATGGTGATGACGGAAAACTTCTTGCCGAGCATCATCGCGGCAGCAAAGCTCGCCTCGCCCGGGCCGACGACCGGGATGTTGAGCACGGAACGCAGCGGCCACAGCCCGGAGTCGCTGACCGTGTCGATCAGCACCCCGCTAAAGCCCTCCTCCTCTGCGGTGATGCCGGCCTGGAATACCGTCCAGTCCATCAGCAGCGTATCGTGGTAGGAATCGCCAAGCGCCGCGCCCCAGCGCACCGCCTCGAAAGTGGGCGCGAAGCCCGGACGCACGAAACCATCGGGAAGCTGCTGGGCGCGGTTGGCCACCCCGGCTTCATCCATGGCGATCGGCACGATGACCTTTATACGCTTCACGGCACTCCCCTGTTGCCTCGGAACAGGTGGGTATTGTATACAAAACCTGTCCGTCAAGTGGATATATGAATTGCCGCGATTGCAAGCTTCGAGGTGTGTTCTTGCCGCCGCACAGGCTTGCAGGGGCGGCCGCCAGATCACACAAGGAAACACCATGACCGTGCGCGCCTGCTTTTCCCTCCGGACGATCGCCTGCCGATGAGCCGCGCCTCGGAACAAGCCTACGCCAAGATCCGCGCCCACCTGCTGAGCGGGGCGGTGACGGCAGGCGAGCAGCTCACCGAGGATCAGCTGGCGCAGATCACCGGGGTGAGCCGCACTCCGGTCCGCGAGGCGGTGCGGCGACTGGAGAACGAGCTGCTGCTGGTGCGCTCGGACACCAAGCGCCTGTTCGTCGCCGATTGGAGCCGCGACGATATCGAGGAGCTGTTCGCGCTGCGCCAGATGCTCGAATGCCACGCAGCCGAGCGCGCTGCACAGCGGCTTTCAAGGACGCAGATCGCAGCGCTGGAGCAGATAAACCGCGAACTCACGGCGGCGGTCGAAGCGTCTGAACCCGATGTCGCCCGCTTTCTCGATGCCAATCGCGCCTTCCATGAGGCCATCGTCGAAGCGGCGGAGTCGCCGCGCCTGGGACAATTGCTCGCGCGGCTGGTCGAAGCACCGGTGGTGCTGCGCACCGCGCGCACCTATTCGACCGACGACCTGCGGCAATCCGCACGCGATCATGACGAGTTGATCGCCGCTTTCGCCGCCCGCGATCCCGATTGGGCGCGCGCGGTGATGGGCAGCCATCTGCGCCGCGCGTTTCACACCTTCGCCCGCGCCGTCGGGCCTGCAAAAGATGCAAAAGACGCGTAACAACGCGAGGATCGACATGTGGTTCCAGTGCAATTCGTCATGCCATGCATGATTGCAATTGTATACAAACTGCGCCATGCACCCTCGCAGTCCCCGCAAGCACAGGCGATTCAGGATGCCCCCCGCTCACATCGAACTGGTCGAAGTCGGACCGCGCGACGGCTTGCAGAACGAACCGGACATCATCGCCACCGGCACCAAACTCGATCTCGTCAACCGGATGATCGGCTACGGCGCGCGGCGGCTGGAAGTGGCAAGCTTCGTCCACCCTGCCCGCGTCCCCCAGATGGCTGACGCCGAGGCGGTCATCGCCGCCCTGCCCGACCGGCCCGACTGCACCTATGTCGGCCTCGCCCTGAACAAGCGCGGCGTGCTGCGCGCGCTGGCAACGCGCGAAGGGGGGCTGCGCGGGGTGGATCAGGTCGGCTGCGTGGTGGTCGCCAGCGACACCTTCGGCCAGAAGAACCAGGGCCAGACCATCGCCGAAGGGATCGCCGAAACCCGCGCGATGCTGCGCTTCGCCCGCGAGGAAGGCATCCGCGCACAGGTCACCATCAGTGCTGCCTTCGGCTGCCCGTTCGAGGGCGAGGTGAAGCACGACACCGTTCTCGCCATCGCCGCGGAAATCGCGGCCGAGAACCCCGAGGAAATCGCGCTGGCCGACACCATCGGCGTCGGCACCCCGTGGGAAGCGGGCGAGCTGTTCGGCAAGCTGGGCGAGTTGCTCGCAGGCAAAATCCCGATGCGCGCCCATTTCCACAACACCCGCGGCACCGGCATCGCCAATGCGTGGGAAGCTTACAGGGCGGGCGTGCGCATTTTCGACGCGTCGCTCGGCGGCCTCGGCGGCTGCCCCTTCGCGCCGCGCGCGACGGGCAATATCGCCACCGAGGACCTGATCTACATGATGGCGCGTTCCGGCGTGGAGAGCGGCATCGATTTGGGCGCGGCGATTGCCGCCAACAAGTGGTTTGCGGATGTGCTGGGGCGGGAACTCCCCTCGGCGGTCGCCCGCGCAGCATAGGCTAGAGGAAAAGGCATGACATACAGGCTGGGTGTGGACGTAGGCGGGACTTTCACCGACCTCTTGCTGTTCGACGAGGCGAGCGGGGCGTTCTGGCGGCACAAGACCCCTTCGACCCCGCATGACAGCTCGGAGGGCATCCTGACGGGCGTGAAGGCGATCACCGAGAAGGCCGGCATCACCGCCGCCGACATCACCTATTTCCTCCACGGCACCACGGTCGCGACCAATGCCGTGCTCGAAGGCAAGGGCGCCCGCGTCGGCCTCGTGACCACGCAGGGCTACCGCGACATCATGCAGATCGCGCGCTCCTATGTCCCCGGCGGGCTGGCGGCGTGGATCGTGTGGCCCAAGCCGCAGCCGCTCGCGCGGCTCGAACACACGGTCGAAGTGCCGGGCCGGATGGATGCGCAAGGGCGCGAAGTTGCTCCGCTGGATGAAGACGCGGTGCGCGCGGCGCTGCGCAAGCTCAAGGGTGACGGGATCGAGGCGCTCACCGTCAGCCTGATGAACGCCTACTTGAACGGCGCGCACGAGGCGCGGATTGGCGAAATCGCCGCCGAGGAACTGCCGGGCATTCCCGTCTCGCTCTCGCACGAGGTCCTGCCCGAGATGCAGGAATACGAACGCACGCTCTCGACCGTCGCCAATGCCGCGGTGCGTCCGGTGGTGTCGAAGTATGTCTCGAACCTGCGCACCAAGCTGGAAGCCGAGGGGCTGAAGGGCCGTCTCTCGCTGCTGCGTTCCGACGGCGGGCTGATGTCCAGCCAGAAGGCCGAGGAGCACCCCGTCAACATCCTCATGTCCGGCCCCGCCGGCGGGGTGACCGGTGCCTTGTGGGTGGCGAAGAATGCGGGCTTCTCAAACA